>CAZYUT010000048.1:0-14136 GCA_964650735.1 uncultured Hyphomicrobiaceae bacterium
CTAGAATGCTATTGCCTTGGCGCTTCCACTCCGACCGAAAGCATCTGTCCGCCATAGCGGTTGATTTCAATGGTGGTGATATCGTCGCTGGGATCATCGGCCCGCAGCGAAGGCTGACAGCGCACGAACTTGTCCATTGGATGCGGCGCGAAATTGGCATCCGCGCATCGGTTTTCACTCACAACTTCGTAAGGCAGGTAAAGCTGAATATCGAGCATCAGCGCGTCGACAGCAGCCGTGTCGTTTGCCTCGGTATGAGCTTCGGACACGACCAAGCTGCCAACGGGGGCAGCTTCGAGAGGCGTGGAACGCAAAGCCCGTAGCTTTGCAGTCGCTCTGTGAAGCGCACCCGCTGCGCGGAACCTCTCCCAGGCAGCCACGTATTGCTCGGCCTGCTCGATGACGCTGGCCTCCGCGTCCAGGCCGACTTCGCTGTAAAGGGCTTCAATCCGTTCGCGCTGTGCTGCCTCGGCATTATCCACGGCCAGTGCGAGCAGCGCCAGACCCTGCGCCTTCAACCGGTCGTTTGCGCCCGCGCGCCACAACATTTCCCCGAGATAAGCCTGCGCTGGCGCGAACCTCTTCTGGCTGGCCTTCAGCAGCCAGCTCGCGGCGAGCCGCTGGCTGCGCGCCACGCCATCGCCCTCGGCGTACATCCGGCCGATTTCGAACTGAGCCCTGGGATCGCGGAAATAGCTTGCGGCGTCGCGCATCAGTTGCGCGGCGCGGCGCGGATCGGGTTTGAGGCCAATTTCAGGCACCCCGTCGCGATAGTAGCGTGAGAGGTTGCGCATCGCCTCGGCGACGCGGGGCGAAGCGGGGTGCAGCCGGTCGATGCCGCCGTATGCGTTGACGATCATGTGGTTGTAAGTGAGCGCGCTCGCATCGTCGCGAAGCTCGCCGTCGGCGCCATAGAGATGGGCCAGACGAAGCTGCGCGCCGAGAACGCCGCGATCCGCCGCATAGTGCAGGGCCGGAAGGGCTTCCGAGACGTCTTCCTGCGCAAGCGATTGGATGCCCGCGCGGTACGCCGCATGAGGCGAGTCAAACTCCGCCTCGGCCGATGGGCTCAAGCTATCCGGACCGCCGGCGACAAGCGCGGCTAGCCCGCCCACGCCGATCGCCGCAACGGCAAGAAGCGCAGCCCCCCGCCAGCCTCGCTTAGATATCCGCATAACACATCACTTCCGCTTCCGCCCCGGGATGGGTCACGGCTCCGTCACGCGCGGGCCCGACCGTCTGGGCATACTTCCACAGCGCACCGCTCTGATAATCCGTCGCGCGCGGCTTCCATTCCGACTTGCGCCGCTCAAGTTCCGCCGCATCGACTTCCAGGTCGATCACGCCTTTTTCGGCGTCGATCAGGATGGAGTCGCCGTCCTTGATGAGCGCGATTGGCCCGCCGACTGCCGCTTCCGGCCCGACATGGCCGATGCAGAAGCCGCGCGTGGCCCCTGAAAACCGGCCGTCGGTAATGAGCGCCACCTTGTCGCCCATGCCCTGGCCATAGATCGCGGCAGTGGTGGAGAGCATCTCGCGCATGCCGGGGCCGCCTTTGGGCCCCTCGTAGCGGATCACGATGATGTCGCCTTCCTCGTACTGGCGAGCATCGACGGCGGCGAATGCCTCCTCTTCGCTGTCGAAGCAGCGCGCCTTTCCGCGGAAGACGAGGTTTTTCATGCCAGCGACCTTCACGATTGCGCCGTCGGGGGCCAGCGTGCCCTTCAGGCCGACAACGCCGCCGGTCGGGCTGATCGGGTTCGTGACCGGATAGACCACATCCTGATTGTCCGGGAAGCGCACCCCGGCGAGGTCTTCGGCGAGCGTCTTGCCGGTGACGGTGAGGCAGTCCGGGTGAAGATAGCCGCCCTCCAGCAGCGTCTTGAGCACGATCTGCACGCCGCCGACCTCATAGAGGTCATTCGCCACGTATTTGCCGCCCGGCTTCAGGTCGGCAATGTAGGGCGTCTTTCGGAAGATCTCAGCGACGTCGAACAGGTCAAACTTGATGCCGGCCTCGTGCGCGATGGCCGGCAGGTGCAGCGCCGCATTGGTCGAGCCGCCCGTGGCCGCCACGACCACTGCCGCGTTTTCCAGCGCCTTGCGGGTGACGATCTCGCGCGGGCGGATGCCATCGGCAATCAGGCGCATCACCGCGCGGCCGGAAGCCGCCCCATATTGATCTCGGGTCTCATAGGGCGCGGGTGCGCCAGCCGAGCCGGGCAAGGCGATGCCCATCGCCTCGGACACGCAGGCCATCGTATTGGCGGTGAACTGCCCGCCGCAGGAGCCGGCGCTCGGGCAGGCGACGCATTCCAGTTCGTGCAGGTCCTCGTCGGACATCAGGCCGCTGGAATGCTTGCCAACGCCCTCGAACACGTCGACGACCGTCACCTCCTTGCCGCGGAACTTTCCGGGCAGGATCGTACCGCCATACATGAACACGCTGGGCACGTTGAGCCGGACCATCGCCATCATCATGCCGGGCAGCGATTTGTCACAGCCAGCAAGGCCAACGAGCGCATCATAGCAATGGCCGCGCATGGTCAACTCGATGGAGTCCGCGATAACCTCGCGGCTGACCAACGAGGACTTCATGCCCTGGTGGCCCATCGCGATGCCGTCGGTGACGGTGATCGTGCAGAATTCGCGCGGCGTGCCGTGTTCTTCGATAACGCCTTGCTTGACCGCTTGCGCCTGGCGCATCAGCGCGATGTTGCACGGCGCGGCTTCATTCCAGCAGGTGGCGACCCCGACAAAAGGCTGATGGATTTGCTCTTCAGTAAGCCCCATCGCGTAGTAGTAAGAGCGATGCGGCGCGCGGTTCGCGCCCTCGGTCACATGGCGGCTCGGGAGCTTTGACTTGTCGAACGATTTGGCGTCCATGGCGTTTTTTTACTGACCTCGATCGGCACCGTGCCTAACCGCGTGGCACACTGCCCAAATTATGGCGCAAGAGACCGGAGCACGGCTTCACCAGAGTGTCATCTGCAAGTGTCATTCCTGTCAGACGGGTGTCATAACCTGCGTGTACTGCACGGTCGAAATCCATTATGGCGCAAACTTGACGCGCTGGCAGCAATATGTGTTGTCGCGGTCACACCCTCGGTCAAACCGGGTGTGGCGGACAGTTTACGCGCAGCAAGGTTTACGCGCGCTTAACAGATTGGGGAGAACTTTATCGGCTTGCGGTCGCAGCCATCAGGCAGCGCTTTCGAGCCGCCTCAGTGCCGCCTGGAGCCGCTTCGCCGCTGCTTCGGCTTCTGCGCGGCGCTCGCGCTGCTCATCGACCACGTGCTCTGGTGCACGCGAAACGAATTGCTCGTTCGAAAGCTTCTTGTCGATCTTCTCGATCTCCGAGCCGACCTTCTCGATCTCGCGGCGCAGCCGGTCGCTCTCGGCAGCGATATCTATGACGCCAGCAAGCGGCAGCGCCACGATCGTATCATCCACGACCGTCTGGATGGCCCCCGCCGGCGCTTCCTTCGCGAAGCTGATCGCTTCGAGCCGCGCCAGCCGCGCGATGCTGTCCGCATATGACTCGGCGCGGCCGCGCGTCGCCTTATCGGCCCCGACAAGGACGACCGGCGCCTTGGCCGAGGCCGGCACGTTCATTTCCGCACGGACCGAGCGGATTTCGCTAATGAGCGCGACCACCCAGCTCAGCTCCTGGTCGGCTTCCTGATCGGCCAGCCCGGTCGGGTGCGGCCAGTCGCTAAGGCACAGCAGATCGTCCCGCGTGATACCGGACTCCTGCGCCAGCTTCTCCCAAAGCTCTTCCGTAATGAACGGCATGAACGGGTGCAGCAGCTTGAGGATCTGGTCGAGCGTCCAGGAGGCAGCAGCTTGCGTCTCGGCCTTGACCGGGCCGTCAGGGCCGGTCAGCGCAGGCTTGATCAACTCGACATACCAGTCGCAGAAGGTGCCCCACACGAAGCTGTAAAGGGTGTTGGCCGCCTCATTGTAGCGGTGCTGCTCGATTCCTTGAGTCACGGCGCGCGCGGTGCGCTCCGTCTCGCCGAGGATCCAGCGGTTGATCGGGTGCTTGACGGCGTGCGGGTCAAAGTCCGGGTCGATCCGGCAGCCATTCATCTGCGTGAAGCGCGCCGCGTTCCAGAGCTTCGTCGCAAAGTTGCGATAGCCCTCCACGCGCGCGGGTGACATCTTGACGTCGCGGCCCTGCGCGGCCATCGCGGCAAGTGTGAAGCGCAGCGCATCGGCGCTGTAGGTCTCGATCAGTTCCAGCGGGTCCAGAACGTTGCCCTTGGACTTGGACATCTTCTGGCCCTTCTCGTCGCGGACCAGGGCGTGCATGTACACCGTGTGGAACGGCACCTCGTCCATGAAGTAGAGGCCGGCCATCATCATCCGCGCGACCCAGAAGAAGATGATGTCGAAGCCGGTGACGAGAACGTCGGTCGGGTAGTAGCGCTGGAGTTCCGGCGTCTCCTCCGGCCAGCCCAGCGTGGAGAACGGCCAGAGCGCCGAGGAGAACCAGGTGTCGAGAACGTCCTCGTCCTGCTGTAGCTCCACCGCCTTGCCGTAATGCTTCTTGGCCTGCTTGTGGGCTTCGGCCTCGTTCATGGCGACGAAAATCTCGCCGTCCGGGCCGTACCACGCCGGGATGCGATGCCCCCACCAGAGCTGGCGCGAGATGCACCAGGGCTGGATGTTGCGCATCCACTCGAAATAGGTCTTTTCCCAATTGCGCGGGACGAACTGCGTGCGCCCGTCCTCGACCGCCTTGATCGCCGGCTTGGCGAGCGTTTCGGCATCGGCGAACCACTGGTCCGTCAGGTAAGGTTCGATGACCTCGTTCGAGCGGTCGCCGTAGGGAACCATCAGAACGTGGTCGTCGATCTTTTCCAGCAGGCCGAGCGCGTCGAGGTCCGCGACCACGCGCTTGCGCGCCTCGAAGCGGTCCAGCCCGCGATAGGCCTCCGGCGCGTTGTCGTTGATGTGCGCGGTCTCGTCGAAAATGTTGATCATCGGCAGGTCGTGGCGGCGGCCGACCTCGAAGTCATTGAAGTCGTGCGCCGGGGTGATCTTGACCGCGCCGGACCCCTGCTCCGGGTCGGCGTGCTCATCGGCGATGATCGGGATTTCGCGGCCCGTCAGCGGCAATTCGACCATCCTGCCGATATACTTCTTCCAGCGCTTGTCGTCGGGGTGGACCGCGACGGCTGTGTCGCCGAGCATCGTCTCCGGGCGCGTCGTTGCAACGACGATGTATTTCGCCTTGCCGGGCTGCTTGATGCGGTATTTCAGGTGCCAGAGATGGCCCTGGGTTTCGACTGAGTTGACCTCCAGGTCGGAGATCGCGGTCTGGAATTTCGGGTCCCAGTTGACGAGGCGCTTGTCGCGGTAGATTAGCCCGGCGCGGTGCCAGTCGACGAAGACCTTGATGACCGCCCGGCTCAAGCCCTCATCCATCGTGAAGCGTTCGCGCGACCAGTCGCAGCTTTCGCCGAGGCGCTTCTGCTGGCCGACGATCATGCCGCCAGATTCGGCCTTCCACTCCCAGACGCGCTCGACAAACTTCTCGCGGCCCATCGCCCGCCGGTCCGGCTCATTGCGCTCGGCAAGCTGGCGTTCGACGACCATCTGCGTGGCGATGCCGGCATGGTCCATGCCCGGTTGCCAGAGCACGTCGCGCCCGCGCATCCGCTCGAACCGCACAAGGATGTCCTGGATCGTGTGGTTGAGCGCGTGGCCCATATGCAGCGAGCCGGTGACATTGGGCGGCGGCAGCATGATGCAGTAGGGCTTGCCTGCGTTTTCGCCCTGCGCCGTCTTTGCGCGGCGGCCGGCCCGGAAAGCCTCCGCGTCTTCCCATTTATGGTAAATGCGCGGCTCGACGTCCGCCGGATCGTAGGTCTTTTCAAACATCGGCCAGTCTAGGTTTCGCGGATTTGTCGCCTATCGCGTCAGCGCGGCTGACTACGCGCCCGTCATGCAAAAGGGTGGTTTGCAGCAGCTGCCCAGCGTCATCCCGCCGGCCGCTGATACGCGATTTGCTATTGCTGTATGATGGACGGATGGATTTCGTCAATGTCGCTTGGGGCGCGTTTCCGGTTGGGAAATGCCGGCGTGCGCTCACTGTTCGTCACCGCGGTGTTCCCTGATGCTCTCAGTGCTGCCGGTCTGGTCTCCCGCTTCGGCGACTTCCTCACGCATCGCCGCTTCGACAAGCCGGGGCATGTTCTTGTCGAGCCACTCCTGCAGCATCGGGCGCAGAAGCTCCTTCACGCTGTCCTCCAGCGTCTTGCCGCCAACAGTTGCAGGCGCCGGGGCTGCGGGGGCCCGGCTTGTTTGCTCCGGGGCACACTGCGCTGCCCCCTGGCCGGGGGCAGGCGTTGTCTCCATCGGCTCACGGGCCTCAGGCGCTGCAGCCTGATGCGGTTCCGGCATGGTCTCGACCGGCGCGTGAGCATCGGGCGGCGCCGACGCGGTCTCATCCGTGGACTGCTGCGGCGAGACGTCCATCGGCTCCTGGCCTGGCTCAAACCTATCTGCGTCCTCGATCTGCGGATCGGTTGGGGCCGGGTTGCGCGGCGGCATTCCGAACACTGCCTCCAGTTCGGCCGCCGCCGGGAATGCGCGCAACTGGTGATGCTCCGGCTGCCGCACCTCATCAAGCGCGGCATCGGCTTCGGGCGCGAATTCGATCTGGTCGTGCGCCGAGCCGGGATCTGCGGACGCCCCGCCCTCGCTCAAGGAGGTCAGTTCGATTCCCGCTTCGTCCCGGTGATCTCCGGCTGGTTCCGCCGCGTTTTCCGGCTCTGGGTCTGGCGCCGGCGCCTCATGCGGCCCCTCGTCGATCTTGCGGGCGAATCGCGCGCCCGCGCCTTGTGAGCGCGCCAGTTTGTAGCTCTCGGTCACATCGAAGGGATCGTTGGAGGGCCAAGCGCTTTCGGGATGGGTCTGAACCGCCGTGAACGGTGAGGCCGGGCCGGCCTCGCCCACTGGCATCTGGAAATCCTGCGCCCAGACGCTGGTTTGCCCAAGAGCCGCTTCATCATCGTTTTCATCAGCGTGTTGCGCGACCGCCGCGTCTTCGTCGGTCGCGCCGTCTTGGAGCGCTTGCGCGTCTGCCTCCGCCTGCGCCCGGCGTTCCTGTTCGCGTCGGATGGCGGCAGTTGCCTCGGTCACGATGAATTCTTCGGAAAGATCAAGCACGTCCTCGGCAGGCTCTGGTGCGTTCTCCTGGTCCGTGCCTGGCTCTGCTGCTTGCGCCTGGCCGCCGCGAAGGACGCTCAAAATGCTGCCAGGGGCGTGCTCGCGGCTTTGTGGATGACCGTTTGCGGCGTCGCGGCTGCGCGGGGCCCCATCCTGGTCTACGCCGCCTTCGGCGCTGTCGTCCGCAATGATCTCGCGGATCGATGACAGAATATCGTCGATGCTGGGTTGCGACTCTTTGCTCTCCGCACTCATCGTTAGTTCCCCCGCTTACACCGCCGCACTGCTCTGAAGGGAAAGGGTCGCCTGGGCCCGTTCGACCGGCCGCTCATTAACGCATCTTTACCTTTTCTCAAGGGTGAATAACGCAGGAGGGCCGACAACGACAAGAGATTATGGACGGATTTCTCCGCGTTATGGGTGATTTTCCGGCCTGCGATGTTCGGCTGGACATCGCTGTGCGCGCGCTGGCTGCAGCTACTTCAGCGAGGTCCCATTGTCATCGGGGATCACCCACGGCTCGTGGCTGACGCCGACGCCGCCGGTCTGCTCGTCGATCAATTCGTTACCCGGTTCGAGCACAGCATCGCCGCCGGCAACGGTCGTATCCTCCACGGGCAGAACGCTGGTTGACCAGTGGAAGCCGAACGGGCGGTCCTTGACATCGCGGTAGTGTGCGTCCGGGTCGTAGATTTCGGTCGGGAGATCAAGATCCGCGGGCGTCAAACGTCCGATCGCCGCCAGCAGCGCGTAGGACGCCACCACAAGATCGCGCCGGCTGGTGACCAGCGAAACTTGGGAATCCAGCAACTCCTGTTCCGCATCAAGCACGTCGAGCACCGTTCGCTGACCAACCTGCTCCTCGGCACGCACGCCTTCGAGCGCGATCCGGTTCGCCTCTACCGCGGCGCGATCCGACACAAGCGCGGCCCGCGCGGCAACCACCTGTCCCCAGGCCGAAACCACATCGGCGCGCACGGCGACACGCGCCTGATCGACCTCCTGACGGCGCTGAAGCTCGATGTCCTGCGCCTGGCGCACGCGCGCAGAGACTTCGCCACCCTGGTAAATCGGCACCGTCAACCGGCCGGTCACCGTCGTCGTGTCGCGCTCATCCGCGCCGCCAGTGTCGTAGCTCTTTTCGTAGCGGGCCTCCAACTGGACTTCCGGCAGGAGTTCGCCCTTAATCGTTTTGGTGTCGTATTCCGCCGATTTGACCCGGAACAGACCCGCGAGGATTTGCGGATTACGCCTCTCCCCCGCCTGCAACGCAGCTTCCAGCGTTGGCGGGAGCAAGCTGTCGGCGGGTCTCGGGGTTTCGAGGTTGCTCGGAGGGAAGCCGATCACACGTTCGTAGGCGGCGCGGCTGGTCTTCAGGTTTGCTGTGGCAAGGTTGAGCGCGGAGACCGCCTCTGCGCGCCGCGCTTGAGCCTGCGCCACGTCAGTTCGTGTGACCTCGCCAACGTCAAACCGGTCCTGGGTGGCCTGGAGCTGTTCCGAGAGGAACTCGACGTTGTTCTGCCGCAGCCGGATGATGGCCTGGTCGCGCAGCACATTCATATACTGCGTCACCGCGTCGAGAAGCACCTGCTGGCCCACGTCGCGCAGGTCTTCGCGCGCCGCTTCCACGCTGGCCTTGGCCGCCTCGACGGAATTGACCGTGCGGAAGCCGCGAAAAATCGGCTGCGCGAGGCTGACGGAATAGTTGCGGGGGTGGCTCACGCCGTCTGCTGGAGAAGGGGGCTGTGAGTTGACGTCCTGATACGTATAGGTCGCCTCGCCCTGGATGACTGGCCGATAGCCGGACTTGGCGCGCGCAACCTCCTCGTCGGTCGCGCGCAGCTGGGCGCGTCGAGCCTTGATCTGCGGATTGGCGATGTAAGCCGCCGCGAGCGCCTCCTTCAGGGTCTCGCCACGGGCAACAGGCGTGTACAGCCCGCCCGCTATTGCGAGCGCGATTGCCGACACGAGAACTTTGCGCATTATCGAATCGCCCTTTCGCCGGCTAGAACTGTCCTAAGCTCTTTGCCCCGCCCTCTCGCAACGCGCTGACTCGACGCCGATCGGCCAGAACCCCCGACCGGAACATGGAATCCCCGAATGTGACGGAAACTAGCTATCGAACAGGTCGGGCGAAAGCGCGGTGCGGGTGCAATCGAACAAGTTTTCGGGGCACGTGACCTTTTTGCCGCGACGCATCGGCTGGCCCAAGCTGCGATCCGCGATTCGCCTTTCGAGCGCGCAGCGGTGGCGCGCGCGGTCATCCGAGAGCGCCAATCTGGCGACGCGCATATCAGCTTCCAGCGCTCGCGCCGTGCGTCTGGTGCGCATGACCGTTTGCTGATGGCTGATCCGGCGACTGGGGCAGGATGCAGGTGACGGTTGTGCCCTCGCCGGGTTTGCTCTTGATATCCAGCCGGCCATCGTGCATCTCCAGGATTGAGCGCGAGATTGCGAGCCCCAGCCCTGAACCCTTGTGGTCTCTTGTGAGTTGATTGCCGACCTGCTGGAACGGCTTGCCGAGCTTGGCGATTTCATGCCTCGGGATGCCGATGCCGCTATCGGCGATGGCGATACGCACCGTCCCCTTGTAGCGATAGCTGCGCACGCTGATGTCTCCGCCTTCAGGGGTGAACTTCACCGCATTTGACAGCAGGTTGAGCAGTACCTGTTTCAGCGCGCGCTTGTCTCCAGCGATCTCGATGTCGGGGTTGCCGGACTGGGTGAGCGCGATCTGCCGCTCGTCGGCAGTCGGCTGGACCACGCGCAGGCTTTCGTCGATCAGACTGCCCGCGCGCACCGGCTCGATCGACAGCGAAAACTGGCCAGCCTCGATTTTGGACATATCGAGAATGTCGTCGATCATCTCCAGGAGATAGCGGCCGCTTTCGTGAATGTCGTTGGCATAATCGCGGTATTTCTCGTGCCCAACGGGGCCGAAAAATTCCTCGGTCATCACCTCTGAGAAACCAATGATCGCGTTTAGCGGCGTGCGAAGTTCATGGCTGATGTTAGCGAGGAATTCGGACTTTGCCTTGCTGGCCTCTTCGGCTCTAGCCTTCTCCTTGGCGTAGTTGTCGGCAAGCTCGACGAGCTGACCTGTCTGCGTCTCCAGCTTGCGGCGCGAGTCTTCGAGTTTCTCCACCGTGGCGCGCAATTCCCGCTCGCTGAGGGCGAGGCGGCGTTCGTTGCGTTTCAGCGTGGTGATGTCCGTGGCGATGCTGACGAAGTCGCTGGTGCGCGTGCGCCGCTCGGCCACCGCGATCCAGCGGCCATCGTCAAGCTCGATGTCATAGTTGGCTTCCCGGGATTTCGGCGCCCCGGCAGCCGAACGGGGGCCCTGTGGCACGGCGCGCGCGGCAGCCTCCTGCAGCTTCGCGTGGGGCGTGCCCGGCGCCGCCAGGCTGGCCGGGAGACCGTAAAGCTCCTGAAATCGCCGGTTGCAAAAAACCAGCCGCTCGCTGCTGTCCCACATGCCGATGGCATGCTGATCGCTGTCGAGCGCCTCGGTGAGGCGCGCGGCCAAATGCACATCCCGGCTCTCGCGGCGCTCATCGCTGGGCACCTCCATCACCATGCCGAGGAAGACCGGCTGCGCCTGCCAGCCGCCCTGAAGGATGCGCCCGCGCATTTCGAACGATACCCAGTCGCCCTGCGCATCGGCCATGCGAAAGCGCGCGGCGAAGTCCGGCGTGCCGTCCTTCATCGCGCGGTTGATGCTGCTGTAGAGGTCATCCTCCGGATGCAGAAGGCTGCGGAACCGGCTGAATGCGATCGGGCCCGCCGGCGCGTCGAGGCCCAGCGGCGTAAAGACCGAGCTGGTCAGACGCAATTGGCCGCGCACGATATCCCAGAAGCACAGGCCAGCACGACCGCCATGGAGCGCGGCGTCCATATCGCTGCGAAACGCCTCGGCAGAGCGCAGAAGCGCCCGGTGCCGGCTGAGCTGGCATAGAAATAGCCAAAAGATGCCTGCCGCAGTGAGGAAGGCGACGAGACCGAGCGCGCCGAACAGCAGCAGGTCGCGAAACCAGACAGCAAGGGCGGTCTGCGGCCGCGCCAGCACGACAACGCGCCCGCCTCGTTCCAGCGCGCGCTCGGCGCGGAGAAGGCCGCTGGCGTCGTTGTCGAGCGCACTGAGCGGCTTGCCGGCATGGCCCCGCACCGGCTGCTCGGCGATCACCCGGCCTTCCGGGTCAACGAGGACAGCGACGTGATAATCGGCGCTGCGCAGGGCCCAGCCGGTTTCCGAAAGCGCGGCGCGCCAGGCATCGTACAGGGCGACAGGCTTGGGCGCGGGCGGCTCGGCTTCTCCTTCCGGGGCCGGAGCGGCCGGCGGCTGGGAACGGATGCGGTCGATCCCGGCTGTCACAAGCGCGCCTGCCATGTCGATCCGCCGTTCGGCTTGCGCCAACATGGCCTCCCGCGCATCAACAAGGTGGAGGGCAATGCGTGCACTCAGACCCAGCAGCAGCAGAATCGCCAGAAGCGGCAGCGCCCAGCGCAGCCAGAAGCGCGGTGTGCGGGCGGCGGAAGCGAAGAGACCAGCCTGCGGCGAGATATGCCAACCGGCTCCCGGAGGCGTGCCACCGGGACCGGGCGATTCCGCCTCCATCGCGCTCATCCGTCCCTATGCCGCATGTTGATTGTGCGCACCCTGTGCCGCCCCCGAGACCCCCATGACTCTATCCGATGATTCGCCTTCGTGGCCAAGCCGAGGGCGGAACGGCCTGTGGATCGTGCGGCGCGATGTCCGCGTCCGACATATTGCGGCGGCGCACTGCGCACGCTATCTCCGGCGAAGAGGCCAAGGAGGTTGTCATGTTGCGCTGGATCCGGTTTGGGCTCTTCTTGCTGGTCGCGTTCGCGCTCGGCCTGTCCGTTCATCTTGCGCTTCAGCATGTGCAGCAGCCGCTCGGGAGTCAGTCCGCGGAAGGCAGCGGCGCGGCCCTCATCGGCGGGCCATTCGCGCTTGTGAACCACGAGGGCAAGACGGTCACGCCGCAGGATTTTGCCGGCAAGCACATGCTCGTGTTCTTCGGCTTCACGCATTGCCCCGATGTGTGCCCGGCTAAGCTCAACAACATCAGCATCGCGCTCGACCGGCTTGGCCCGCTTGCCGGCGAGGTGACGCCAATTTTCATCACCGTCGATCCCGAGCGCGACACGCCGGAGCGCATGGCCCAATACGTGTCAAATTTCAGCGCCCGGATCGTCGGCCTGACCGGGACGCAGGAGGAAGTCCGCCGGGCAGCGCAGGCCTATCGTGTGTATTTTGCCAAGGTGGAGATGCCGGAATCCGCCAGCGGCTATCTCATGGATCATAGCGCCTTCACCTACCTGATGGATGAGAATGGCCAATACGTCACCCACTTTGCCTACGGTGACAGCATCGAAAAGATGACCGAGCGGCTGCGCCGCGAACTCGGCGGGGAAAAGACCGCCGCAAGCGTTGGCGCCGCCCGAACCGCGCAATAGCATCTCGCTTCTCAACAGCCTCGCGCCTGTCCACACCGCCGCCATTGTTGCAGTGCAACATCGGGGGTATGTTAATGGCTGATTCCCGGTTTCGCTCTGCGAAACGCCGGATGATGCAAGCGAGGTTTGGCCAGTGCTCTACCACATATACGAGATGACCACCGCCGCCATGGGGCCGGCACGCGCGGCGAGCGATTCGTGCAGCCTGATGATGCGCAACCCCTTCAATCCGCTGGGGCGCACCACATTCGGCAAGGGAACGCTTGCGGCGTGCGAACTTCTGGAGCGAACCACGCGGCGCTATCCGAAGCCGGAATTCGGCATCCGGCACACCGAGGTGGGCGGGCGCAAGGTGCGCGTTGAGGAGGAGACGGTCTGGCGCAAACCGTTCTGCCGGCTGCTGCATTTTCGCCGCGATACGCTGGATCCGCGCGCCGCGCGCCAGCCGCGCGTGCTGATCGTCGCGCCGATGTCGGGCCACTTCGCGACACTGCTGCGCGGCACGGTCGAGGCCATGCTGCCCGAGCACGACGTCTACATCACCGACTGGGAGGATGCGCGCCGCGTGCCCCGCGCGGCCGGGCGCTTCGATCTCGACGATTACATCGACTATGTCGAGGAGATGATCGCGCTGTTCCGCGGCGATGTGCATGTCATGGCCGTGTGTCAGCCATCTGTGCCGGTGCTGGCTGCGGTCGCGGACTTGGAGGCTCGCCAGTCGCAGCATGCGCCGCGCAGTATGATTCTCATGGGCGGGCCGGTCGACACGCGCATCAACCCTACGCTGGTGAACGATCTCGCGGAGAAGCGCGGCACCGCCTGGTTCGCGCGTCACGTCATCTCGAACGTCCCCTGGCCAAATCCGGGCTATGGCAGGCCGGTCTATCCGGGCTTCCTGCAGCTTACCGGCTTCATGACCATGAACCTTGACCGCCACATCAACGCGCACCGCGAGCTGTTCTTCAACCTCGTGAAGGGCGACGGCGACTCGGCGGAAAAGCACCGCGCGTTCTATGACGAATATCTCGCGGTCATGGACCTGACAGCGGAGTTCTTCCTGCAGACGGTTGATGAGGTGTTCGTGCGCCACAGGCTGCCCCGGGGCGAGATGACACATCGCGGCCGGCGCATTGACCCTGGCGTGATCCGGCGCACCGCCCTGATGACGGTCGAGGGCGAGAGGGACGACATCACCGGCGTGGGCCAATGCCACGCGGCGCACACGCTGTGCAGCGGGCTGGCGCAGTCGAAACGGGCGCACTGGCTGCAGCCCGGGGTCGGGCATTTCGGGATTTTCAACGGCTCGCGCTTCCGCAAGGAAATCGCGCCGCGCATCGCCGCCTTCATCCGCAAGCATGACGCGCGCACCAGCATCACCAAGCGGGTGGCCGCGGCGCTGACCGGGCGGCGGCGGATTTATGCCGCGCCGCCTGTGATCGTTGCCGGGCGCGAGCAGGGCTGGCCGGAAAAGGCCCACGC
>CAZYUT010000049.1:0-13844 GCA_964650735.1 uncultured Hyphomicrobiaceae bacterium
TGTTGGTGATCGGATAGCGCCAGTCGCGGCCGAACACGCGCTCGGTGATCTTCACCCCCGGCGCGGACTGGCGGCGTTTGTATTCGGCGATGCGCAGCATGTTCTCGACCTTGCGCACCACCGCGTCGTCATGCCCGCGCGCGACGATCTCGTCATGCGGCATCTCGTGTTCGATCTTGCAGCGCAGGATGTCGTCCAGCGTGTCATAGGGCGGAAGGGAATCCTGGTCCGTCTGGCCGGGCTTGAGTTCCGCGCTGGGCGCCTTGGTGATGATGTTCTCCGGGATGACCTCGCCGGCCGGGCCCATCCCGCCGATCGGCCGGTTGGCGTTGCGCCAGCGCGCGCAAGCGTAGACCTGCGTCTTGTACAGATCCTTTATCGGATTGAAGCCGCCGTTCATGTCGCCGTAAAGCGTGGCGTAGCCCACCGACATTTCCGACTTGTTGCCGGTCGTCACGACCATCGCGCCGGTCTCGTTGGACACGGCCATCAGGATGGTCCCGCGCGTGCGCGATTGCAGGTTTTCGATGGTCACGCCGTGGCCGCCGCCGTCAAGGACGGGGTCGAGCGCGCAGATGAAGCCTTCGACCGGCGCGGCAATCGGCACCGTGTCGTAGCGCACGCCGAGGGCCTCTGCGCAGGCCGCGGCGTCGCTCAGGCTCGCCTCGGAGGTGTATTTGTAAGGCAGCATGATGCAGTGGACCCGGTCCGCGCCCAGCGCATCCACCGCGATCGCCGCGCATAGCGCCGAATCGATGCCGCCCGACAGGCCGAGGACAACGCCGGGAAAGCCGTTCTTCTCCACGTAATCGCGCAGGCCCAGCACGCTCGCCTGATAGGCCGCCGCGTCGCCTCCGATCAACACCGCCTTTTCGCCCGGTGCGCAAGCCCAGCCATGAGGTCCGCGCGTCCAGTCCGTGATCGCGATCTGCTCGCGCCAGTCCTGCATCTGCGCCGCCAGTGCGCCGCCAGCATTCAGCACGAAGGAAGCGCCGTCGAACACGAGTTCGTCCTGTCCGCCGATCTGGTTGACATAGACGAGCGGCAGACCGCTCTCCGCCACCCGCGCCACGGCGACGTTCTGCCGGGCTTCCTGCTTGGTCAGCGTAAACGGCGAGCCGTTGGGGACGAGCAGCATCTCAGCGCCTGTCTCAGCCAGGCATTCGCAGACATCCTCGACCCAGATGTCCTCGCAGATCGGGACGCCGATGCGCACGCCGCGAAAGCTGATCGGGCCGGGCATCTTGCCGGGGGCGAAGATGCGCTTCTCGTCGAACACGCCATAGTTCGGCAGCTCGACCTTATGGCGCACGTCGCGTACTGCTCCGCCCTCCAGCAGCGCGACGCTGTTGTGCGGCTTGTCATCGCCGGGCCAGGGGGTCCCGATCAGCATCGCCGGGCCACCATCGCTCGTCTCGGCGGCCAGCTCCTCAACCGTTCGGCGGCAGGCTTCGATGAAGGCGGGCTTGAGAATCAGGTCTTCCGGCGGATAGCCGCAGATGAACAGCTCGGGAAAGCAGATCAGATCCGTGCCGGCTTCGGCGGCTTCCGCCCACGCGCCGCGCGCGCGCCGGGCATTGCCGTTTAAGTCGCCCACAGTCGGGTTGAGCTGAGCCAATGCGATCTTGAGGGTGTCGGTCATGTCGCCTTGTCGGTTACGCAGGCACGATCAGGAAGGTGGTCAATCACCCGCCAAACGTAACCGCGCCGCGCCGTTGCGCAAGAGGGCAAGCTGCGTGAGCGTGTCAGGCTGCAGCGGCGGCGCGTTCTCCGACCTCCTTGCGGATGCGCTTCAAGAGCGCGTCCACGTCGTCAATACTGTCCACCCGGTGCACCTGGCCGCCATAAACGAGGTATTTCCAGGCCAGCCGGTCGGTCCGCGCCAGTTCGAGCGGACGCACGCCCATGAGGTCTTCCATGGTGGTGTCATGATCAACCCACGGTGCGAACACAACATCGCGCCAGGCCTGTTCGGCCAGATGCGTGGGGATATGGCCGCGCTCGAGCGCCTCGCGCACCATGTCCACGAAGGCGAACTGCACGAAACCGGAGCAGATGAACTCAGCCGGAGCGTAGCCGCCGCGGCGTAAATACTCGCCCAGCGAAGGTGCGCGGCCCAACAGGAGGCTGCGCAGCCGGAACCAGAAATGCGTGTTGCGCGAGGCGAGCGCGGCCAGCATCGAGAAGTCGTAGTTGTCCATATCGAGGAACCGCAGCATGCGCCCCGACACCATCGCGCGCACCTGCGGTGTCGCCCAGGGTTGCTCCAGCCGCTTGATGCCGACGATGTATTCCGGCGGGCGGCCGGTGTCCGGATAGACCTCGCACGGGGCCACGAACTCGCCGAACGCGCCCAGCTCGACGCCGCCAAAGGTCGTTTCGATGACGTAGCTGTCGTCCAGCCCGATCTCCGAGCGCGGCGTCGCGAAGACAAGCGCGGTATGCGCGAAATCCGAACTGTCGATCAGGCGGTTCAGCAACGAGAAGAAGCTGCCCATCTTCGAGGTCAGGACAACATCGCCGCTATGCAGAAAGTTGCCCTTGCGGAAGTCCTCGAGCGGCATCGGCCATTCAAACTGATCCGCGCTATCCGGCGCTTTCGCGGGGCGAAGGATGTCGGCCACGACGGACTCGGCAGGTTCGCCCGTGCCATGCGCGCCGCGAAGCGCGGCTGCTTCATGCATGATATCGCCCACCGACCGCTTCAAGATCGGATTGACAACCGTTGGCCGCTGCCGCGAACGCCGTGACATCGCCTCGTGCCCCTGTTGGCGATCGAATCCTGAGGACCGCCCGGAGGCGGCCCGGTTTGGTTATCCCGCGCTGACCGCGCGCTGTTGGTCTTCGATGTGTTCGCGGCGCAGACGCTCGGCAATCAGGAAAGCCAATTCAAGCGCCTGATCCGCATTCAGCCGCGGATCGCAATGTGTGTGATAGCGGTCGGACAGGTCCGTCTCGCTGATCGACATGGCGCCGCCAGTGCATTCGGTGACGTTGTTGCCCGTCATCTCGACATGGACGCCGCCGGCATGGGTGCCTTCGGCCGCGTGCACATCGAAGAAGTGCTCGACCTCGCGCATGATCGCGCCAAACGGCCGCGTCTTGTAGCCGCTGGCCGCCTTGATGGTGTTGCCGTGCATGGGATCACAGGACCAGACGACGTGACGGCCCTCGCGCTTTACCGCGCGGATCAGCCCGGGCAGGTGATCGTCGACGACATCCGCTCCAAATCGGGTGATGAGCGTCAGCCGCCCTGGCGTGTTGTCCGGGTTGAGGATGTCGATCAGGCGCAGCAGATCATCCGGGCTCATGCTCGGCCCGCATTTCAGCCCGATCGGGTTCTTGATGCCGCGGGCATACTCGATATGCGCGTGGTCCGCTTGACGGGTGCGGTCGCCGACCCACAGGAAATGACCGGAGGTCGCATACCAGTCGCCGGTAAGCGAGTCGACGCGCGTGAATGCCTCCTCGTAGCCGAGCAGCAGCGCCTCGTGGCTGGTGTAGAAGCTCGTGCGGTGAAGCTGCGGCTGGCTGTCCGGCGTGATGCCGCAGGCGCGCATGAAGTCGAGGCTTTCGCTGATGCGGTTGGCGAGTTCGCGGTAGCGCTCCTTCGCCGGGCTTTCCTTGACGAAGTCCAGCGTCCATTGATGCACGCGCTCCAGGTCCGCGTAGCCGCCCTGAGACAGGGCGCGCAGCAGGTTCAAAGTTGCCGCCGACTGGCGGTAGGCTTCGATCATCCGGCGCGGGTCCGGCTCCCGGCTGGCATCGGAAAAATTGATGTCATTGACGATGTCGCCGCGATAGCTCGGCAGCTCGGCATCGCCCTGGCGCTCGACGGGCGAGGAGCGCGGCTTGGCAAACTGGCCCGCGATGCGCCCCACCTTGACCACTGGGCAGCGTCCCGCGAAGGTCAGCACCACCGCCATCTGCAGAAACACGCGGAAGAAATCGCGCGTGGTGTTCGGCCCGTGCTCCGCAAAGCTCTCGGCGCAATCGCCGCCCTGCAGCAGGAACGCCCGGCCGTGAGCCACCTCGGCCAGCTTGCCCATCAACTCGCGCGCCTCGCCGGCAAAAACCAGCGGCGGATAACTCGCAAGCTGCGCCTCGACCTCTTTGAGCGCGGCTTCATCCTTGTAGACAGGGAGCTGTTGTGCAGGCTTGTCGCGCCAGCTTCGCGGCGACCAAGAAGCTGCCATGTCCAATTCCTCTCGAACTCTTCGTTACGCATGAGCGGCAGGGGCGGGCGCCGCCCGGCATTTACACCGCCTCGTTTAGACGATGGTATACGTCATCACTGGCCGACTGACTAGTGGTCCGATTCAGACATTTGCCTTCCCGCGCGGCACCCGACATAGCAAATGTCTGAATCAAAGGGCCACTAGCGAATTATTGAATCTCGTGGAGCTTTTGAATTTGACATTTGAGTGAGAGCCAGGCTGCACACGGGTTTCAAATGTCAAATTCGCTCCACGAGCCGCAGCAACCGCAACCAAGTAAACGGCCATGCGTCTGGAACACAGCCACTCTCCGCAAGCGATCGCCGACCGGCTCAGCGCCGGTCCTTCCGTCAGCTATCTGCGCGACTGGATCTATGGCGGGATCGACGGATTGGTGACGACATTCGCCATCGTGGCTGGCGCCGTCGGGGCCGGCATGTCCTCGCAGGTGATCCTGATCCTCGGTCTGGCCAAGCTGATCGCCGACGCGCTGTCGATGGCCGCCGCCAACTACACGGGCACCAAGGCCGAGTACGAGGAATATCAGAAAATACGTGAGATGGAGGAGCGTCACGTCGCCATGCACCCCGAGGGGGAGCGCGAGGAGGTCCGCCAGATTTTCGAGGCGAAAGGCTTCAAGGGCGAAGACCTTGACCGGGTGGTTGACATCATCACGGCGGAGCAGCACCGCTGGATCGACACGATGATGGCGGAAGAGCACGGCATGCCGCTGGTCAACCGCCGCCCGTCCAGGGCTGCGGCGGCGGTGTTCGCCGCTTTTGTGCTGTGCGGATCGGTGCCGCTGATCCCCTATTTGTTCGGCCTCGAAAACGCAGCGATCTATGCGCTGGCGATGACGGCGGTGACGTTCTTCGCCATCGGTTCGATCCGCGCCTACTGGTCGCCGCGCCCGTGGTGGGTGGCGGGACTGGAAACCTTGTCGATCGGGCTGCTGGCAGCGGGCGCCGCTTATGTGATCGGTGATTTATTGCAGACGATCGTGTAATGTAAGAACAGGCGCGGCTTTGATGGATTATGGACGCTTGATGCTGTTTGACGACAAGAATTTCACGATCGGAATTGAAGAGGAATATCTGCTGGTTGATCCGGTGACGCGCGATCTTGTCGCCGATCCGCCGCCGGCGATGATGGAGGCGTGCCAGACCGCGCTTAGCAGCGCCACGCTTGGGGAGGTCAGCCCCGAGTTTTTGCGTTCGCAGATCGAGATCGGCACGCGGGTCTGCAACTCGATCCAGGAGGCGCGGGAAACGCTCGCGGAAATCCGCGCGACGCTCGCCCGCATGGCTGGCCAGCACGGCATGGCGCTGATGGCCGCATCGACGCACCCCTTCGCGCAATGGAACCTGCAGGCCCATACCGACCGCGACCGCTACAATACGCTAGCGGAAGACCTGCAAGTCGTGGTGCGCCGCCTGTTGATCTGCGGGATGCATGTGCATATCGGCATCGACGATGACGACACGCGCATCGACTTGCTCAATCAGGCGGTCTACTTCATGCCGCATCTGCTGGCGCTATCCGCGTCGTCGCCGTTCTGGAAGGGCGAGGTGACGGGGCTGAAATCCTATCGGCTTTCCGTGTTCGACGAGCTGCCGCGCACGGGGTTGCCCGCGCAGTTCGACAGCTATGGCGAATATCAGCGCACGGTCGATGTGCTGGTGAAGGCCGGGGTGATCGAGGACGCCACCAAGATCTGGTGGGATCTGCGCCCGTCCGCAAAATTCCCCACGCTTGAGATGCGCGTGCCCGACATCTGTACGCTGATGGAAGACGCGATCACCATCGCCGCGCTGTTCGCCTGCGTTTGCCGGATGCTCTACCGCCTGCGCCGCGAGAACAAGCGCTGGCGGGCCTACACCAATTTTCTGCTGACCGAGAACCGCTGGCGCGCGCAACGCTACGGCATCGAGAAGGGGATGATCGACTTCGGCCGCGGCGAGATCATCGGCTTCAGCGAGTTGATGGAGGAGTTGCTCGACTTGATCGGCGAGGATGCGGATGCTCTGGGAATGCGCGCAGAGGTCGAGAATGTCCATACGATCCTGGCCCGCGGCACGAGCGCAGACCGGCAGCTTGCGGTTTACCGGGCCGCGCTGGCTAGCGGCATGGGCGAGCGGGATGCGCAGAACGCAGTTGTGGACCGGCTGATTGAGGAAACGGTGGCGGGAACTTCGGCGGCACTCGGCCCGAGCGCCGCCGTCCCGGCGGGGTAGTCCGGGGCGCGCGGCCCCGGCCGTATCGCTTAGCTTTCTGATTCGTAGAAGAGTTCGGTGTTTATCTCGATATCCACCCAGTCGGACACAATCGGCGCGTTGCGGCCCAGATCGAAGTCGCTGCGAAGCACCCGCCCGGTTGCAGTAAAGCCTGCCGCCTGACGCCCCTGAAACTTTTCATTGAATGCCGCTAACGGATGCTCGCCGGAATAGTTGAGGGTCACATCCAGCGTCACAGGCTTGGTGATGCCCTTGATGGTGAGATCGCCAGTCATCTGGCCGGTGTTCGGGCCGGTGCGGACGACGCTCGTGGTCTCGAACGTGATCTCATCGTGTTCTTCAACGTGGAAAAAGTCGCTGCTGCGCAGATGATCGTCGAAAGCCGGCACACCGCTATCGACGCTGGCCGGGTCGATCGTCACCTGCACGGCGCTGTTCGACACGTCCTCCTCATCGAAAGTCACAGTGCCTGTATATTCCGTGAACATCAGGGACTGTTCGCTCAGGCCCAGATGGTTCCAGGTGATGCGGATCTGCGTGTGGTTCTTATCGAACTGATAGGTTTGGGGGTCCGCCAAAGCAGCCGTGCCGGGCAGCGCCAGAAGCGCCGCGCCGAACAACCCCGCAAGGACGAACGAACTTCCCGCCAGAAATTTCTTCCAAGCCATTGAACTCTCCCTGTCTCATTTGATCTCGCCGGTGGACCGGAGGCGCCGCGCGAGGGCGGCCCCCCGCCCGGCGTCACCCGGCCGTCGCCATGCAGGTATCCCGCGAATGCGGCGGATCAAGCGGAGCGCGGTCACGAAATTTTGACCTTCAGGCCAGATTGAGGCTCATCCCGCCATCTATCATAAGACCTTGCCCGGTCGTATAGGCGGAGTCGTCGCTGGCGAAGAAAAGCGCGGCCTTCGCGACTTCTTCGGGCGTGCCGAACCGGCGCATCGGCATCTGCGCAATGAGCGCTTTCGATAGGTGGGGGTTATTGGTGTAGCGATCGGTGAGCGTGGTCGGGATGAAGCCAGGACAGAGATAGTTGACGCGGACGTTGTAGGGCGCGAACTCGACCGCGAGGCTGCGCGACAGGCCCGCAATCGCGGCCTTGGCCGTCGAGTAGGCCGAAAGCTGGCGGGCATGCTGCGTGGCCATGATCGAGGACAGATTGACGATGGACGCGCCATCGGCCGCTTTAAGCAGCGGGAAGGCCGCGCGGGTAACGCGCACTGTGCCCCACAGATGCGGGTTCAGCACCCGCTCCCAATCGGCATCGTCCATATGGCGGAAGTCGGCGCGCAGCAGGTTCCCCGCGTTGTTGACGAGGACGTGCAGCTTGCCATGCTCGCGCTCGACATCAGCGAACACCCGCGCGATGGCATCCGGATCGGTAACGTCCAGCACCGCGTGGGAGGCGCGCCCGCCTCCCGCCTCGATGGTCTCGGCGCCTGCCTGAACGCCAGCCTCGTCGAGGTCGGTGAGGATCACATGCGCGCCCTCGGCGGCGAACAGATTTGACATGGCGAGCCCGAGCCCGCCGGCCGCTCCAGTCACCAGCGCAATACGCTCGGCAAGACGCCCCACGGCAGTTCCCTCCTGCAATTGATGATCTGAGCGCTCACCATGTCGCGGCCCGCGCGTTGAGGCAAGCGGGTTGGACCCTCGTGCTCAGGCGCGTTCGTCCTTGGGCGACTCCATGACCACGTAAGAGGTGATCGATGTCACCTGCGGCAGCGTGCCGAGCACATCGGTATGGAAGACCTTATAGGCCGCGAGGTCGGCGACCTCCACGCGCAGCAGGTATTCGATCGCGCCCGTGACGTTGTGGCATTCAATCACTTCCGGGGAGAGCGAAATCGACCGCTCGAACGCCTCCTGCGCCGTTTTGGAGTGGTCGGACAGGCCGACAGCGACATAGGCGATGAAGCCTGTGCCCAGTGCCGCGCGATCGAGAGCGGCGCGATAGCCCCTGATGATGCCGCTGCGCTCCAGCTCCTGCACGCGGCGCAAACAGGCTGATGAGGACAAACCAACCCGCCGGGCCAACTCCGTGTTGCTCATTCGGCCATCCCGGGTCAAATAACGCAAAATTTTTTCGTCTATGGCGTCGATATTCGTCATTTATTGCAGAAATCTCCGATCACAAGACGAAAAAAGCAAAAAACCTTCCCTTGTCATCGCATATGTTTGCATCGGAAGCTATGAAAATGGGTTTGCGCCATGAATTTCGAGATCGTGTATGCCCTGATCCTGTTCGCGTTCGTCTCGTCCATCACGCCGGGGCCAAACAACTTGATGCTCTTGGCTTCGGGCGCCAACTACGGCTTGCGCCGCACGATCCCGCATATGCTGGGCGTGAGCCTTGGCCATTCCTTCATGATCGTCCTGGTCGGCGCGGGCCTGATGGGCGTTTTCGATGCGTATCCAGCGGCCTACACGGTGCTTCAAGTCCTCAGCGTTGCCTATCTGCTGTTTCTGACGTGGAAAATCGTGAATGCCAGCGCACCGGCAGGGCGCGGCGGTGCCGGCCGGCCAATGACGTTTTTGCAGGCGGCCGCATTCCAGTGGGTCAATCCGAAGGGCTGGGCGATGGCGCTCACGGCCATCAGTGTGTACCTGCCCGCGCCAGGGCTGGAGGGCGTGCTGGTCGCGGCGCTTGTTTTCCTTTTGGTCAATCTTCCATCGGTGAGTTTTTGGGCCGTGCTGGGAAAGCAGGCGCAGCGGGTTCTGACCAACCCGGGGAGGCTGCGCGCATTCAACATCGCGATGGGCGTGCTGCTGGTCAGCTCGCTGTATCCGGTGTTGGCCTGGTGAGCTACTCCGCCGCCCGCACGGTGCGCGGCGGCAACTTCTCGCGCATGGTAACAAGCTCTTCCGCCGCTGACGGGTGCAGCGCCATCGTCGCGTCGAAGTCCGCCTTGGTCGCGCCCATGCGCATGGGGATCGCCGCAAGCTGGGCCATCTCCGCGGCGTCCGGGCCGAAAATATGCACGCCCAGCACGCAGTCTGACTCCTGATCGACGATCAGCTTCATCACCATCTGCTCGTCCCGCCCGGAAAGCGTGTGCTTCATCGGCCGGAACCGGGCCATGTAGATGTCGATGCCCGTCTCGCGCTCGCTTGCCTCCGCTTCGGTCAGGCCGACCGTGCCGATTTCGGGCTGCGAGAACACGGCGGTCGGGATGTAGCTGTGGTCCACCTCTTGCGGGTTGTCCTTGAACACCGTCTCGACGAAGCGCACGCCCTCGTCGATGGCGACCGGGGTGAGCGCGACGCGATGGGTGACATCGCCGATCGCATAGATGTGCGGGACAGACGACTGCGAGTATTCATTGACAACCACATAGCCGTTCCAGCCACGCTCCACACCGAGCTCGCTCAGCCCCAGTCCTTTGGTGTTTGGCACGCGGCCGGTGGCGAACATCACGACGTCGGTCTCTAGCGTGCCGCCGCCGCGCAGCCTCACGCGATAGGCATCGCTGTCCTGCTCGATCGCGTCCAGCTCGGTGTGTGTCAGGATGCCGATCCCCTTCTTGCGCATATGATCGGCGCAGGCGTTGCGCATATCGTCGTCGAAGCCACGGAGGATCTGGTCGCCGCGATAGGCGAGCTTCACCCGGGATCCCAGCCCCGCGAAGATGCCGGCGAATTCGACCGCGATGTACCCGCCGCCGACGATCAGAATGCGTTTGGGGACCTCGGCCAGATGAAACGCCTCGTCCGAGGAAATACCGTACGCCACGCCGGGGATGTCGGGCATCCAGGGCCGCCCGCCCGTGGCGATCAGGATGGTTTCGGCGGTGACCTCGCGGCCGTCGGCCGTGAGGCGGATCGTGTGCGGGCCGGACAGCTCGGCGCGGCTATGGAACAGCTCGACGCCCGCGCGCTCCAGGTTGCGGGTGTAGGCGGCATTAAGCCGGTCGATTTCCTTGTCCTTGTTGGCGATCAGCGTCGCCCAGTCGAAGCGCGCGCCTTCGACACGCCAGCCAAAGCCCGCGGAGTCTTCGATCGCCTCGCCGAACTGACTGGCGTAAACCAGCAACTTCTTCGGCACGCAGCCGCGGATGACGCAGGTGCCGCCGACCCGGTCCTGCTCCGCGATGGCGACCCGTTTGCCGAGCTGGCCCGTCAGCCGCGCCGCGCGCACCCCGCCGGAGCCCGCGCCGATGACGAAGAGATCGTAATCGTAGGTGCTCATGCCTTTCTCCGTCTGTCAGCCTTCGGCGGCGGCCGGCTCGAGGACGCGGACGCCGTCGGCCCCGGCGATCAGCGCCGCATCGGCCATATCGATGAACAGGCCGTGCTCAATGACGCCCGGGATCATGCTCAGCATGTCCGCGAGAAGCACAGGGTCCGCGATCACGCCGAAATGGCAGTCGGCGATGAAATGACCGCCATCGGTGCGGAACGAGCCGTCTGCGGCCTCGCGCAGCCGCACCTCGCCCTCGCAGCCCGCCTCGCGGCCCACCATGCCGATCATCCGCAGCGTGGACTGTGCGCCGAACGGCTCCACCTCGACCGGCAACGGAAATGCGCCGAGCGCCTCGACCAGCTTGCTTTCATCCGCGATCACCACGAAGCGCTGCGAAGCCATCGCCACGATCTTCTCACGCAAGAGCGCGCCGCCCCCGCCCTTGATAAGGCCAAGCGACGGGTCGATCTCGTCGGCGCCGTCTATGGTGAGGTCGAGTTCGCCGGTGTCGTCAAGCGAGGCGAGCGGAACGCCAGCTGCCTTCGCCTGAGCTTCCGTAGCCGCGGACGTGGCCACGCACTCAACCTGAAGCCCCGCGCGCGCGCGCGCGCCCAGCGCGTCGATGAAAGCTGCCGCAGTGGACCCGGTGCCCAGCCCGAGCTTCATGCCCGGCTCCACCAGCTCCAGCGCGGCTTCGGCGGCCTGTTGCTTCCACTGTGCGACGCTCACCGGCCAAGTCCCGACATCATGATGTATTTCAGCTCGACGAATTCCTCGATGCCGTGGTGCGAGCCCTCGCGGCCCAGGCCGGACTCCTTGACGCCGCCGAACGGCGCCAACTCGCTCGAGATCACGCCTTCGTTCACGCCGACCATACCGTATTCGAGCGCCTCAGACACGCGCCAGGCGCGGCCCAAATCCTTTGTGAAGAAATACGAGGCGAGGCCGGACGGCGTATCGTTCGCCGTTGCGATCGCTTCTTCCTCGGTGTGGAAGCGGAACAGCGGGGCGACCGGGCCGAAGGTTTCCTCATTGGCGATGCGCATGTCGCTAGTGACATCGGTAAGGATCGTCGGCTCATAGAAGGTGCGGCCAAGCGAATGGCGCTTGCCGCCGGTCAGCACCTTCGCGCCCTTGGCGATCGCGTCGGCTACATGCGCCTCGACCTTTTCGAGCGCCTGCTCGTTGATGAGCGGGCCTTGCATCACCTCGGCCTCGGTGGCGCGGCCGACTTTCATCTCGCGGACCTTCTCCGCCAGCTTCGCGGCGAACGCATCATAGACGCCGTCCTGCACCAGGATACGGTTGGCGCACACGCATGTCTGGCCGGTGTTGCGGTACTTCGAGGCGACGGCCCCCGCCACGGCGCGGTCCAGATCGGCATCGTCAAAGACGATCAGCGGCGCATTGCCGCCGAGCTCCAGCGCGACCTTCTTGACCGTGCCCGCAGCCTGCGCCATCAGCAGCTTGCCCACGCGCGTGGACCCGGTGAAACCGATCATCCGCACCAGCGGGTTGGAGGTCATCTCCTGACCGATCGCCGCGGCGCCATCCCCATCGCTCGTGACCATGTTGAGCACGCCCGCCGGCACGCCTGCCTCATCCGCCAGTTGCGCGAGCGCCAGTGCGGTGAGCGGCGTATCCGGCGCGGGCTTGCACACGACCGTATTTCCGACCGCGAGCGCTGGGGCGACCTTGCGTGTGATCATCGCCAGAGGAAAGTTCCACGGCGTAATCGCCGCGACCACGCCCATCGGCTGCTTGATGACCACGATACGGGCATCCGGGCGAGGCGTCGGGATGGTCTCGCCATAAATACGCTTGGCCTCCTCCGCAAAGAACTCGATGAAGGACGCGCCATAGGCGACCTCGCCGCGCGATTCGCTCAGCGGCTTGCCCTGTTCCGCGCTCAACAGGTGCGCCAGCTCCTCGGCGTGCGTCTGCACCAGGTCAAACCAGCGCCGCAGGATCTGGCTGCGTTCCTTCGCCAGCTTGGCCGCCCAGGCGGGGAAGGCCGCGTATGCCGCGTCAATGGCCGCCGATGTTTCCGCCGCGCCGAAATTGGGCACCCGCGCCAACTCTTCGCCGGTTGCAGGGTCGGTGACGGGCACGCTGGGCTGGCCGGTCCACGCGCCGTTCACATAACACTGCTGGCGGACCAAGCTCTGCGCGATCTGATCCATGTTGTCCTCCTGTCGCTAAATCGGGGCTGGCCCGCAGAAGCCGGTTGCGTGGCTGGCGGGCGTGTTTATGTTCAGGGCGCTGCCGCCTGAGAGCGTTGTTACCCTAACCGAGGAGTCGCGCGGGGCGCGTCTGAAACTGCAAATGGATATTCATCCCAGCATAAGCGGCCTTGCCGGCGCCACCGTCATTTTCGATCTCGACGGGACCATGATCCATACGGCCCCTGATCTGGTGCGGGCCACCAATCATGCGATGGCGCAGTCTGGTCTGCCGCATGCCCCTAGCGAGGTCATCACGCCCGCTGTCAGCGGCGGAGCCCGCGCCATGATTATGGCCGCGCTGCATTCCGCCGGCAAGACGCCGGACCAGGTCGAGTTGGAGACGCTGCTTAAAGCCTTCATGGCGTTTTATACAGCCAATATCGCAGAGGAAAGCCATCCGTTCCCCGGCCTGATCGACGCGCTTGATTTTTTCGCCGCTGCGCGGGTTTTCATGGGCGTGTGCACGAACAAGCGTCACGCCAACGCGATGCTGCTTCTGGAAACGCTCCAGCTGGACGGCTATTTCGGCGCGATCGTCGGCGCGGATGTGCTCGAGGTCCGCAAGCCCCACCCCGATCACCTGCTTGAGACGATCCGGCGCAGCGGCGGCAATCCGGCGCGTGCTGTCATGGTTGGCGACAGCCGGCCTGACATCGAAGCCGCGCGCGCGGCTGGCGTGCCGGCCATCGCGGTGCCGCACGGTTATTCGCCCGAGCCGGTTGAGAGCCTCGCGCCGGACCACATTATCAAGGATTTGTCTGAATTGCCGGGGGTGGTGATGGGGATTTTGGGCGAGGGTGGCGCGCGCTGAGCCTGTCATCGGCCCGCGGTGAAAGGCTTGACCAGTCACGCCGGACCGCACTAGATAGCGCGTGGGCTGTTTGGCGGCATCATCTGGCCGCACCGGGGGCGCGTAGCTCAGCGGGAGAGCGTTCCGTTCACACCGGAAAGGTCACTGGTTCAATCCCAGTCGCGCCCACCACCT
>CAZYUT010000050.1:0-13412 GCA_964650735.1 uncultured Hyphomicrobiaceae bacterium
CGGCGGCGGTGCGCGTCAGCGCGTTGAACAAGGTGGACTTGCCGACATTCGGCAGCCCGACGATGCCGCATTTGAAACCCATCTTCGTGCGTCCTGTCGCGTGGTCTGAGATCTGGTGGAATTAGCCCGACAGCCAGCGGCGCAGCTTCTCGCCGAGCGCGGTGGGCGCCGCCGACCGCTCCTCCTGCCGCGCGCTGGGCGCGGGCGCGTGCTCATCGCGCTTAGCCTTGGCGTCGCTTGCTGGCGTGCGCCTATGGTGGATGGCCTGCGCGATGTCGCTGGCGAATTTCGTGTCGTTCCCGCTCACCAGCGCGGGCGCGGCATCCGCCATCGCCTCCAGCAGCGGGTCGAGCCAATCGGAATCGGCCTTGGCGAAGTCGCCAAGCACATGCGCCGTCACCTTCGCCTTGTCGCCGGGGTGGCCAATGCCAATCCGCACCCGCGAAAAGTCCGCGCCGCAATGCGCTATGAGGGATTTCAGCCCGTTGTGCCCCGCGTGGCCGCCGCCCTGCTTTACCTTCACCTTGCCGGGCGCGAGGTCGAGTTCATCATGGAACACGATCATGTCCGCGGGCGAAAGCTTGAAAAAGCGGGACGCCTCGCCGGCCGCGCGGCCCGATTCGTTCATGAACGTTTGGGGCTTGAGCAGCAGCACCTTTTCTCCGCCGACGAGCCCTTCAGCGGCCTCGCCCTGAAAGCGCCGCCGCCACGGCCCGATACCGTGACGCTCTGCGATCGCCTCGACCGCCATGAACCCGACGTTGTGGCGGTTGCGGGCGTAGCGCTTGCCCGGATTCCCCAGCCCGATCAGCAGCTTCATGCTGTCTCCCCAGCCGCCCTGCCGGGACGCGCCCTCGCGCCGTGCAACTAATCTTTCGCGGCTTCGGCCTCTTCCTCACCGCCGCCTTCCTCGGCAGCAGAGGCCGCCGCCGTGCCAGCGATCGTGAGGATGGTGAAGTCACGATCCGTGATCGTCGGTGTCACATTTTCCGGCAGTGTCACTTGGGAAATGTGCAAGGAATCGCCGATGTCCATCCCGGCGACATTAACTTCGATGAATTCGGGGATCGCATCTGCCGGACAGCTGAGTTCAATCTCATGGCGGACCATGTTGAGCGCGCCGCCCCGCTTCAGTCCCGGCGATCCTTCTTCGTTGACGACATGCACCGGCACGCCGACTTCGACGACCGCGTCCTTTGCAAGGCGCAGGAAATCGACATGCTCCAGGAAGTCGCGCACCGGGTCGAATTGCACGTCCTTCGGGATGACGCGGGTCTTCTTGCCATCGACGTTGAGCAGATAGACGGTGCTGAGAAAGTGTCCTGTCTCAATCTGTTTCCAGACTTCCCGGTAATTCACAGTCACCATTTCCGGGCCGCCGCGGCCGCCGTACACAATCGCGGGCACCCCGCCGTTCTTGCGAATAACGCGCGACGCGGCGCTTCCCGTATCCGCGCGCGGCTGAGCCGCCAGTTCCACCAGATCGGCCATCAATGTCTCCAAAGTTTCTCGCTGACGTCCGGGCCGCTCAGAACGGCCAGCCGTAATCTACGCCTCTTCAGGTGCGCCAGCCGGTCAGCCTGTCCGTACATGGAAAACTCAACACAGGCGCGGCAGCCGAAGTTTCGGCAGGCTTTGCACAGCCGCCCGTCGTTGCGAATTGGCAAGGGTTATATCGCCCGCGCGCTGGCGAGACAACGGGCAATTTAGGCGTCAAGCCCACTCCGCCGTCTAGCTTGAGGAAGACGGGCGCCGCACCGGGCGCATCAGAAAGGCCGGCACCTGATCGCTCATGCCAAAGGCCGTGCTCTCCGCGGCGTCCGCTTCGACCAATTCGCGCCTGCGCTGAGCGTTTTCCGCCTGCTCTTCGCCGTTGCGCGGTGCAGGCGCGCCATATCCGGGCGTCGCCATGACCGGTTCCGCGGGGCTTTGAGCCGGCTGCTGGCGGCGGCGCCCGCCGCGGCGGCTTCTGCGCCGGCCCGATCCGGTTTCTTGCGTCTCGCCATCGCCTGCTGGGGAATCATCAGCGCCGGCCTCGCCTCCCTCGGACTCCCCTGCGGGTTCGAGCGTTTCCTCGATGTTCGGCTGTTCCCCGGCGCGCACCGATTTGCGGCCGCCGCGCTTGCGTCCGCCACGCTTCCGGCGCTTGCCGTCATCCGCCTCGGCTCCGTCTTCCGGCTTCTCGCCCATCCATTCGATCTGGCCGCCAAGCAGCTTCTCGATGTCCTTCACCGCCGGTGTCTCTTTTTGCGTCACCAGCGTCGCCGCGAAGCCCTCGCGGCCGGCGCGGCCGGTGCGGCCGATACGGTGGATGTAGTCTTCGGCGTGGGTCGGCACGTCATAATTGAACACGTGGCTGACTTCCGGGATGTCCAGCCCCCGCGCGGCAACGTCGCTGGCGACCAGCAACTGCAGCTCGCCGTTGCGGAAAGCTTCCAGCGTCTGCATCCGGGTGCGCTGGTCCATGTCGCCATGCAGCTCGCCCGCGTTGAAGCCGTGCTTCTTCAGCGACCGGTAGACGACGCCGACATCGCGCTTGCGATTGCAGAAGATGATGGCGTTCTTGACGTTCTGCTCACGGATCAAATCGCGCAGCGCGGCGCGTTTTGCCTTTGCCTCGGGGTCGGTCGCTTTGAGCCGCTGCTGGATCGTCGTCGCGGCCATAGCTTGCCGGTCGACACTCACACGCTCCGGGGCATTCAAAAACTTGTGGGTGAGCTTCTCGATTTCCGGCGGCATGGTCGCGGAGAAAAACAGCGTCTGGCGCGCGGGCGAAAGCAGTCCGCAAATCCGCTCAATATCCGGAATGAAGCCCATATCGAGCATCCGGTCCGCCTCGTCGATGACGAACACCTCGACGGCCGTCAGCAGCAGCTTGCCGCGCCCGAAATGATCAAGCAGCCGGCCCGGCGTCGCGATCAGCACATCCGCGCCACGATCCAGCTTGCGGTACTGCTCGTCAAACGACACGCCGCCAATCAGCAGCGCCACAGTCAGCTTATGCTTGCCGCCAAGCTCCTCGAAGCTCTGGGCGACCTGGGCGGCCAGTTCGCGCGTGGGCTCCAGTATGAGGGAGCGCGGCATCCGCGCCCGCGCCCGGCCACGTTCCAGCCGCGTCAGCATCGGTAATACAAACGAAGCCGTCTTGCCGGTGCCCGTCTGGGCAATGCCGACAACGTCCCTGCCCTCAACGGCGAACGGGATAGCTTTGGCCTGGATCGGTGTCGGCTCCGTAAAGCCTGCTGCTTCGACGGCAGCGAGCACCTTGTCGCTCAGGCCGAGATCGGTGAATTTCATATTCGGTACTGGGGGAGGCCGTTGGATGGCCTGCTCCATAGACTTCTCGTTTTTGCGATCTTCATTCATGTGTTATCGGTCGCGGACGATAACGCGCTTCGATGGGAAATCAAAGCGAACCGTGGTCTGCCCGCGCCGCTTCATTGCGCACTGGGGCAGTATCACCACGCTTTTGCGTCTGCGATACCCAACACATGGCGCAATCATGAGCGCGCGCAAGACGTTTTTGCTGATTTCCGGCGAGATTGGTCGGCAGACGAGACCTCGGGGCTGCGGCTTAAGGCCGCACCACGATCTTGCCGAGCGCCTGCCGCGCGTCGATCATCTTGAGCGCGCGAATCGTTTCGTTCAGTGGCACCACCTCTTGCACACGCGGTTTGAGCGTGCCGTCTGCGCACCAGCGCAGGATCTGGCGCATGTTCTCCTGCTGTTTCCCGGGGAACAGCTCCGCGAAACGCCCGAACATGACGCCGACAATCGCGCACCCCTTGAGCAGGGGCAGGTTCAGCGGAATGCGCGGAATTTCACCCGATGCGAAGCCGATGACCAACAGCCGCCCGTCCCAGGCCAGCGCGCGCAGCGCCTTCTCGCTCTGGCCGCCGCCGACGCAGTCATAGACGATATCGACGCCGCGCCCGCCGCTCGCCGCCTTGAGCTGATCGCGCAGGTCGCCGCGACTGTAGTCGATCAGCTCGTCCGCGCCGTGCGCCTCGCAAACCCCCAGCTTTTCCGGCGAGGAGGCCACCGCGATCACCCGCGCGCCATAAGCCTTGGCGATTTCGACGGCCGCAAGCCCTGCCCCGCCGGATGCGCCCAGCACCGCGACGATTTCGCCCGGCGCGATGCGCGCGCGATCCTTGAGCCCGTGCATTGCCGTGCCATAGGTGATGGTGACGCCGGCCGCCACTTCATCGCCCACGCCCGGCGGAACCTCGATGACCGCGCTTGCCTTGGCCACCGTCTTCTCCCGGCAGCCGTTCCAGCGCACATGCGCAACCACGCGCTGGCCGACCTCCAGCCCCGTCACGCCCGGCCCGAGCCGATCGACCTCGCCAGCCACCTCCCCGCCCGGCGAGAACGGCAGCTCCGGCTTATCCTGATATCTGCCGCGAATGATGAGCGTGTCGAAGAAGTTGAGCGCGGCCGCGCGCACGCGGATCAGCACCTCGCCCGCGTCCGGCTCCGGCTCTGGAATGTCTTCCAGTGTGAGCGCATCCGGCTCGCCGAGGGCATGACAAACAATCGCCTTCATGGCAGTCTCCGCGTGTTATCGCCTTGCTTTGCATCGCGGCTGGTCTATCTAGCGATGCTGACACCGGCCGGCGCAGAGCAGAACCTCACCACAACAAGCCATGACGACAAGAGGTTATTTCGCCATCGGCGTGGAGGGCATCTCCAAGTCGATGAATCTCGGCAATCTGATGCGCTCGGCTCACGGCTTCGGCGCAAGCTTCGTCTTTACCATCGGCGCCGACCCGCGCGCCTTCGAGACCAAGGCCGATACCTCGAAAGCCGCCGACCATGTGCCAGCCTATCACTGGGCGAGCCTGGAAGAGATGCGGCTGCCGCGCCACTGCCGGCTGGTCGGCGTCGAGCTGCTCGACGAAGCGGTCGACCTGCCAAGCTTCCGTCATCCGACACGGGCCGCCTACCTGCTCGGTCCGGAGCGCGGCTCGTTGAGCGATGCGGTTCTGGCGCGCTGCGACCACATCGTCAAAATCCCGACCGCCTTTTGCGTAAATGTCGCTATGGCTGGCGCGATCGTGATGTATGACCGCGCGCGCAGCCTGGGCCGGTTCGCGCCCCGCCCGCTCACCGAAGGCGGCGCGCCGCCCTTGCCAGAACACAAGCACGGACGTCCGCGCAGCCGTGGGGCCGGGCGCTAGTTTTTTGCCCGGCCATGCTGGCCAAAGCGCAAGCGAAGCTATATACGGAGCGAGATTCTTGACCATCGCAATGCAAGGAAGAGCAAGCCTCATGAGGATCGTTCTTTTCTCATCGCTGCTGATCGCCCTTATGACCGCTTCGGCGGCGGCGCAGAATACGACCAAGGTCGCTGAGAACCGGGACTGGGCGGTCTACGTGCACGAAGGCGGCGACGGCAACAAAATCTGTTTCGCTGCGAGCGAACCAACGGACAGCACTCCCAATGACCCGAACCGCAGCGGCGTGTATTTCTACGTCACCAACTGGGTGGGCGACGGCATCAAGAACGAACTCAGCGTCAAGAACGGCTACGAGTTCAAAGAAGGCAGCCAGCCGACCGTGGACGTCGGCGGCACGCAATTCGCCATGTTCACCCGTGGCGACAACGCTTTCCTGCGCGATCCCGAGGACGAGAGCCGGCTGCTTCAGTTGATGAAGGCAGGCGCAAAGGTGACGGTCACGGGCGAGAGCGCGGACGGACAGCAGACGACCGACACCTATTCGCTCTTTGGTCTGACCGCTTCGATCAATACACTGGACGAGGAATGCCCTTGAGCAGTGTAACCATGACCGGAGACTGAGGTGTCCCTCGATATCATTGCGCCGTCCGGCACAATATCCGCTGATGCCGCGCGCCAGGCTGCCAGAGCCAGGAACAAGCCCAGCCTGATCGGCATGAGCCGCGCGGAAATGGCTGCGTTTCTCGGCGCGATGGGCGTGCCCGAACGCCAGCAGAAAATGCGCGTCAGCCAGCTCTGGCGCTGGATCTACACCCAGGGCGTACGCGATTTCGACGCCATGACAAACGTGTCGAAGGCGCTGCGCCGTGACCTGAGCGAAGCGGCCACACTGGAGCGCCCGGAGATCGTGTGCGAGCAGATCTCCGTCGACGGCACGCGCAAATGGCTTTCGCGCCTTGCCTCGACCCAGCCTGGTGCGCCTGGTCCCGAGGTCGAGACGGTCTATATCCCCGACGCTGATCGCGCGACGCTGTGCATCTCCAGCCAGGTGGGCTGCACCCTCAACTGCAGCTTCTGCCACACTGGCACACAGCCGCTGGTGCGCAACCTGAGCCCGGGCGAGATCGTCGGCCAGATCATGCTTGCGCGCGACCGGCTGGGAGACTGGCCCGGCCTGGACGCCGACAACCCGACCGCCCTTCCCGAGTCTGAGCGCAAGATCAGCAACATCGTTCTGATGGGCATGGGCGAGCCGCTCTACAATTTCGATAATGTCAAGACGGCGATGGAAATCGCCAATGACGGCGACGGGCTGGCGATCTCAAAGCGGCGGATCACCCTGTCGACCTCCGGGGTCGTGCCAATGATCCCGCGCACCGGCCACGAGATGGGCGTGATGCTGGCGATCTCGCTGCACGCCGTGACGGACGCGTTGCGCGACGAACTCGTGCCGCTCAACAAGAAATATCCGATCGCGGAGCTCATGAACGCCTGCCGCCGCTATCCGGGCCTGGCGAACAACCGGCGCATCACCTTCGAGTATGTGATGCTCAAAGGGGTCAACGATTCGCTGGATGAGGCGAAGGCGCTGATCCGGCTGTTGGCCGGCATCCCGGCGAAAATCAACCTGATCCCGTTTAATCCCTGGCCGGGCGCGCCTTACGAATGCTCCGACTGGGATCAGATCGAGAATTTTGCAGCCGTGATCCAGCGCGCTGGTTACGCATCCCCAGTGCGCACGCCGCGCGGGCGCGATATCATGGCGGCCTGCGGCCAGCTCAAATCTGAAAGCAAGAAGGTCCGCGCCAGCGAACTGCGCAAGCGCCAGACGGCGTGAGCCGCGGGAAACGACTTCGAAAACACCGCTGCAGCGCATACCGATGCGAGGCCCGCGCGAAAGACGTGCGGGTCAAAACCCATAAACGGAGGCGCTCATGTCAGATCAGGATCAACGCAGCTTCGAAACCCGCGCCATCCACGCGGGCGCGCAGCCCGACCCTGCGACCGGCGCGCGCGTGACGCCGATCTACCAGACCACCTCTTTCGTGTTCGAGAATGCAGAACATGCCGCTGCGCTGTTCGGGCTCCAGCAATTCGGCAACATCTACACCCGCATCATGAACCCGACCCAGGACGCGCTGGAGCAGCGCGTGGCTTCGCTGGAGGGCGGCACCGCAGCGCTGGCGGTCGCATCGGGGCACGCGGCGCAACTCATCACCATGCACACGCTGCTGGAGCCGGGCGACGAGTTCATTGCCGCGCGCCAGCTTTACGGCGGGTCGATCAACCAGTTCGGCCATGCCTTCAAGAAGTTCGGCTGGAATGTTGTCTGGGCCGATGCCGACGACCCGGCCACGTTCGAGCGCGCGCTCAGCGGCAAGACCCGCGCGATCTTCATCGAATCGATCGCCAACCCCGGAGGCGTCGTGGTTGACATCCCCGCGATTGCCGCGATCGCGCGGCGCGCGGGCGTCCCGCTGATCGTCGACAACACGATGGCCACGCCCTATCTCTGCCGGCCGAAGGAGCACGGCGCGGACATCGTCGTGCATTCGCTGACCAAGTTTTTGGGCGGGCACGGCAACTCGATCGGCGGCATCATCGTCGATTGCGGCACCTTCGACTGGAAGGCGTCCGGCCGCTATCCCGCGCTGACCCAGCCCAACCCAAGCTACAACGGGATGGTCATGGCCGATGCCTTTGGCAACATGGCCTTTGCGATTGCCTGCCGCACGCTGGGCTTGCGCGACCTTGGCCCGGCGATCGCGCCGCTGAATGCGTTCCTGATCCTCACCGGCATCGAGACGGTATGCCTACGGATGCAGCGGCACTGCGAGAATGCGCTGGCGGTCGCGCGCTGGCTGGAGCAGCGCCCCGAGGTGGCGTGGGTGTCCTATGCCGGGCTGGAGGGGAACCGCTATCACAGCCTGATGCAGCGCATTTGTCCGAAAGGGGCGGGCGCGGTGTTCACCTTCGGCCTCAAGGGCGGCTATGATGCGGGCGTGGCGCTGGTCTCCAGGGTCGAGATCTTCTCGCATCTGGCGAATATCGGCGACACCCGCAGCCTCATCATACATCCGGCCTCGACGACGCACAGCCAGCTCACGCCCGAGCAGCGCGCGCAGGCGGGCGCTGGCGACGATGTCGTGCGGCTGTCGGTCGGGCTGGAATCGGCAGACGACCTGATCGCCGATCTGGACCAGGCGATGCCACGCGGCTGAGGGCGCCCGACACAGTGTTTCGTCCGGTCGCCGTGAAATCCCCGCAATTTGGTAGCACAGGCGTCTAGCCGTTTGTAAACACGGCCTTTTCACGACGGCGGGCAGCGTGCGGCGCGTGCTTCGTCGCCGCCGCTTTTGCTCTTTTCAAAAACCAGATTGAAGGATGCATCGCAATGGCTAACAAAATATCGGTTCTGGCCGCTACGGCAATCGCCGGCGCATTGATCGCAACCACCCCAGCGGCCGCGCTGCGTGCTGACGTTCAGGCCGCCGTTGACGCTGTCGAAAAACTTCGCGCCGATGACGGGAAAATGCAGGAATATTGCGCGATCCAGTCCGAAATCGAAAGTGCTGGCGACGACGAGGCGAAACTGGATGCCGCATTCGGCAAGCTCGATAACTTCTTTGACGGTCTCGGCGATGCGTATGCGGCGATGTTTTCGATTGAGGAAGAACTCGATCCCGAATCTGAAGATGCGCGCGCGCTGGATGAAGCGTTCAGCGCCCTCGACGAGACGTGCCAGATCTGACCAACGCTGCGCCGCTTGACGCAGCTTCGTGCTGGGTTATCCGCGCGCCGGTGCGCCTCGCGGAAGCGAGCCGTATTGCTCTTGACTTGGCCGCAAATAAGCGGCTTCTGACAACGTAGCGAGTGGTTGGACCCAATTTCGAGCAGCAGGCTCATGAAGATCAACGGCAATGAAATCCGCCCCGGCAACGTCATCGAACACAAGGGCAGCCTGTGGGCGGCGGTGAAGATTCAGCACGTCAAGCCCGGCAAGGGCCCGGCCTATGCGCAGGTCGAGCTGAAAAACCTGCTGGATGGAACCAAGCTCAACGAGCGCTTCCGCTCATCTGAAACGGTCGAGCGGGTCCGCCTGGAACAGAAGGATTTCCAGTACCTCTATCTGGAAGGGGACATGCTGGTCTTCATGGACTCAGAAACCTTTGAGCAGATCGAGATCCCCGAGGACTTCGTTGGCGAGCGCAAGGCATTCCTTCAAGAAGGCATGCAGGTCACCGTTGAAATGCATGAAGGCAAGCCGATCGGCGTGACGCTGCCCGATCAGGTGACAGTGCAAATCGCCGACGCCGAGCCGGTCGTGAAAGGGCAAACGGCTTCATCGTCATACAAGCCCGCGACGCTGGAAAACGGCGTGCGCGTGATGGTGCCGCCCTTCATCAGCGCTGGCGAGAAAATCGTCGTCGATACCAGCGATCTCAGCTATGTGCGCCGCGCCGAGTAGCACGGCTGAGATTTTCGCGTTCCGATAACGTTGCCGCTGGGAACTGCCCGCGCGCGACAGCGGCCAGGCGTTCCAGCCTCGCATTGCGCAGCATTTCAGAGGACCGATGCCGGTATCCGCGCTCATGAATGTGATGATCGGCGCCGCCCGCAAGGCCGGGCGCGGTCTGGCGCGCGATTTTGGCGAGGTGGAGCACCTGCAGGTTTCGAAAAAGGGACCTGCGAATTTCGTCACCGCCGCCGACATGCGCGCGGAAAAAGTTCTTTTCGAAGAGCTGTCGCGCGCCCGCGAGGGCTACTGTTTCCTGATGGAAGAGCGCGGCCGCGTCGATGGCCCGGACAAGACTCACACCTGGATCGTCGATCCGCTCGACGGTACGACGAATTTCATGCATGGCATTCCGCTGTTCGCGATCTCGATCGCGCTGGAGCGCGATGGCCAGCTTGTCGCGGGCCTGATCTACAATCCGGTCACGGGTGACACCTACACCGCTGAGCGCGGCAAGGGCGCATTCCTGAACGACCGGCGCATCCGCGTAGCGGCGCGATCACGCTTGAGCGACAGCGTTGTGGTCACTGGCATTCCACACCTTGGGAAGGAGGGCCACGAACGTCACCTTGCCGAGCTGGGGGCGGTGATGGCCCAGGTGGCTGGCATCCGGCGGACCGGCTCGGCGGCGACCGACCTGGCCTGGGTTGCCTCGGGCCGCTTCGACGGCTACTGGGAGCGCGGCATCTCGGCCTGGGACATGGCCGCGGGCATCGTCCTGGTCCGCGAGGCGGGCGGCTTCATCTGCGACGCAGATGGCGGGCAGAACATGCTCACGGGGGGAAGCATCGTGGCCGCCAATGAGGCTATCCAGCGCGATCTTGTGAAACTCGTCAGCCGCCGGCCGGCGCGCGCATAGGCCGTCGCCGTCAAGTTAACATTTTGCTGTGCGGTGAAATCCGTTAAGAAGGCCTCCGGGGGGCGTCCAGCGGATCGCGCTGGCTTCGCGGAACGAATAGGCAGAGCACCGATCATGGCGAAAACGGGGTATGAGACCACTCTCTCGCGTCCGCAGGTATTTGTCTGGCGCATGTTCCTGTTCATCGTTCTGGCGGGCTTCGTCGTGGCCCTGCTCTACGAGGACATCATTGATGCGTTCCTGGCGAATCCGGCACTGAACGGGCTGATCCTCGGCGTACTGTTGCTGGGCATCATCTACGCCCTGCAGCAGGTCCTGCGGCTCTACCCGGAAATTCGCTGGGTCAACAGCTTCCGCATTTCCGACCCGGGCCTGGCGAGCGAGCGGCCGCCCGTCATGCTCGCGCCAATGGCGACGATGTTCCGCCGCCGCCAGGGCCAGGCGCAGGTCTCGCCGGTGGTTATGCGCTCGATCCTCGACTCAATCGGCTCACGGCTAGACGAATCGCGCGAGACCACGCGCTATCTGGTCGGGCTGTTGATCTTCCTCGGTCTGCTCGGCACATTCTGGGGCCTGTTGCAGACGATCCAGTCGGTGGGCGCTACAATCGCGTCGCTGAACACCACAACCGCGGAAACATCGCTGATCTTCGAGGAGCTGAAGTCCGGCCTGCAAGCACCCCTCAGCGGCATGGGCACCGCCTTTTCGTCCTCGCTCTTCGGTCTGGCCGGCTCGCTCATCCTCGGCTTTCTCGATCTGCAGGCGTCGCAGGCCCAGAACCGCTTTTATAATGAGCTGGAGGAGTGGCTCTCCGGGATCACCGAAATGGCCCCCGAAGGCAGCACGGCCAGCGCGATGCAGGGGACCCCGGCGCAACTCCGCTTCGCCATGCTCGACATGCAGCGCAGCATCACCGACCTGGGCGAAAAGATCGAGCACAGCGGCGGCGGCGGCAGCTCCGAGACGACCGAGGCGATCCGGGAGCTGTCCGGCGGCATCGACCGGATGGTCAAGCAGATGCGCGCGGAACAGAAGATCGTGCGCGAATGGGTGGACGAGCAGGCGCAGCAGCAGTCCGAGCTGGCCGCCGTCCTGCGCGAGCAGAACCAGTTGGCGAGCGCACTGCGCGATATCGCCGCGCGCGCTCCGCGCCGGGAACGATAGGGCCCCTGCCAGCCACAGGATTTAAGGAGACCGCATCATGCCACGCGGGCGCACAGGCCGGCGCATCGGCGGCGACTACTGGCCCGGCTTCGTCGACGCCATGGCGACCCTGCTGCTGGTGATGACCTTCCTGCTTTCGGTGTTCATGCTGGCGCAGTATTTCGTCACGCAGGAGGCCAGCAGCAAGGACACTGCCCTACAGCGCCTGAACGCCCAGATCGCCGAACTCACCGAGTTGCTCGCGCTGGAGCGCTCGGAGAATCGGTCGCTGGAAGACGAATTGGCCTCTTTGAGCGCATCGCTCTCGCAAGCCCAGGCGGAGCGCGACCGGCTGCGCGGGCAACTGAACCAGGCCGGCGCGCGCGGCGAGACGGCCGAGGAGCGCATCTCTGGATTGCAAGAAGAGCTTGAGGCGGAGCAGCAGGTCTCCGCGCGGGCCTTGGCGCAAGTCGAGCTTCTCAATCAGCAGCTTGCAGCGCTTCGCCGGCAAATCTCCGAATTGACCGCCGCGCTTGAGGCGTCCGAGGCGCGCGAGGAAGAGGCCAAGGTGCAAATCGCCAATCTCGGCCGCCGGCTGAATGCCGCGCTGGCCCGGCGGGTGCAGGAGCTGTCGCGCTATCGCTCCGACTTCTTCGGGCGGCTGCGCGAAGTGCTTGGCGACCGCCAGGACATCGAGATCGTCGGCGACCGCTTCGTGTTTCAGGCCGGCGTGTTCTTCGACACTGGCTCGGCCGACATCAGCCCCGCTGGCCAGCAGGAGCTCATCAAACTGGCAGCGATCCTCAACCAGCTGGAAGGCGAAATCCCCGATGAAATCGACTGGGTATTGCGTGTCGATGGCCACACCGACAAGCGCCCGATCGTCACCCCTGAGTTTCCATCGAACTGGGAACTGTCGGCGCAGCGCGCGATCAATGTCGTGAAATTCCTGATCGACAAGAATGTTCCGGCGAGCCGCCTGGTCGCCGCCGGCTTCGGCGAATTCCAGCCGCTGGCCGAGGGCGAGAGCGAACAGGCGCTGCGGCGCAACCGCCGGATCGAGTTGAAGCTGACGCAGAAATAGCCTTTTGCGTTCAACGCGGAACTCACAGATGACCGAAGCGGCGATATTTGCCCGGTCAGACAAATGGTGTATTGGGTTCCCTTCATAACCGGCGTTGGATTCGCCCTGACGCGCGCAAGGTCCCGCCTGCGCGCCTCTCAACGTTTCGAGCGCAGCCAAGAGAATGAAGGCCAATGGCAATGAACGAAGCGAAGCCGGAAAACCTGATCGAAGGATCGACCGGACCTTGGGAAATCGTCATCGGCATGGAGGTTCACGCTCAGGTGGTCTCCAAGGCCAAGCTGTTCTCCGGCGCCTCAACGGAGTTCGGCGGCGAGCCGAATAGCCATGTCAGCCTCGTCGATGCAGCGATGCCTGGGATGCTGCCCGTCATAAACGAGGAATGCATCCGCCAGGCCATCCGCACCGGGCTCGGCCTGCGCGCCAAGATCAATCTTTACTCGGTGTTCGACCGGAAGAACTATTTTTATCCGGACCTCCCGCAGGGCTATCAGATTTCGCAGTACAAGCACCCCATTGTCGGCGAAGGCCGCGTGATCCTCGACATGCCGGAGGGCTATACCGTCGAGGTTGGCATCGAGCGGGTGCATCTGGAGCAGGACGCGGGCAAGAGCCTGCACGACCAGC
>CAZYUT010000051.1:0-11182 GCA_964650735.1 uncultured Hyphomicrobiaceae bacterium
CCGATGGCGGGCGCATCGCGGGCGACAACGCCGGGCGCTTCCCGGACATCCGCACTGGCCTGCGCCGCGCGCCGCTGAGCATCATGTTCACCGACCCGAATATCGCGACCGTTGGCCATTCGTATCGCGAACTCGATGGGCTCCAGTGCGACTACGCAATCGGCCAGATCGATTTCGAAGGGCAGGGGCGCAGCCGGGTGATGCTCAAAAACCACGGCCTGCTGCGCGTTTACGGCGAATATGGCACCGGGCTGTTCCTCGGCGCGGAGATGACCGGCCCCCGAATGGAGCACATCGCGCATCTGCTCGCCTGGGCATATCAGCAGCGCATGACCGTGTCGCAGATGCTGGATATGCCGTTCTATCACCCGGTCATCGAGGAGGGGTTGCGCAGCGCGCTGCGCGACCTCAACGCCAAGCTCCACATGGGTCCGGAAAGCCCGCGCCGCTGCCTGGACTGCGGCCCCGGCGGCTGATCCGCCTCAGCGGATCCGCGTTATCTCGAAGCTCGTGTAGCACTGCTGGCTCGGCAGATTGGTCTTGCCGCTGATTGCATCGGCGAAGGCTTCGTCCAACCGTACCTCCTGATCCCCCGGGCGGATGCCCACGAAGATCACCGGGCGCTGCCAGCTCGTGCCCGTGGCGTCCTCCCGCGCGGTGGGGCAATCGCTCCGATACTGGCCGAGGTTGAGCATCCACACGGGCGTCTGCGGCGCGACCACATCCTCCAGCCAGCCGGCGGCCGTGATGCCGCGCCGGCGCGCGCGCAGGGTCTCGATTTGCTGGCGGCCCTCCTGCGATGCGAGGCCAACGGCCATTACGGCATCCGACCCGCCCAGGCCGGCGCGCAGTTCAGGGTTGAAGATGTCATCCGTTGTCGCCGCGGGAGGGATGCGGTCGCCGTCGCGCTCCAGAACGGTCGTGCTCTCCTGCACCCATGTCACGCTGGCGGGCAAGACCGCCACGTCAAACTCTGCTTCCCGGCCGGCCCGGTCCGCGCCGGTCACCGGATAAACGACCACATCGCCCCAGCGCAGCGTCTCGACCGTCTCGGCGGTCTGCTCGACGAAGATGAACGGCAGCCAACGCGCACGCAACTCCGGATCGCTCAGCACCACGACGGTTCCCGTCACGGCCGCTGCGGTGGTTCCGGTCACCGCCACGCTCGTAATAGTGTGCGTGCGGAACATCTCCAACAGCCACTTCAGCCAGTCCCAGCGCCCGCTCCATTTGTCGTATTGTTGGTAGCGGCGATAAAGCCAGCGAATTGGGCCGAAGCGCTCACGTTCTTCGTCCTCGCGCCGGGGTTGACCCGAGGGCGTGTTCGGATCGGCTGGCATAAACAAACTCCTCGGGCTGATGAGATATTCGAGCGCGAAGCCTTATTGAAAATTAGTAGATTTTTGGCACGTAAAGCTCGTTGGGCAAGGTTTTCCGGTCGTAGTCAGGGTTGTAGATGCGCTGAGGCAGCTCGACCGGCTCGTAGGGCACTTCCTCATAGGGGATTTTCGACAGGATGTGCTCGATGCAGTTGAGTCGCTCGCGCTTCTTGTCGTTGCCTTCAACAATGTACCATGGCGCTTCGGGGATGCTCGTGCGCTCGAACATCTCCTCTTTCGCCTTGGTGTACTGCTCCCAGCGCACGCGCGATTCCAGGTCCATCGGCGACAGCTTCCATTGCTTCATGGGATCGTGGATGCGCATCAAGAAGCGCAACTGCTGTTCCTCGTCGGTGATGGAGAGCCAGTATTTCAGTAGGATGATTCCTGAGCGCACCAGCATCCGCTCGAACTCCGGCACGTCCTTGAAGAACTGCTCGACCTGCTCTTCGGTCGCAAACCCCATGACCCGCTCGACGCCAGCGCGATTGTACCAGGAGCGGTCGAACAGCACGATCTCGCCGCCAGAGGGCAGGTGCGGCACATAGCGCTGGAAATACCACTGCGTCTGTTCGCGCTCGGTGGGCTTTGGCAGCGCGACGACACGGGCCACGCGCGGGTTGAGCCGCTGGGTGATCCGCTTGATCACGCCGCCCTTGCCGGCGGTGTCGCGGCCCTCGAAGAGGATGAGGATCTTGGCGCCGGTATGCTCGACCCAGCTTTGCAGCTTGATCAGTTCGGACTGGAGCCGCAACAGATTGCGGAAATAGACCCGGCGGTCCAACTCATCCGGGTGGTGCCTGCGATATAGCCGGCGCATCTCTTCCGAGAGCATCGGCTCGCTGAATTCGCCTTCCATCAGCTCTTCGATGGTTTCGGCGAACTCCGCTTCCAGCCATGCAGGCCCCGTCTGATCTTCAGGCTTGTCCGGCATTGCGCGGCGCCCCCTTTTCGGCTTCTCCCAAGAAACTGTCGCAAGCACGAAACTGTCGCAAATCTGTTTGAAGCTTTCGTGTCAACCTGCCGGGTCCGCGTAAGGGCACGCCATGTGCGACGGCGATGGCGGCAGCCGCCACCGCGCGAAGTCAGTGGCGTCGAAGCCACATCATTGCGCAACGGACATTGGTTTTCCCCAAATTTGCGGCTGCATCACCCTTCTGTGCGATGCGCGGCAGCCCGGCCCAGATCTACCAGTGGTTGTATACCGGCTGCGATTGCGCCGGGTTTCGTGCTGGGGCCGATGTGGAGTTCCCGGCCGGGTTCATTCGGATGTCTCGAAACCGCGGCGGCGCGAACGGAATTTGCGGTTTTTTTTCGGACGCTCTGGAAAGGATCAGAGAATATGACAGGAGGACAGTGCATGCCGGGAAGGATGAGAGCGCACAAGCGCATTCGCGTATTGCGTCTTCCGCCGGCCGCTGATGCGCGGGACGCATCGGGCTATCATTCATTCATCGGTTGCGGCGCAATTGGGGTATTGGCTGCCGCAACTCCACTCACTCCGGTCGTTTTGGGCACAGAGATTTTTTCGTGGTCGCCGGCTTGCTCCGCCGTTCAGGATGCAGCCAGCGCGGCGCGGTGATGCGCGCTGATGCTGTCGTTGATCAGCCCGGCGACCCGCACCGCCTCGCAGCCCGCGCGACCATCCACCGTGGGTTTGCGCCCCGACGCGACGCAGTCGAGAAACTCGCTGATCTCGTTGGCCAGGCTGTCTTCCTTCGGGATGTCGAAGGTATCGCTCGCGATGGCGGCGAGCCCCTCGACGGCCGGGTCGCCGCGAAGCTGATACTGGAAGATGCGGGCATCGGCCATGTCGCAGATGACATACTGCTTGGGTTGAAAGACCCGGACCCGGCGTTCCGTTTTGTAGCTGACCCGGCTGGCGGTGATGTTGGCGACGCAGCCCGATTCGAACACGATCCGGGCATTCGCGAGGTCGGTGGTTCCGCTCAGCACCGGCGTGCCGACGGCCTCCACTTTCGCGACCGGAGAGGCGACGAGCCCCATGACGATGTCAATGTCATGGATCATTAGATCGAGGATGACATCCACCTCGACCCCGCGCTGCCGCCAGGGCGCGATCCGATAGCTCTCGATGTAGAGCGGGTGCGTGACGCGCTCGGCCAGCGCACGAAACGCCGCCGAGTAGCGCTCGATATGGCCGACCTGAAGGACGCGTCCGCGCGCTTCGGCCAGGTCGGTGAGCGCGCCCGCGCTTTCCACGCTGTCGGTCAACGGCTTCTCCACGAGAACGTGGAGGCCCGCCTCGATCAGCTCGTTCGCGATGGCGAAATGCTCCGTGGTGGGCGCGACAATGCTTACGGCATCGACGCGGCCCGGCAGGCTGCGGTAGTCATGCAGCGCCTCGCAGTTAAATTCTGCCGCCACCTCCCGAGCGCGCGCCAGGTCGGTATCGGCAACGGCGACAAGTTTCGCCTGCGGATGGGCAGCGTAGTGCTTTGCGTGGAACCGCCCGAAATAACCCACTCCGATGACGGCGACGCGGATGGGCTGCGACATCATTCACATTCCCTGAGGCCGGACATCACGCAACCCGCGCGGCCAGCGCGACTTTCTCAAACCTCTGAAGTCCGCCGCGAACGGTCTCTATGATGATGTCCTGCGTGGTGTCATCCATATAGGCGTGGATCGGAAGGCTGATGACATGCCGGGCGAGCCACTCTGAGGTTGCCAGCCCGGTGGGCGACGCCGGAAAATGGCTGTAGCCTTTCTGTGCATGCAGCGGAATGGGGTAATAAACCGCCGTCGGGATGCCCGCCTCGCGGCAGGACGCCGCCAGTTCGTCCCGCGCCCGCGTAACCAGCGTGTATTGCGCCCAGACAGATGTTGCGCCTTCGCGCACTGCGGGCACCCGCACGATGTCGCTCAGCCCGGCGCTGTAGCGGCGGGCCCGGTCCTGCCGCGCGCTTATCTCCTGTGGGAAAACGTCCAGCTTTGTGAGCAGGATCGCCGCCTGCAGCGTGTCGAGCCGGCTGTTGAGGCCAATGCGGATGTTGTCGTTCTTCGAGCTTCCCTGCCCGTGGACCCGTAAGGAACGCAGAAGCTCGGCAGTATGATCGTCGTTCGTGAAGACCGCGCCGCCGTCTCCATAACAACTGAGCGGCTTGGTGGGATAAAAGCTCGTCGCGGTATGCGGCGCAAGCGTTCCGACCCTGCCGCCGCCGTGTGCCGCGCCGAAGCTCTGCGCGGCGTCGCCAATGACCGTCAGGCCATGCGGCGCCGCGACAGCTTGGATAGCGTCGTAATCGGCCGGCTGCCCGAACAAGTCAACGGCGATCACGCAGCGCGGACGCAGACCGATCTCGTTGGCGTGGCCGATCGCCGCCGCAAGGCTGGCGGGATCAAGGTTGAAGCTGTCCGCATCGACATCCACGAACACCGGAACCGCGCCCACGAGCGGCACGACCTCCGCGGTGGCGATGAAGGAGAACGCGGGCACGAACACGGCGTCGCCCGGGCCGACGCCCTCGGCCATCAACAGAAGTTGCAGCGCATCGGTGCCGCTGGCGCAGGCGACGCAATGGCGCGCGCCGCAGAACTCTGCGAGGCGCTGCTCAAGCTGCGTCACCTCCGGGCCGAGGATGAACTGGCCATGCGCCAGCACGCGGGCGATCGCCTCGTCGACCTTGTCGGCCAACTGCCGGCGCTGCTCCGCAAGACCTATCGGATCGAGTATCGGTCCGCTCCCGGAATTACTCATATGATTTGCCCCCAACACGTCCCTTCAGTGCCACTGCACGCTTCAAGCCGGAAGTACACGCGCAAATTGCGTCTGAACCAAGCCTTCGCCGTCGTTGCGATCCCCGTCAATCTGTTATCGCGGGTGTTTAACAGGTTATTGACGCAAGAACGAGGCCGAATGTGCACAGGGCAGACTGGGCCGCTTTGCCGCAGCCTCCAGCTCGGGCACGCGGGTTGCGCCGGTAGATGCGCAATAGCGGCGATCCTCTGACAGGCCCTCAGAACCCGCCGCCTGTGCGGAAATCCGGTCCCGAGCGCGGCGCGCGGCGGCGCGACCGAGAGCCCGTCGGCCAGCCGCTGCTGCGCCGGTAACCATCGGCGGGCCGCCCGCGCCAACGGTGGTTGCGCTGTGACCGAGCCCAGTACTCCGCCGCCGTGATGGCCCCCTGCAACAGCATTTCAACCAGCTTCTCCCCGCCCGAACTGGGCTCGAACACAGAGCCTGGGTGGTCATAGCCGGACCGCCGAAACTCCGCCGCGAGGCGCAGCAGCTCCTGCTTGCGCGCAAGCGCGGTATCCAGATCGCCCCGCTTGGCCTTGGCCTGTGCGTCCAATTCATCCAAATCGTCCGCCAGCCGCGTTATCGCATCGACAAGTTCGTTATCCGCCGGCTCCGGCGTGGCCCTTGCCTCGCGCACCAGCGTCGACAGCCTCTGGCGCTGGAGGAACGCGGTTGATTTCTCGACAGCTTCGCGAAATGACGGATCATCGCCCTCGGCGTAGATCTTGATCTGCAGGCCCGTTTCGGAAATCTCGCCGTTGAGCTGCTGCAGCTGCGTTGTCTGGTTCTCGCGCTGGCTTTGCGCATCGCGGAGCTGCGCCAGGAAGCCGGCGCCGGCCAGCGCCTCGATCCTCTGAGCCTCCATTGCGTCGAGCGCCGCGCGCTCCGCATCCATGAGTTCGCGCAAACGCGAGACATGCTGCTCCAGCCGGTCAGGGATCTGCGTGAGCACGGAGAAATTGCGCCGCGCGTCTTGGTAGCGGATCAGCCGGGCGACCCAGCCGTCCAGCATGCGGATCAGACCGGATTTGTCATAGTCCGGCGTGCCGTAGCCGCGCTGCCAGAGATACATGAAGAGCGGATCGCTGCGGTATGGCGCGCCCTTTTCGCTCTCCTCGGCGCGTGATTTGCGCGCCTTCTCAGCAGCTTTGGCCACCATGCCCTGAAGGTCGTCGTGCCGGTCGGCGCGCGCCTTGTAGGCCGGGTCGCCGGTCAGCGCCTGCCGGGCCTGCTCGCCGATGGTATCGAGCTGCTGTTCCAGCGTCTCGATCCGGTCATTCAATGGCCTTTGCGCCTCCAGCAGCGCTGCGCGGGCCTTGTGCGCGCGCGCCGCCCGGTTCTTCAGCGCCTTCAACGTCTTTTGCCGAGCCTCCAGGATCGTGCGCACATGCACTGAAAGCTGGTCGGCGCTATCGATGATCTCGTCGGCGAGAGCGGTTTCCGTGCGGTGCCGCGCCAGCGACTCGAAGGCCGCCACGCGCTCGCGCAGCAAGCTGGCCTTCTGCTTATTGATCTCTTCGACCTCGGCATTGAGCCGGTCCACGCGCTCACTGACGTCGCGGATGGCGCGCTCGATGGAGCCAAGCGTTTCGCGGCCGGTCATCATCGCGCCTACCATTGCGTGAGGGCCCCGCCGCGGGTGTCCACGCGCCATTCGGTCTCAAGCGCGCCGCGCCGCTTCACGCCGATCACGTTGTTCTGGATGATGCCGTCGTCCCGCTTGTCGGCCTGGACGTTTTCAAACGTCTGTTCGGAGACGCGCACCGCCCACTTCCTGACCGTTTCGCGCGCGCCGGTCTCCTCGTTGGTAATCGTGCGCTCGATCGGCTGGCCGGTCTCGTCGAGAGCCTCGACGACGAGGTAGTAGTTGCGGGTGTCGGGATTAACGCGCGGGATGCGCCACAGCCCGCTCAACTCGCCAGGGCGCGAGACGATTGTGACCTCGTAGGCGAGGCGGAGTTGCTCCAGGAGTGCACGGAGGTCTGCCGCCGCGTTCCGCGCCGCCTCCCGCTGGCCCGCCTGCGCGGCGGCGAGGCCGGCGTCGCGCAGCGTGGCCGCACGCTCAAGCGCCAGCGCGGAGCTGGTTTCCGCGTCGATCGTCGCATAGAGCGTGACGATCTGTCCGGGCAGCGTCTCGGTCAGTTCGATGCGCGCCTGTTCGGCCGCCCGCTCGCGCGGCAGCTCGTAGATCGCCAGCCAGCCGGCCCAAAGCAGTACGATCGCGGCCATCCCGCCGCCGACCCATTTGCCCCACTGCCAGCGCGCCACGTAAAGCCGCGCCAGCGTCACCTCGAGACCGGGCTTCGGCGGCGCGTAGACGAAACGTCGCTCTTCGAGTGCACGGACGCCTTCTTCGAGGATATGATCCGGGACATCAATGCCCTGCTCGCGGTAGATTTCGCGCAGTCGGCCCTTAAGCTGCTCACGCTTCGACTCCTCGTTCAACTCGCGTTCGAGGATCCGCGCATCCTGCCGGAGCGTGTCCACCACGTCCATGGAGAACATAACGTCGTCGAGCGGCGGTCGAACGGTCGGCGCGGCGGTCGTCATCTGGCCTTAAGCAGGCTCCGCCTTGGCCTCCGGCATCGGCGGCAGCTCCTTGATCTCCGAAGCGATGCGGGCCATCCGGCGCTTGCCGTCCTCCACCGCTTCGCGGATCTCCTCCGAGTTGCGCGTCGCGAGCACGCGCATCTCATCAATGATCTCGCGTGACCTCTCCTGGAAGTTGGTAACAGAGTCGACGAGCTTCTTGACCGCATCCGCGCGGACGGTCGGGCCATAACCGGCGCGGATCGCTTCTTCAGTGACGCGGTCGCCCACCTCACCCAGCGTCTCAAGGCTCTCCGAGACGCCCTCCTTCATCGCTTCCAGCGTTTTTGTCGATTCGTGCAGGCCAAACATGCCGGTAAAGGACGCCTTTAGCGCCGTCAGAACCGCCTCGTTGGTCGAAAAGAAGGATACCGACTGGGCATAGACCCGCTCCTTGGCGTTGGTCGTCTGCATCAGCCGGGACATGATCACTTCGGACGTGTTGTAGCCGATCGTAAGGTTGTCCGCGAGGTCCTTCGCGATCTGGTAGCGCTTGTCCTCGTTCTGCATCATCCGCAGCTTCGCGTCGCGCGCCATCTCAAGCCGCGCGCGCTCGGCCGGCGAATCGCCCTCATAGCTGGCGACGGCTTCGGAGGACTTCTCGAGCTCGGCCTTCTTTTCAGCGAGCTTCGTCTCCGCGATTTCCAGAAGCTCCATGGCCGCAATCTGCGCGTGCTTGTAGGCCCCGCGATAATCGCGATAAGCATCGAGAATGCGCTGTTCGCGCACGATCTGGTCCTTCGTCTGGCGCGCCACCTCGAGGTAGGTGTCCTTGATCTCGTCGAAACGCTGCGCGACATCGCCGCGCGAGACCTTCATCCAGACGTTGGTCACGCGCTCCCAGGGGCTGATGCGCCCGTCCTCAAGCTGATCGACCAGCGCTTTGGAATCGTCGCGGATGGAGTTGAAGGCATTCACGATGTCCTTGTAGCGCTCGCCAATGTCCATCGCCGCGACTTCGCTGCGCACGATTTCGTTGAATGTTGTGGCCTCGGCAAGTGTTCGACCGACCACGGCCACCTTGTCCTGGTCAAGAATCTCGATCTGCTCAAGAAGCCCGGTTATCGGGTTATCTTTAACGGGCTCGGTTTGGATACCAAGATCAGCAACGGTCTGCAGCGCGCGGTCCAAATAGGCGAGGGGCGTCATTTCGGCCATGATTTCAGCTCCGCTCCAGGGATTTCAGAAACTTATAGCTGCGCGTTCGGCCGTCGGGAAACGAATTGTGCCCGCTTGCCTTAAGTTTATCCTTCGCAAATAACAGGCAAGCGCGCCCAAGCGGCCAGCCGTGCGGCCGGCTGGCATGCGCATCGCGCGCTGTCAAAGGTGCTTTACGGTCGCTTGGAGGAACCGTGCGGTTTAATTGCCGTTGCGGCGGAACAATAAGGGCTTGTAGACAAGCCACGCTGGCCGTCATAGACACCACTCGACTCTTGCCGTTTTGTGGAGAAGGCGGCTAGAGCAACGCCCGGCGACTGAGGGTGCCAATTCGACATCGGTACGTAAGATGGATATTGCTTGGGTTTTGCCAAGTTACCATACCAATCTGTACTTCGCGCTGAAGGCGCTGCGCCGGGCTGGGCATCGGATCCATCTCATTTGTGCAAAGCATCAGCATGGGGCAGAAGAGGTCTCGGATACGCATACGATTGTGGATCATCAGCAGGTGCCACTGCGGGAAGCGTCGGAATTGCTGCGGTCTCTTGATCCCCAGGTTGTTGTTATCCGCAAGACGGGGCGCCTGTCGAAGCAAATGCACCGGGCCGGCGTGTTCCAGCGGCGCAAACTGATCGGCTATGATCAGCGGCCATATTTGCGCCCGCGGCATCTCGGACAGGTCGTTCACGGCGTGCTGAATGGCCGTCCGATGCGGCGCTTCACGCCGGTGCACGGCCTGACCGGCCGGCCCGATCCGCGGGCGGCGTACATTCCTTTTCCCGTTGAGCCGATGCCGCCGGGAACCGAGCGCAGCTATGCGCCGGGCGGCGTGGTGCGCATCCTGTGCGTCGGCAAGCTGACGGAGCGGCGAAAAAATCACGTTCTGCTGCTGCGCGCGCTGGAGCCGCTCGCGTCGCGATTCGACTTTCGGGTCACACTTGTGGGCAGTTCAAGCCTCGACATTGGCAATCCCGACCCGGAGTACTTCAAAGCGCTGCAGCATTATGCCAGACATGGGCCACTGGCCGAGCGGATGAAGATCATGGCCGACGTCCCTTTCAGCGAGATGCCAAGCATCTACCGGAACCACGACATTTGTGTGCTGCCGTCGCGCGCGGAGCCGCTCGGAACAGCGCCGCTTGAGGCGATGGCGCAGGGGTGCGCGGCCATTATTTCAGATGAGGCCGGCTCAGCGTACTATGTTGTCAGCGCGAATGCAGCGGGCCTGCTATGTGGGGTTGCGTTTACCAGCAATGATGCTTCCTGCCTTCAAGATGTGCTCACTGATTATTTGGGAGATAGGGGGCGCCTGAGTAAAACGTGTGATAGCGCGCTACTCTGGGTTCAGCGAGAATTCTGCCCGACATTATTTGCCACTCGTTTTGAAAATATAATTTCAATCGGGAAATAGGTCTGAGACTATGCACTTCGTTACATCATGCTTCGGACACGACTACCTGGCTTTTCTGGCGGTTCTGTTGAGTTCTATCCGGCAGACCAACCCTCAAGCGCCCGTCACTGTCATATATAGCGACTTGCCAGACTGGAAAAGGAAGGCGGTTGCCGCACAGAATCCCAACGCAAGATTTGTACTATTCAGCGATTTACCGCGCACTTCAGGCACCAACCGGCGTATTGGCCAAAAAATGGATTTGTGGGCAGCTGCTTACGATCTGGTGGATTCAGATAATATTATATTCCTCGATTGCGATATGATTATACGTGAAAACTTAGAGAATATTTTCGATGAGATGTTTGACATATTTGTCACCGTGAAAAGCGAAGATATTCCGATAAACACAGGATTTGTTGCCATTAGGAAATCGTCATCGTTGAGGAATTTTATACATGTGTGGGTTGAGAAAAATAATTATTTATGTGAGGATCAAGTTAGACTTGCTAATGCATGCTCACAAGCGGGCGGGGCTGACCAATTTGCGCTATTAGATTTATTGGACACATGGAGACCTCAAACAGGGCGTCAGAAAGTTTTCCTTGAAGGGAAAGAGATTGATGTTTTGCTAGCGCCCTGCTCGATATACAATGAAACAGCGCTAACGTCGTTGTCTGGCCCCGCAAAAGTGCTGCATTATAAAGGCCGGTGGCATCGGATACTTCTCAAAGGCGGCGGATACGAAGAAAAGAAAAGTGAAAATCCAGAGTATTTTTTTGATATGCTGCGCTTATGGCAGAGAATGTTGAGACAAGAAGAGAAGCAGATCGGGTGCAGACTGCTGCCCTGGAAGGCGCGTTATCGCCTTGCGAAAGCTAAATTGGCAGGAAGACTGGTTTC
>CAZYUT010000051.1:11282-13410 GCA_964650735.1 uncultured Hyphomicrobiaceae bacterium
GGTTTCATGATATACTTTCACTCTGCCCGCGCCTGCCGCTCATACATCTTCACGTCGCGCAGCCAGCGCCCGAACGCCAGGATCGCAGCGATCGAGAACCCATAGGCCCCGCCGCGCACCATACCGCGCAAAATGTAATTCTTGAAAAAATAAACCGGAAAGCCGAACGCCATGCGCGCAATCACGATGTGCCGCGGCAACAGCGGCTTCCCGTTGAGCCGCGCGGTGCTCACGCGGTTCATCTTCATCACCAGATGCTCGATGCTGCGAAAGGCGTAATGCAGGATCGGCGCATCCAGCTTGCCCGCGCCCACGCCCGCCGGCAGTTCCGGCTGGTCCCAGGCCGGATGGTCCGGCACTCGTACCCGGCGGCGGTCATAGAGCTTCACCCGCCGGGAGCGCGCAAACCCGTACCACGGTTTGCCGTGCGGCGGCACAAACACCAGCGGGATGGAAAACGCGGCCGGTGCAATGTGCGCGCGCGCCAGCAGCGCCTCGATCTCCGCAATCAATTCGCCGGTCAGGACCTCATCCGCGTCGAGATCAAGCAGCCAGTCATGCTGGCAGGCGTCTTCGCCAACCCGCTTTTGCCGTCCGTTGCCAAGCCAGGGCTGTTCGATCACGCGCGCACCGAGCGATGCGGCTATCTCGCGGGTGCGGTCGCTCGAACCGGAATCGACCACGACCACATCACTGGCAACCTGGCGCGCGGCCTCGATCACCTGAGCGATGCGCTCTTCTTCGTTCAGCGTGCGGATGTAACATGAGAGCTGGTGCTGCATGGCAGGACATCTATCCGCTCGCCTGTCACGCCGCAACTCCGGCGCTCACAAGATGAACTTCGACAGATCCGTATTCTTCGCCAGATCGGCAACCTGGCCGCGCACGTAGTCGGCGTCGATCACGAATTTGCCTTCCGGCCGGTCGGTCGCATCAAAGCTGATCTCGTCAAGCACCCGCTCCATCACCGTCATCAGCCGCCGCGCGCCGATGTTCTCGACATTGGCGTTGACCTCTACCGCGATCTGCGCGATCGCGTCGATGGCGTCATCGGCGAACTCCAGCTCCACCCCCTCGGTCGCCATCAGCGCCACGTATTGCTTGATCAGGCTGGCCTTGGGCTCGCGCAGGATGCGGCGGAAGTCTTCCTCGGTCAGTGCGTTCAGCTCGACACGAATCGGCAGCCGGCCCTGCAATTCGGGCAGCATATCCGACGGACTGGACACATGGAACGCGCCCGAAGCGATGAACAGGATATGGTCGGTTTTCACCGGCCCGTATTTCGTGCTAACCGTTGTCCCCTCGATCAGCGGCAGCAGGTCGCGCTGCACGCCTTCGCGGCTCACATCGCCGCCCATGCGCTCGGCGCGCGCGGTGATCTTGTCGATCTCGTCGAGGAACACGATCCCATTATTTTCCACGGTCTTGATCGCCTCCTGGACGATGTGATCCTCGTCGATCAGCTTGTCGGATTCCTCTTGAATCAGAAGCTCGTAAGAATCGCGCACCGAAACGGTCTTCTTCTTCTTGCGCTCGCCGAACGCCTTGCCGAGCATGTCGCTGAGATTGATCATGCCGACTTGCGCTCCGGGCATACCCGGCACCTCGAAGCTGGGCATGCCTCCGCCGGTGTCGGTCACCTCAATCTCGATGTCTTTGTCGTCCATCTCGCCGTCGCGCAGCCGCTTGCGAAAGGCCTCGCGCGTCGCCGGCGAGGCGTGTTCGCCCACCAGTGCATCCAGAACGCGCTCTTCTGCGGCCAGATGCGCGGACGCCTGCACCTCCTTGCGCTTGGCTGCCCGCACCAGACTTAAACCCGCCTCGACCAGATCGCGGACGATCTGCTCCACATCGCGGCCGACATAGCCGACCTCGGTGAACTTCGTCGCCTCCACCTTGATGAACGGCGCGTTCGCCAGCTTCGCCAGCCGGCGCGAGATTTCGGTCTTGCCGACGCCGGTCGGGCCGATCATCAGGATGTTTTTCGGCAGAACCTCCTCGCGCAGGTCTTCGTCAAGCTGCTGCCGCCGCCAGCGGTTGCGCAGCGCGATTGCGACGGCGCGTTTGGCGTCTTTCTGGCCAATGATATAGCGGTCAAGCTCGGAGACGATCTCGCGGGGGCTGAAAT
>CAZYUT010000052.1:0-13065 GCA_964650735.1 uncultured Hyphomicrobiaceae bacterium
GTCGGCATAGTGCTCGGCCTTGAGACCGACCCCGGCGCGCGCCGGGATCGGGTCAATGGCGAACACGGCTGCCTGCGCATGGTTTGTGAGCGCTGACATGGCCGTCTCCCTTTCGCGATGGCGCGCGTTAGCTCTGCGGCAGGTCGCGGTCCAGCTCGGTCAGGCTGCCGACGCGGTCGCCCGGAAGCTCGACTTCCATGTCCTTGTTGACGATGAACGGCTTGTTGCTCTCGCAGGTGCCGGTTTTCACGAGCGTCCAGGCGTTGCCCTGATAATCGACGGTGGAGGTGCCGGCGCAGGTCGTGCCAGGGCCAGCGGCGCAGTCGTTCTCGCCGGCCAGCGAGACGCCGTAGCACTTCACGGCAGTCTGGGCCGAGGCCGGAACGGTGTGGGCGGTCATGGAAAGCGCGGTGGCGAAAGCGCCCGCGACAGCGAGGGTCGAAGCGGTCTTGGTCTTGCTCATGGTTGGGTCCTCATCTAAATCGTCGTTGTTGCCAAGCGTTGCGGGTGCCGCCTCCCGCAAGGTCCGGGGGCGGCATCCGCACGCCTTGCAGCCTAGGCGAATTGCCATGCCGTTTCAGCCAACAATGGGACACATCCGTTCAAAACGGGGTGATATCCGGTTTATTTCGTTGCCGGTTTAGGAAGGGTTGCGACGCTCTGTTTCGCCGCAGCCTGCTCATTCGGCTTGTGCTCTGGGCGAAAATCTGTCAACTTTGCGGCTGATAGGGCAGTAGTGCTGTCCTTGTCATGTCGCGCCTGCGCCGCGAAACGGCGCAGTCCGATTGGCAAGCCCGGGGCGGGATGCGCCGAAATGGATCGCATTCGCGCCCGGAAACGGAACCCGGAAAGGAACCGCCGCGAGGTCCTGCGACTGCAAGGCCGGACGAAGCGGGTCCGGACCCGCCGTTAAGGTGCGGGGCCGGGAGGGGACGGAACCATGGCGTGTCGAAAACCTGAACCATGCCTGAGGCGGGCGCTGGTCACCGGAGAGCGCACGCCCCTCGTTCTCGCCGGGGCGGCGGCAACGACATATCCCGCCACGTCCGGCTGACGCCTCACGACCCACATCATCGACAACGCGAACAGGGGACTCGGAAGTCAGTGACAAAGCCGAACGCGACGACCGCGCGCGCCAGCCTTAACCGGGCGTCCCGCGCTCAGGGCCTGTACCACCCCGACCGCGAGCACGACGCCTGCGGTATCGGTTTTGTGGTGAATATGAATGATGTGCGCAGCCACGCGATCATTCAGAAGGGCCTGAAGATCCTGTGCAACCTGGAGCATCGCGGTGCTGTCGGCGCGGACCCGAAGGCGGGCGACGGCTGCGGCATCCTGATCCAGATGCCGGATGCGTTCCTGCGTGCTGTGGCCGCCGATCATGGGGTGACCCTTCCGCCGGAGGGCGAATATGCGGTTGCTCAGGTCTTCCTGCCCAAAAAGCCCGAAGCACGCCCCTATTACATTTCGCTGATCGAGCGCGTTATCCGCGAAGAAGGGCAGGAGCTGCTGTTCTGGCGGGACGTGCCGGTCGATAATTCCGATCTCGGCTACTCCGTGCTGCCGACCGAGCCGCACATGGCGCAAGTGTTCATCAAGCGCGGGCCGGAAACCACGGACACTGCGGCGTTCGAGCTGCGCCTGTTCGTCATCCGCCGGGTGATCGAACTCACGGTCATGCGCGAGCGGCCCGAGGGGCACGAGGATTTCTACATTTCCTCCATGTCCTCGCAGACGCTGAACTACAAGGGCATGCTGCTGGCGACCCAGCTCGGCGAGTACTACCGCGACCTGCAGGATGAGCGGATGGTCTCGGCGATGGCGCTCGTGCATCAGCGCTTCTCCACCAACACCTTCCCATCCTGGGGCTTGGCGCATCCGTTCCGGATGATCTGCCACAACGGCGAGATCAACACGCTGCGCGGCAACATCAACTGGATGGCGGCGCGCCAGGCGGCGATGACGTCCGACGTGTTCGGCGCGGACCTCGACCGGCTGTGGCCGCTGATCCCGGAGGGGCAGTCGGACAGCGCCTGCTTCGACAACGCCCTTGAGCTGCTGGTGCGCGCGGGTTACCCGCTCGCGCACGCGATGATGCTGCTGATCCCGGAGGCCTGGGCGGGCAACCCGCTCATGGATGACAAGCGCCGTGCGTTTTACGAGTACTACGCCGCGCTGATGGAGCCGTGGGACGGCCCGGCGGCGGTCGCCTTCACTGACGGCCGCCAGATCGGCGCCACGCTCGACCGCAACGGCCTGCGTCCGGCCCGCTATGTCGTGACCAGCGAGGATGAGGTGATCCTATCCTCCGAAGTTGGCGTCCTGCCGGTTCCCGAAGAAAGCATCATACACAAATGGCGGCTGCAGCCGGGCCGCATGTTGCTGATCGATCTCGACAAGAAGCGGATCGTCTCGGATGAGGAAATCAAGGCCGAGCTGGCGAACGAGCATCCTTATCAGCGCTGGCTGGATCAGGGGCAGATCCTGGTCGAGCACCTGCCGGAAGTGGAGCCATGCCGGGAACATCGCGGCTCCAACGTGCCCCTGCTCGATCGTCAGCAGGCGTTCGGCTACACCCAGGAAAGCTGGCGCGTGATCATGGCGCCGATGGCGATGAAGGGCGAGGAGCCGATCGGCTCGATGGGGACCGACACGCCAGTTTCCGCGCTATCGGACAAGCCGAAACTGCTGCACACCTACTTCAAGCAGAACTTCGCTCAGGTCACGAACCCGCCGATCGACCCGATCCGCGAGGAGCTGGTCATGTCGCTGGTGTCCTTTATCGGGCCGCGGCCGAACCTGCTAGACCCTGATGCCTTGATCGGCATGAAGCGGCTCGAGGTCGGCCAGCCGATCCTGACCAATGAAAAGCTTGAGCGCATCCGCCAGATCGGCGATGTCGCCGGCAACGACTTCCGCACCATCACGCTCGATATGACCTATCCGGTCGAGCACGGCGCGCTCGGCATGGAAGGCGCTATCGATGAGCTATGCGCCGAGGCCGAACAGAGCGTGCGGGACGGCTATAACATCGTCATTCTGTCGGACCGCAACGTCTCGCCGTCGCGCGTGGCGATCCCTGCGCTGCTGGCGACTTCGGCCGTGCACCATCACCTGATCCGCAAGGGCCTGCGCACGACCGTCGGCCTCGTCGTCGAGACAGGCGAAGCGCATGAGGTGCATCAGTTCTGCACGCTTGCAGGCTACGGCGCGGAGGCGATAAACCCGTACCTCGCCTTCGAGACGATCCGCGAAAACCTGGACGAGTTCGAGGGCGAGATTTCAGAGGCCGACGCGATCCACCGTTACATCAAGGCGATCGACAAGGGCATCCTCAAGGTCATGTCGAAGATGGGGATCTCGACTTATCAGTCCTATTGCGGTGCGCAGATCTTCGACGCGGTGGGCCTGCAGAGCGAGTTTCTGGACAAGTACTTTACTGGCACGCAATGCCTGATCGAGGGCGCTGGCCTGGCGGAAATCGCCGAGGAAACCATGCGCCGCCATCAGCGGGCGTTCAGCGATGATCCGGTGCTCAGAAATGCGCTGGATGTTGGCGGCGAATATGCCGTGCGCGTGCGTGGCGAGACGCATGCCTGGCGCGCGGAGGTGGTCGCGGACCTGCAGCACGCTGTGCGTGGCAACCTGCCGGACAAATACCGCGACTATGCCCGGCGCATCAACGAGCAGAACGAGCAGCTTCTGACCCTGCGCGGATTGTTCCGCATCCGCACGGCAGAAGAGATGGGCCGCGAGCCCGTGCCCCTGGAGGAGGTCGAGCCGGCCAAGGAGATCGTCAAGCGCTTCGCCACCGGCGCGATGTCGTTCGGCTCAATCAGCCGCGAGGCGCACACAACGCTTGCCATCGGCATGAACCGCATCGGCGGGCGGTCGAACACCGGCGAGGGCGGCGAGGAATCCGACCGCTTCAAGCCGCTGCCGAATGGCGATTCCATGCGCTCGGCGATCAAGCAGGTCGCCTCGGGCCGGTTCGGCGTGACGACGGAATATCTCGTCAACTCGGACGCCATGCAGATCAAGATGGTGCAGGGCGCAAAGCCCGGCGAAGGCGGCCAGCTTCCGGGGCACAAGGTTGATGCGACGATCGCCAAGGTGCGCCATTCGACGCCGGGCGTGGGCCTGATCTCACCGCCGCCGCACCATGATATCTATTCGATCGAGGACCTGGCGCAACTCATCTTCGACCTGAAGAACGTGAACCCGTCAGGGCAGGTGAGCGTGAAGCTCGGCTCGGAAATCGGCGTGGGCACGGTCGCGGCTGGCGTGTCGAAGGCGGGCGCGGATCATGTGACCATTGCCGGCTTTGAGGGCGGCACGGGCGCGAGCCCGCTGACCTCGATCAAGCACGCTGGCAGCCCGTGGGAGCTGGGCCTAGCGGAGACGCAGCAGACCCTCGTGGTGCAGGGCCTTCGCAGCCGCATCGCCGTGCAGGTTGACGGCGGCTTCCGCACCGGCCGCGACGTAGCGATCGGCGCGCTTCTGGGCGCGGACGAATTCGGCTTTGCCACCGCGCCGCTGATCGCCATCGGCTGCATTATGATGCGCAAGTGCCACCTGAATACCTGCCCGGTTGGTGTGGCGACGCAGGACCCGGTGCTGCGCAAGCGCTTCAAGGGCCAGCCAGAGCATGTGGTGAACTACTTCTTCTTCGTGGCCGAGGAAGTGCGCGAGCTGATGGCCGCGATGGGCTTCCGCACCTTCAATGAGATGATCGGCAAGACTGAATTTATCGATGTGAAAAGCGCGGTCGATCACTGGAAGGCGCATGGACTTGACCTGTCGAAGCTCCTGCACATGCCGCCCGTCAAGAACGATCGCGAGCGGTACAACTCCAACCCGCAGCCGGACCGCTTGGCGACCGTGCTGGACCGCAAGCTCATCAAGCTGGCGCAACCGGCGCTGGAGCGAAAGGAGCCGGTCAAGCTGGAACTGCCGATCCACAACACGGACCGCACAACCGGCGCGATGCTCTCGGGCGAAATCGCGAAGCGGTACGGCCATGACGGCCTGCCGGAGGACACGATCTGGATCACGTTCAACGGCACAGCGGGCCAGAGCTTCGGCGCCTGGGGCGCGGCGGGGCTGACGCTGGACCTGATCGGCGACGGCAACGACTATGTCGGCAAGGGCCTTTCCGGCGGCAAGCTCATCGTCCGGCCCAACCCGCGCTCAGGCATCGTGCCCGAGGAAAGCATTATTGTCGGCAACACGGTGCTCTATGGCGCAATCAGCGGCGAATGCTACTTCCGCGGCATTGCGGGCGAGCGCTTCGCGGTGCGCAACTCCGGCGCAACGGCGGTGGTCGAGGGCGTGGGCGATCATGGGTGCGAATACATGACCGGCGGGGTTATCGTCGTCATTGGCCCGACCGGACGAAACTTCGCGGCCGGCATGTCGGGCGGCATCGCCTATGTGCTGGATGAGGACGGCGACTTCGAGCGCCGCTGCAATCTGGCGATGGTCGATCTGGAGCCGGTCCCGGCGGAGGACGAGGCGGTCAAGACCTTCACCCATCAGTATGAGCAGCTCGAGCAGCGCCACGGGGTCGTGAAGGTCGGTCATCACCTCAGCGAGATGGATGAGCGCCGCCTGCGCACATTGATCGAGAGCCACCGGCGTTACACCGCATCGGAGCGGGCCAAGCACATCCTCGAGAATTGGGAGGCTTACCGGCCGAAATTCGTGAAGGTCATGCCGATGGAATACCGCCGCGCGCTGGAAGAAATGCAGCAGCGGATGGAAGAGGACACCACGGGCCTCGATGTTCTCGAGATTGGCATGCGCAGCGCGGAGTAGGTAATATTTTCCGTCATTGCGAGGCTCGCAAGGGCCGAAGCAATCCAGCCGAATAGACCAGCGCTCTGGATTGCTTTGCTGCGCTCGCAATGACGCGGTTCTGGCTGTACTGGGCGTGCGCTAATCGGCGTTTTGCGCAATCAGGCGAAAGTTGTTGGGGATAGATGCATGGGCAAGATTACGGGCTTTCTGGAAATCGACCGGCGCGACCTCGGTTATGAGCCGCCGGAAGAGCGCATCAAGTCATTCCGCGAATTTATCGTGCCGCTGCCTGAAGGCGAGACGCAGCGCCAGGCCGCGCGCTGTATGGATTGCGGCATTCCGTACTGCCATACCGGCTGCCCGGTCAATAACCAGATCCCGGACTGGAATGACCTCGTCTATCACGGCGACTGGGAGGAGGCGGCGCGCAACCTGCACTCCACCAACAACTTCCCGGAGGTGACCGGCCGGATTTGCCCCGCGCCGTGCGAAGCTGCTTGTACGCTCAACCTCGAAGACACGCCGGTGAGCATCAAGGCGATCGAGAAGTCCATTGCCGATAAGGCGTTCGACGCCGGCTGGGTGAGGCCGCAGCCGCCCACTGACAGGACCGGCAAGCGTATCGCGATCGTGGGGTCCGGTCCCGCCGGAATGGCGGCTGCCCAGCAGCTCGCGCGCGCCGGGCACGAGGTGCACGTCTATGAACGCAACGCCCACCCCGGCGGGCTGATGCGCTACGGCATCCCGGATTTCAAGATGGAAAAATTCATTGTCGAGCGCCGGGTCGCGCAGATGGAGGCTGAGGGCGTCACGTTCCACTGCAACACCGAGGTCGGGACCGACATCAGCACGGAAGAGCTGGCGCGCGAGCATGATGCCGTTCTGCTTGCCGGCGGGGCGGAGCATCCGCGCGATCTGCCAATCCCGGGCCGCGAGCTGGACGGCATCCATTTCGCGATGAACTTTCTGACACAGCAGAACCGCCGCATCTCAGGCGAGCCTCTTGGCAACGTCGAGCCACTCACCGCGACGGGCAAGCATGTTATCGTCATCGGCGGCGGCGACACCGGTTCTGACTGCATCGGCACGTCGTTCCGCCAGGGCGCGGCGTCGGTGACGCAGCTCGAGATCATGCCGAAGCCGCCGGAGAAGGAGAACAAGTTGCTGACCTGGCCGCACTGGCCGCTGAAGCTGCGCACTTCGTCGAGCCAGGAGGAGGGCGCGCACCGCGACTGGAGCGTGATGACCGAGAAGTTTACTGGCTCGAACGGCAAGGTCGAACAGCTTCATTGCGTGCGCGTCGACGAGAAGATGCAGAAGATCCCCGGCACCGAGTTTCAGATGCGCGCCGATCTGGTCCTGCTGGCTATGGGGTTCGTCCATCCGCGCCATGACGGGCCGGTCGCGGAACTCGGCGTCGCGCTCACCGAGCGTGGCAACGTGATGGCCGACGATCAGAAATATTTAACATCTCGTGATAAGATATTCGTGGCGGGCGACATGCGGCGCGGGCAATCTCTCGTTGTCTGGGCGATCCGCGAAGGCCGGCAGGCGGCGCGGGCTATCGACGAATTTCTGATGGGCGAGAGCTTGCTCCCGCGATAATCTTTCCCGGAGAAACTCAGGGAGCGGCGCATTCGGCGCCGGGCGGGAAACCGACATCTGCCTTTGCGGTTGGCGAATGGCGACGAAAGTCTAATGACCTTTTAGCCAATATCGCCTGCCAGTCAGATGATTTATTGCTCAATAAGCCTTAAAAATAACGCTGGCGGCGTTCGACCGCCATCAATCGTAAGGGAGGAAACTGCTCATGACGAAGAAGACCCTGTCACGCCGTACCGTGCTCAAGGCGGGCGCTGGAACGGCGGCGATCGCGCTGGCCGGAACCGGCCCATTCCACTTCATCCGCAATGCCTGGGCGGACGAGTATCGCAACGCGCCGGCCGGCTCGGCTGTCACGTTCGGCTTCAACGTGCCGCAATCCGGCGCGTATGCTGATGAAGGGGCCGACGAACTGCGCGCCTATGAGCTGGCTGTCGAGCACCTCAACGGAACAGGCGCTGACAACGGCATGCTGGAAACCTTCAAGTATGCCGACGGTTCGCCGACCGTACTCACCGGACAGGGCGTCCTCGGCAAGAAGGTCGAGTACGTGACCGGCGACACGCAAACCAAAAGTGATGCCGCGCGCGCCTCGGCCCGGTCGATGATCGAGAAAGACGGCGCAATCATGATCACCGGCGGCTCATCGTCCGGTGTGGCAGTGGCTGTTCAGTCGCTCTGCCAGGAGGCGGGCATCATCTTCATGGCTGGCCTGACCCATGCCAACGACACGACGGGCAAAGACAAGCGCGCCAACGGCTTCCGTCATTTCTTCAACTCCTACATGTCCGGCGCTGCGCTGGCGCCCGTGCTGAAGAACGCTTACGGCGCGGACCGCAAGGCCTATTACCTGACCGCCGACTACAACTGGGGCTACACCACCGAACAGGCGATCTCGGAAGCGACCGAGGCGATCGGCTGGGAGACGGTCAGCAAGGTGAAAACACCGCTGGGCGCGGGTGACTTCTCGGCCTACATTACGCCGGTCCTCCAGTCCGGTGCGGATACGCTGGTGCTGGTGCACTACGGCGGCGACATGGTGAACTCGCTTACGAACGCAGTGCAGTTTGGCCTTCGCGAAGCGCAAGCCAATGGCAAGGACTTCCAGATCGTTGTGCCGCTCTATAGCCGTCTCATGGCCCGCGGCGCAGGCGATAACGTTAAAGGGATCTTTGGGTCGACGAACTGGCACTGGTCGCTGCAGGATGAAGGTTCGCAAGCTTTCGTCCGCTCCTTCGGCAACAAGTATGGCTTCCCGCCTTCTCAGGCCGCCCATACCTGCTACTGCCAGGCGCTGCTGTACGCCGACGCTGTCGAACGCGCTGGCTCGTTCAACCCCTGCGCGGTCGTCGAGGCGCTGGAAACCGGCGATGGCCTGCCGGGCATCGACAAGCCGGAGAACAAGGGCTTCGTCTTCGACGGTCTCGGTAACGGTCCGACGCTGTACCGCGCCGCCGACCACCAGTGCTTCAAGGACGTCCTCGTTGTGAAGGGTAAGGAGAACCCGGAATCGGAATTCGACCTTCTTGAGGTCGTCGAGGTTACTCCGGTTGAGCAGGTCTGGTACGCTGGCGACCACCCGCAGTTCGCGGGCGGCCAGCTTGGCCAGTGCAACCCGGGAGCCTAATCGCGCCTGATGCCGAATTGGGCGGGGCGGCCGGGTGAGCCGGCCGCACCGCCGTTCGGGCACTGTCTCCCTCCTTCCAACTTGGGAGACAACAATCGCGATGGTGGATGCGATGGACGCGATACTCCTGCAAATTCTTAACGGCCTCGACAAAGGGTCGGCGTACGCGCTGATCGCCTTGGGGCTGACCTTGATCTTCGGCACCCTCGGCGTCGTCAACTTCGCGCACGGCGCGCTCTTCGCGCTGGGGGCCTTCTGCGCCGTCACGATTAGCTCGCTGTTCACGGCCTCTTTCGAGACGATCGACCCGACGCGAACTGACTTCCTCGGGAATCCTCTCAGGGTGCAAACCCCCTATGTAGAGGCGTGGTTCGGCGAAGCAGTGGGCGGCTTCCTGATAGATTGGTCCGTACCGCTCTCCATTATTTTCGCTATTCCCGTCATGGCGCTCATCGGCCTTGCAATGGAACGGGGCCTCATCAAGCATTTCTACAAGCGTCCTCATGCCGACCAGATTCTGGTGACCTTCGGCCTCGCCATCGTGTTGCAGCAGATCATCAAGTATTTCTATGGCGCGAATCCGATCCCCATGCCCGCGCCGGACGCTTTCGAGGGCTCGTTCGACTTTGGCGTTCTCGTCGGTTTTGATCCGCGCACAATCATGTACCCGTACTGGCGGCTGATTTATTTCTGCTTTGCCCTCGTCATTATTGGCGCTGTGTTCGCCTTCCTCCGGTATACCACATTCGGCATGGTGGTGCGGGCAGGCATGGCGGACCGGGAGACGGTCGGACTATTGGGTATCAATATCGGTCAGCGCTTCACGATCATGTTCGCCATTGCGGCGATTGTCGCGGGGCTCGCGGGCGTGATGTACACACCGATCGTTTCGCCGAACTACAACATGGGGATGAACTTCCTCGTGCTCAGCTTCGTTGTCGTCGTTGTCGGCGGCATGGGCAGCCTCCCGGGGGCTGTGTTGGCCGGGTTCCTGCTCGGCATTCTTGAAAGCTTTGCGTCGATGGCTGCGGTGATCGACCTGATCCCTGGCATTAACCAGGTGATCATCTATCTCGTTGCGATCATCGTGCTGCTCGTGCGCCCGCGCGGTCTCATGGGCCGCAAGGGCGTTATGGAGGAGTGACACTCATGCTCGGCTTGCAGCGGACGGATCTGTATCTCTTCCTGTTCGTGGTGGTGCTTGTCATTCTTGCACCGTTCCTCCTCAATCCGTTCCCCCAGGACTCCGGGCTGGCGCGCTTTAACGCGGGTTATCCCGACCTGTTGCAGCGCTTCGTCATCTTCGGAATCTTCGCGCTGGGCTTCAACCTGCTGTTCGGTCTGACCGGCTATCTGTCGTTTGGCCATGCCGCCTTCCTCGGCGTCGGTTCATACGCTGGCGTGTGGATGATGAAGCTGCTGACAGTGAACGTCCTGCCAGCAATCGCCGCCTCGATCATCGTGGCCGGCATCTTCTCGGTCGTCATCGGCTATATATGCCTCCGCCGCGCGGGCATTTACTTCGCGATCCTGACCTTGGCCTTCGCGCAAATGTCCTTTGCGCTCGCTTATTCAGTGCTTACCCCGATCACCGCGGGTGAAACCGGCTTGCAACTCTCGCTTGCTGATCCACGCATCCTGGAGGGCCCAAACGCAGCGGGCACGATCCCGCCGACAAATCTGTTCGGCGTGACGATGCGGGATGGGTTCGAGCTCGCCGCAGGCGGCTGGCTGTTCACGTTCAACTTCGGCTACTACTTCTGCGCCCTCATGATGCTGATCGCCTTTTACATTTCGATCCGCATCTTCCGCTCGCCGTTTGGCATGACGCTGCGCGCCGTGAAGTCGAATCAGACACGTCTCAACTACCTCGGCATCAATACGAAGCCTTACATGCTGGTCGTCTTCGTGATTTCCGGCATGTATGCGGGGCTGGCTGGCGGCCTGATGGTGGCGGTGGACCCGCTCGCGGGAGCCGACCGGATGTTCTGGACCGCCAGCGGCGAGGTTGTGCTCATGACCATTCTCGGAGGGGCCGGAACGCTGCTCGGGCCGCTGCTGGGAGCTGGCATGATCAAGTATTTCGAGAACATCTTCTCGCGCCTGAACGAGAGCGACCTCAACGAGATGTTTGGTTTTCTACCTGACGGTCTGCAGAACGCGGCCGTCACGGTGGCCCAGCTGTTTGTCGGTGACGGCTGGCTGCTTACCCTTGGCGTGATGTTCATGCTCGTTGTGATCTTTCTGCCGGGCGGCCTGATGGAAGGCTTCAGCCGGCTCGCCAGACTGTTCCGCCGTCCGCCCGACGATGGCAAGAGCGAGCGCGCTCCGGCAGCGCAAGCTCAGCCTGCAGAGTAGGGAGACGTGTTGTGGCGACCCTAGAAATCAGGAACGTCAACAAGAGCTTTGGCGGCGTGCAGGCCCTGCGCGACGTCAATCTCACCGTTGAGGCAGGCAGCGTCCACGCCATTATTGGACCGAACGGTGCGGGGAAGTCGACCCTTTTGAACTGCATCGTTGGAAAGTTGCTTCCAGATACCGGGAGCATCACCTTCAACGGTCAGTCGGTTCTTGGCCTCCGCCCGCACGAGATCAACCAATTCGGCATCTCGCGCGTCTTTCAGACGCCTGAGATATTCCCCGATCTGACGCTGATCGATAACGTGATCGTCCCGGCGCTGTCTCACAGCCATGGGGCCTTCCACTTCCATGCATGGCAGCGCACCGATCATCAGCGGCAGATCGTTGAAGAGGCGGAGCATGTGTTGGAGGAGGTTGGCCTGATCAAGCTGAAGGACATGACGGCCGGCAGCCTTTCGCGAGGCGACAAACGGCGGCTGGAACTGGCGATGTGCCTGGTCCAGCAACCCAAGCTGTTGCTGCTCGACGAGCCGACAGCCGGAATGTCCCGCGCCGATACCAATGCCACCATCGACCTGCTCAAGCATATTGGCGAACGCCGGATCACCAAAGTCGTCATCGAGCATGACATGCATGTCGTTTTCTCTCTGGCGCAGAAAATTTCCGTGATGGCCCAGGGAACCGTGCTTGTCGAAGGCGAGCCGGCCGCCATCAAGGGCGACCCAAAGGTGCAGGAAGCCTATCTCGGAGGAGCCCATCTATGAGCGATCAAACCGCAACTCTCGGCGTCGATTTCGCCAAGCAGCATGCCCCGGCTGTTGAACCGGTCAAATCGGTAGGCGGCCAGCGCGCCTACTTTTCCGCGTGGGAGCTGCATTCCTATTACGGCGAAAGCTACATCGTCCAAGGCGTGAGCTTTGACATCCGCGAGGGCGAAATTCTCGCCTTGCTGGGCCGCAACGGGGCCGGCAAGACTTCGACGCTCCGCACGATCGCGCGCCTGGATAGCCCTCAACTCAAGCACGGCGAAATCTGGCTGGACCACAAGCCGCTGCACGAGATGCGCGCCCACGAGGCATCCCGCGAGGGCGTTGCGCTGGTACCGGAGGATCGCCGGATCATTCCGGGCCTGACGGTTGAGGAAAACCTGAAGCTGGCGACGATCTCCGCGCCACATGGCTGGAGCTTCGAGCGCATCTACGAAAGCTTCCCGCGCCTTGGCGAGCGCCGCTGGCAAGAAGGCGTGACGCTCTCCGGCGGCGAGCAGCAGATGCTGGCAATCGCGCGGGCGCTTGCCCAGGACATCAAGCTGCTGCTGCTGGACGAGCCTTATGAGGGTCTGGCGCCCGTGATCGTCCAGGAGATTGAGCGCATCCTGGAAGATATCAAAAAGCTGGGCATCACAACCGTGATCGTGGAGCAGAACGCGATCGCGGCGCTGCATTTGGCCGACCGTTGCATCATCCTCGACATGGGGCAGGTTGTGTTCGACGGCACGGCGCAGGAGGTGATCGACAACAATGACTTGCGCCAGCAATATCTGGCACTCTAGAGCACTTTCAGCAAAAGCCTGTCCCGGACTTGATCCGGGATGGGCACCGGTTTTGCATCAGGAGCCAAAGGCGGGCGCGAAGCGACCAAAGTGCGACAAAACAAGAACTCAGAGCCTGGTCAGC
>CAZYUT010000053.1:0-12845 GCA_964650735.1 uncultured Hyphomicrobiaceae bacterium
AGGCAGATATCTTCAGCGTCGGGCTGGTTCGCAAACTGAAGTGGTAGCGCCCGGAGAAGCGTCTGGATCGGCTGCAGGCTTCGCCTCGCTCCAATCACACAGTTCAACGTCTTTACGCTCAAATCCGCAACTGGGATAGGCCATCTGCTTCCGCGACAGCGGTCGGATTGGCGGGGGGTGATCAGCAGGGTACAAGCCTCTGGATCCCGCTCCCGCCGCCCGCCGAAATATCGCTCCAGGCTTACGCCAGGCTTTCGATTGCTTTTGCCTTCTCAACCAGCACTTCCGCCTGCCGGATCGAGGCGTAGTCGATCAGCCGCCCGTCCAGCGAAACCGCCCCCTTGCCCTGCGCCTCGGCTTCGCGCATCGCCGCGAGGATGCGGTGGGCCCGTTCGATTTCCTCCGCGCCGGGGCTCATCACCTGGTTGGCCAGCTCGATCTGCGACGGGTGGATTGCCCATTTGCCCTCGCAGCCCAGCACCGCCGCACGCCTGGCCGCCGCAAGATAGCCGTCAGGGTCGGAGAAATCGCCGAATGGGCCGTCGATCGGCCGCAGGCCGTTCGCCCGCGCCGCCACAACCATGCGCGCAATCGCATAGTGCCACATGTCGCCCCAATGGCTTTCACGCGCGCCGCCATCCACCGCATCGGTCAGCACCGCGTAATCCGGGTTCGCGCCGCCGATGTTCGTCGTGCGCGCCCGCGTCGAGGCCGCATAGTCAGCCACGCCGAAATGCAGCGACTCGTTGCGCTTGCTGGCCCTCGCGATCTCCGAGACGTTCTGCATCCCCAGCGCGGTCTCGATGATGTGCTCGAAGCCGATCCGCTTGGTGAAGCCCTTCGCCTGCTCGATCTGCGTGACCAGCATGTCCACCGCATAAACGTCCGCCGCCGTACCGACCTTCGGGATCATGATGAGGTCCAGCTTGTCGCCCGCCTGCTCAACAACCTCCACCACATCGCGGTACATGTAATGCGTGTCCAGCCCGTTGATGCGCACGGACATGGTCTTGCCGCGCCAGTCGATGTCATGCAGCGCCTGGATGATGTTCTTGCGCGCCTGCTCCTTGTCCTGCGGCGCGACCGCGTCTTCCAGGTCGAGAAAGACAACGTCCGCAGCGGAAGCCGCAGCCTTCTCGAAAAATTGCGGCTGGCTGCCTGGTACGGCCAGTTCGCTACGGTTCAGGCGCGCAGGCGCCTGCTCGATCAACGTGAAGCTCATGCGTTTCTCCCTCGCGGACGGCGTTTCCTCGAAAAAAGGAGGCGGGCCGTAACGGGTCCTGTCAAGCGAAAGTTGTCCAGATGTATTCACGCGAAGCGCTCAATGGCTGTCCCTCGCAGGTGGCGGCGCCTCGCCCGAGGCGTAGTAGAGCGCGAGGGCCTGGGTGCGGCTGCGAACCGATAGCTTCTCGAAGATATTGCGCAGATGAAACTTCACCGTGTTCAGAGAGATGCCTAGGTCGCGCGCCAGTTCCTTGTTGCTCAGGCCTTGCGCGAGCAGTTCGACCAGGCGGCGCTCCCGTTCGGTAAGGGCGTCCAGCGGGTTTCGGCCCAGTTCGCGCACGTCGAGAAACGGGAACACCATTTGCCCCTGAGCGACATCGTGCACAACGTTGAGCATCCGCTCCGGCGCCTCGTCCCGCGCGCAAAACCCGGCTGCGCCCGCAGCCATCGCCTGACGGGCGACGCTGGCGCCATGCTCGACGCCATAGACGACAATTCGCGGCGCGGTCTCGTACGACCGCAGGATTTCGAGCAGCTTGGCCCCGCCCATCTGCGGCAGCGCCCAGTCGATGACGCCGACGCGCGCCTGGGTTTGCAGCACAAGCTCGATGAACGCCTCCGCGGAGCGGGCCGTGGCGACAAGGCTGAAGCGCGGATCATTCTCGAAATATTCCGAAAGAGCGCCGAGCATGAGCGAGTTCGGGTCGGCGAGAACAATATCGGTGGTCAGACGTGCTGTGCTTCGATCGGTTGCCGGGGTCATCGCGACACCTGCCCAGAAGAGTGGCTTGGAAGTATGCGAAAAGCGTAAACCACCCATGCGGGTGAGTCAAAACCCACCCTCCCGGCTATTCGAAAGAAGGTGATTTGGGTGTGTGGCGAAACAGTTTTGTGCTCTAGGCTTCAAGTTGGGCGGCACAAAAGCACAACAGGTCGCCAATCGGGAGGAAACCAAGCACAAGGATCGAGCCTCGGGCACGGCAGAGCAACTGTACTGGTCTGACCTGTCCAAGCCCGGCCTCGAACGGCGTGCCATAACAAACGTCGAAGGGCGCATCGCCGTGGATATTCACGAATACCAGACAAAAGAGATTCTGGCTCGCTTCGGCGTGCCGTCGCCGAAGGGCGGGCTGGCCTACAGCCCGGAGCAGGCCGCCTATCACGCCCATGAAATTGGCGGGAACAAGTGGGTGGTCAAGGCGCAAATCCACTCTGGCGGCCGCGGCAAGGCTGGCGGCGTCAAGATCTGCACCAGCGAAAGCGCGGTTTTCGATGCGGCCAACGCACTTTTCGGCCAGCGCCTCGTCACCGAGCAGACCGGGCCAGCGGGCAAGGTCGTCTATCGCGTTTATGTCGAGGAGGCGGTGGACATCCGGCGCGAGCTGTATCTGGGCCTCGTGCTTGATCGCGCCTCCGAGCGGATCATGGTGGTCGCTTCGCGTCAGGGCGGCATGGAGATCGAAGAGATCGCGGCGGAACAGCCCGACTCGATCATCCGCACGACCATCGACCCGGCGGTCGGGTTGCTGGATTTCCAGGCCCGCGAGATCGCCTTTTCGCTGAAATTCGCGCCGTCCCAAATCCAGGACGCCGTGCGCATCCTGCGCGGCTGCTACCGGGCGTTCCGCGACATGGACGCCACTATGCTGGAACTCAATCCGCTGGGCGAGCTGGCGGACGGCGGCATCGTCGCGCTCGACGCCAAGCTGTCCTTTGACGACAACGCCCTCTATCGCCGGCCGGAAATCTCTGAGCTGCGCGACAAGACGCAGGAAGACACACGCGAGATGCAGGCCGCCGACCGCGGGCTGAGCTATGTCGGGCTCGATGGGAACATCGGCTGCATCGTGAACGGCGCAGGCCTTGCTATGGCGACCATGGACATGATCCAGCTCGCCGGCGGACAGCCCGCCAACTTCCTCGATATCGGCGGCGGCGCATCGCCCGACCGGGTCGCCAAGGCGTTCCGGCTGGTGCGCTCGGACCAGAACGTCGAGGCCGTGCTGGTCAACATTTTCGCGGGCATCAACCGCTGCGACTGGGTCGCCGAGGGCGTCGTGCAGGCGCTGGAGGCGGCACCGATCGACATCCCGGTCGTGGTCCGCCTCGCCGGTACCAACGTCAAGGAAGGCCGCCAAATCCTCGCGCGCAGCGGGCTGCCAATTATCCGGGCTTCGACGCTCGCCGAGGCCGCCGAACGGGTGGTGACCGCCTGGAAGAACCACAAGGCCCAAGCCGGAAGCGCGGAGGACGCAGCATGAGCATTCTCATTGACGGCGACACCCGCGTGCTGGTGCAAGGCATCACCGGACGCATCGCCGGGTTTCATACCCAGGAGATGATAGACTACGGCACGAATGTCGTGGGCGGCGTTGTGCCCGGCAAGGGCGGCACGCAAGCCTGCGGCGTGCCTGTCTTCGACACCGCCAAGGAAGCCGTCGCAGCGACCGGCGCAACCGCCAGCATCGTCATCGTGCCGCCGCCCTTCGCCGCCGACAGCATTCAGGAAGCTGCCGACGCGAGCATCTCGCTGTGCGTGGCCATCACCGATGGCATCGCCGCGCAGGACATGATGCAGGTCAAGCGGTTCATGCGCCGCTACCGCCAGGACCGGAAAATGCGCCTGATCGGTCCTAACTGCGCGGGCGTCATCAGCCCCGGCAAGGCGCTATTGGGGATCATGCCCGGCCACATCTACAAGCCAGGCCATGTCGGGATTGTCGGGCGCTCCGGCACACTCGGCTACGAGGCGGCGTCGCAGATGAAGGAGCTGGGCATCGGCGTCTCCACCAGCGTCGGCATCGGCGGCGATCCGATCAATGGCAGCTCGTTCCGCGACATTCTTGAGCTTTTCGAGGAAGACCCGGACACCCACGCTGTGATGATGATTGGCGAGATCGGCGGACCGCAGGAGGCCGACGCAGCGCGCTTTATCCAGGAGCACATGACCAAGCCGGTGATCGCTTATGTCGCCGGACTCAGCGCGCCCAAGGGCAAGCGGATGGGCCATGCCGGCGCGATCATCTCGGCCTTTGGCGAGAGCGCCAGCGAGAAGGTCGAGATCCTGCGCGAGGTGGGCGTAACCATTGTTGAACACCCTTCAGACATTGGCACGACCGTCGCCGGTGTCCTGGCCGAAGCCGCTTAGGAGAGACCAGCATGGCTTCCATCAGACATCAGATCGGCGCGGATGCAGCCAGCATCGCGCTCACGCCGCGCCAGCCCGCGACGATGTTCTCCGACGCCGCGGCGCTCAGCGCATACGCGGATGAAGAAGCGACGCTGGACACCGGCGCGGACCGCATTATCGGGGCCATCATCCAGCTCGCGCCCCGGATTCACGCTGCCCGCGCGTCCTCGGGCGCCGCCAGCCTGCCCGAATCCGCGCACAGTGTGCGTGGTCTGCGTTTGGGCATTGCCGGACCTTCCGCAACGCATAGCGCCCTTGCCGACCGGCTGCGCACGGTGTTCGGGATGGCCATCAGTTGCACCGCCATGGACGACCATTCACGGCGCGTCGCGAACGGACATGGCTATCGCCTCGCGGAGGATGTCGAGACGCTCGTGTCGGTCGCCGACGTTGTCGTGGCGGTCGACGTTCAGCCCGGCTTCCGGGTCGACAGCACCACGTTGAACGCCATGCGGCCGCACGCGGCAATCATCGCCGATCCGGCAGCAGTCGAGATCAACCAGATGGCGTTGGCCCACGCGCTATGGTTCGAGACGATCGCGGGCGCGGGGATCACGCGTTCGGCGGCGCGGCGCCTCTTGCCAGAATTGGAAAAGGCTCACAACGTGGTGCTGGTCTAGCCGCGGCCTGCGATGCGGCGAAACACCAGTTGCGCGATGGCCAAAGCCGTCGCGCGCCCACGCATGAGGGAGGCGCGCATGACAACGGCTGCCGCCGTGCATGACCCGGTCAGCCGGCTGATGACCGGCCCCGAAAAGGACCGGCCGCTTGAAAACGATATCCGGCTGCTCGGCAAGCTGCTTGGCGATACCGTCCGCGAGCAAGAAGGCGAACAGCTGTTCGAGCTGATCGAAAACATTCGCCGGGCCGCTGTGCGCTTTTATCGCCGCGACGACCCTAGCGGCCGCGCGGAGATGACCGATCTTGTCAGCACGCTCAACCCGCACCAGGCGATCGTGGTTACACGCGCGTTCAGCTACTTCTCGCACTTCGCCAACATGGCGGAGGATGAGCACCACATTCGCAGAACGCGCGCGCATGCGATTGCCGGGTCACCGCCGCGGCCTGGTTCGGTATCCCACGCGCTCGGCCGGATGCTGGAAGCCGCCTGGACGGCGGATGACATCGCCAACTTTCTAAACGACGCCCTTATCAGCCCCGTCCTGACCGCGCACCCGACCGAAGTGCGCAGGCAATCAACCATGCGCCGCGAATTGCAAATGGCCGAACTGCTCGACAAGCTTGACCGCGGCGGTTGGACCGGTGAGGAGCATCAGGAAATCCTCGACAAGCTGCGCCGCGCGGTTCTGGGCCTGTGGCAGACCAACCTTCTGCGCCAGACCAAGCTGACCGTGCTGGACGAGGTCGAGAATGGCCTCAGCTATTACGACTACACCTTCTTCAAGGAGGTGCCGCGGCTGCACGAGTCGCTGAGCGATCAGATCAACACGATCCGCCGGGGCCATGCCCTACAGGAGACGCACCGGCATGCCGGCCTTCCACCGCGAGAGGATGACCGCGATCTGTCGTGCCTTCTGCGTATCGGCAGCTGGATCGGCGGCGACCGGGACGGCAATCCCTTCGTAACCGAAGATATTCTGCGCGAGACGCTGGACCGGCATGCGCGCAAGGTCATCGGTTATTATCACTCCGAACTGGAAAAGCTGGAGGGCGAGTTGTCGCTATCCAGCCGGCTCGTTAACGTGTCGCCCGAATTGGCCGCGCTTGCCAACCAGTACGGCGAGGACAATGTGCATCTGGGCGTCGAGCCCTACCGCCGTGCCATCATCGTAATCCGCAAGCGGCTCGCCGCGACAGAGGCCCGGCTGCTCGGCCAGACGCCCCAGCAGGGAAACGACCAGCCAGCCTACGGGCAGGCACGCGACTTCGCCTCGGACCTCAACATGATCCACGCCTCGCTGCTGGCAAACGGCTCGGGCCGCCTGACCCGTGGGCGCCTGCGCTATCTGCGCCGGGCGGTGCGCTGCTTCGGCTTCCACCTGGCGCGCCTCGATCTGCGGCAGAATTCCGCGGTTCACGAGCAGGTCATCGCGGAACTGTTCGCTGCCGTGCGCCCTGATCTGGACTATGCAGCGCTCGACGAGGACGCGCGGATCGAGATGCTCTGCCAGGAATTGCAGGAGCCGCGCCCGCTGGTGCGCCGCGACTGGGATTATTCGGAGGTCACGAAGCGCGAGCTGGCGATTTTCGACTGCGCGGCGGACGGGCGCGCACGGCTGGGCCCGTCAGCGATCACCACATCCATCGTCTCCAACACCGAGTCGGTGTCTGACCTGCTGGAACTCGCGGTGCTCCTCAAAGAGACGGGACTGCTTTCGCCCGCGACCGCGCCGGGCCTCCAAATCGTCCCGCTGTTCGAGACCATCGCCGATCTGCGCAACTGCACCGGCATCATGGACCGGCTGCTGGCGTTGCCGGTATACCGGCGGCTGCTCCAAGCGCGCGGCAACGTGCAAGAGGTCATGCTCGGCTATTCCGACAGCAACAAGGATGGCGGTTACTTCACCTCCGGCTGGGAGCTGCACAAGGCCGAGGAGAAGCTGATCGACCTGTTCGGCAAGCGCGGCGTGCGGCTGCGGTTGTTCCACGGGCGCGGCGGCGCGGTGGGCCGCGGCGGCGGGCCGAGCTACGAGGCGATCCTCGCTCAACCCGAGGGTGCGGTAAACGGCCAGTTCCGCATGACCGAACAGGGCGAGATCATCTCCAGCAAGTACACCAACCCGCATTTGGGCCGCCGCAACCTTGAAATTCTTGTTGCGGCGAACCTCGAAGGCTCCTTGCCCCGCGGCGCAGCAGCCAATAGCATTTCGCGCTCGGCACCGTCGCTGCCTCAGGCCCGCGACGTGATGGAGAGCCTGTCGCAGGCGGCGTTCCAGGCTTACCGGGCGCTGGTTTACGAAACGCCAGGGTTCGCTGAGTATTTTTGGCACTCCACGGTCATCAACGAAATCGCGACGCTCAACATCGGCTCGCGCCCAGCCTCCCGAAAAAACCTCGGACGTATCGAAGATCTGCGCGCGATTCCGTGGGTTTTCAGCTGGTCGCAGAGCCGGGTGATGCTGCCGGGCTGGTACGGCTTCGGCACGGCCGTCGCGCGCTGGTGCGAACAACATCCCTCCAACGGTATGGACATCTTGCGCGATATCCATGAGACCGCGCCGTTCTTCCGGACGCAGATTTCCAACATCGATATGGTGCTGGCCAAAGCGGATATGGCGATCGCGCGCTGCTACGCCGAGCTGGTCGAGGATGCGAGCTTACGGGAGCACATCTTTCAGCAGATCGAGGCCGAACATGCACGTTCGGTCGATGCGATCCTGTCAATCACCGGTCACGACCGTCTGCTGGCCGACAATCCGATGCTGGAGCGGTCGATCCGTAACCGTTTCCCCTACATCGACCCACTCAATCACTTGCAGATCGACCTGCTGCGCAAGCACCGATCGGGCGTTGACGACCCGAAAATCCTGCGCGGTATCCAGCTCACCATCAACGGCATCGCCGCCGGCCTGCGCAACAGCGGCTGAACGCTCAAGAGCTTCCCAATGTGAATCAGGTCCGGCAGGCGCGCAGCGGAGCAAGTAGGGGCAAGCCGTCCGTGACGCGGCCGTGAATGCCCAAGCGCAACCTCACGGCTCCGGCATGGTCCAGACGCCTGGGGTCAACAGGGCGGCCACGCACTGCATCGCAGCCACGGTTCGCGGCCATCATTTAAAATGACTTGTAAAGCGCGCGCAAAAATCAGTATGTCTGCCCCACTGATGTCTTGTTTTTGGACCATGCGGTAAAAATTCATCGCTCGCGCAATCACGGTTAGCAACGTCTGCGGTGTCCAGAATTCACCGGGTGAAGATTTGAGCAATCGAGTGGGAGGTAGAAATGATGAAATGTGGGTTACGGAAGGTGGTCGCGGCGCTAGCATTAAGCACGGCGCTCGCGGCCTCCGCCTGGGTGACTGCGTTTGACGCAGCGGCGCAGGACACCGGCTTTCAGCGGTTGAGCCCGAGTGAGTGGCGCCAGCAGGTCAATGCGGGCACCGTGCGTCTGATCACCAAGGGCGCCGGCTGCACATGCACCGAACTGGCCTCCGACATGGCCAAGATATTGAACGATGGCGGCACCATGCGCATTCTTCCGATCCTCGGTGTCGGATCGTTGCAAGGGATGGCCGATGTCCTCTATCTTGAGGGTATCGATATGAGCATCGTCCAGGCGGACGCGCTGGCCTACATCAAGCGGAACAACCTGCATCAGGATGTCGACGGGCGCATCCGCTACATCACGAAATTGCATAATAGCGAGGTCCACCTGATCGCCCGCCGCGGCATCGAAACTTTGGCGGATTTGCAGGGCAAAACCGTCAGCTTCGGCGAGGAAGGCTCCGGCGAGTTGATCACTGGCAGCACCGTGCTGGGCCTCGCAGGCGTCGAAGTCCAACCCGTCTTCCATGACCGCGACGATGCGCTGAAGAAGCTGCAGACCGGCGAGATCGACGCGATGTTCAGCGTTACCGGCAAACCGTCCGACGCGATCGCTGAACTCACCAAGGAGCAGGGACTGCATCTTATCCCGCTGGAGTTCACGCCGGAGTTGGCTCAGTACTACATTCCCTCTGAGTTCACCGCCGCAAGCTATCCGAATTTGATCGCCGAGGGCGAAGTCGTCCCGACCCTTGCGGTTGGCGAGGTGCTGGCCGTGTACAACTGGAAGTCGGATACGGACCGCTACGCCAAGCTGGAGCAATTCGTAAGCGCCTTCTTCGACAATTTCGAAGAGTTCCTCGAGCCGTCCCGCCACAGCAAGTGGAAAGAGGTCAACTTGGCCGCCGAAGTGCCCGGCTGGCAGCGTTTCGCGCCGGCCGAACAGAAGCTGCGTCAGATAATGGCGCAGAGGCGTCAGCAGGAAGGCCAGGATGAGCGCCAGATGTTCGCCGCGTTCGTAAAGAGCGTCGCAGGTGAGAACATGAGCGAGCAGGAGATTGGCGAGCTTTACCGCCGCTTCACCGAATGGGTGCAGCAACAGTAAATTCTGCACTCACCCATCATCGGTTGGCGGGGGTCAACCCCCCGCCGCCAAAACCTTCAAGCGCTCCTGCGCTTCCTTATGACCCAGGAGCGCTGCACGCTCATACCATTTCTTCGCCTCTTCCAGATCGGCAGCATTCATACCTGCCACGCCGATTTCTTCGACATAGGCTGGATCATAGGTGCGCGCGAGGCCGAAGGCGGCCTGGCCACTGCCTTTTCTGACCATAAACATGTAGATGTTGCGCGCACCGGAGACATCGCGCGTTTGAAGCATGGCTTCGGCCCGCTGGATCATTGCTGCTTCCGTCTCGGGCGAGAGCCCATCGGTTGATCCGGTCGTAGCGCCGGCCTGAGCCGTGCGCTCGTTCGATCCAGACCCTGCAATGTTCACGGCGACCGTGCGGGTCTCCGACTGCTCGGTGCCGCCAATCCGCAGCTTGATTTCCAGATTGAAAGACCCGCTGAACCCGTCTGGAGCTGTGACCGTCAGATCGCCCACTTCGTCCACCGGCACCACCCACCGGTCTTCGACCGGAAACCCGGCGGACATCTCGAATTCACTTGGCAGATTCTGAAAGACAAGAAAGTTGTAAACCCCGTCATTGACGTCCGGCAGCTGTACGCGAACCGGGATCGGCGAATTCGCCGGCCCGGAGATGTCACCAACCGCAAAGCCGCTATTGACGTTCTGCGCAATGCGCTGGCCTTGAATGGCTATATCCTCGCCTTCGACCAGCCGGGCGGCGCGCTCGACCTGCGCAGAGGCCTCAGCCAGCGCAGTCCCCTGAGTTGCAAGAATACCGAGGACGCTGGCGATTGCCAGGCACGAACCGTGCTGCGCGGCCGCGCGGCGCTCCGTCCCTCGCGAAGCATTTGGATGGGAACAATTCCTGCGTCCTTCTTGTGTCACAGCGACCTCCCCTTATTCAGCCAATGACAACGCTTGGGCGACCGCCGCCAAAACTCTCGCCGACCTATGCGCCAGGCTCTGGCGGTCGCGCAGCGAACTGCCTGTGTCCGTGTGAAATTTGACCTTATCTCTGCATGCCGAAGCGGCTGGAGCGCAACCGTAATAGCAGTTATTACAAGATAGGAGAGAAAATTATGGCGTTATTAGTTTCGTTGGCAAAAAGATGAGCCGGCTGCCCCGCGGTGTCCCACAACGAGAGCCAGGCCGAGATCCTCGTCGCCCGGCACTAGAGCCTGTTCAACGAAATCCGAATCGCTGAACAGGCTCTAAGTTCTTGTTTTGTCGCACTTTGGTCGCTTCGCGCCCGCCCTTGGCTCCTGACGCAAAACCGGTGCCCACTTTTGCTGAAAGTGCTCTAATCCTTCCATCCGTCCAACGGGTTCGCGGCGCGCCGTTGGCAGCGAAAGGAAACGAATGCTGTCATTCTTTTTGACCTTGCAACACCTGCTGCAGTCGATCGCAGTTCAATGGGGCAACCCCGAGTTTCGCAATATCGCGGTCCTCATCCTGATGCTTGTGGGCGGCGGCACGGTTTTCTATTCGCTGGTCGAAGGGTGGCACTGGTTCGACGCGCTTTACTTTACGGTCATCACGCTAGCCACCGTCGGCTATGGCGACTTTGCGCCCCAAACATTCCTCGGCAAGGCCTTCACGATCGTCTACATCCTGCTGGGTCTTGGTCTCTTCGTCGCGCTTCTGCGCTACATTGCGGAGGGCGCGCTCAATCGCCGGAAGGACAGGCCGAACCGGCACACCGGCAGGGATGCTGATCCCTAGCCGCCACCTCGCGGAATGACGCACGCTTGGCGCGCATCAACACATCGTTATGCAATTTTCCGTAGCATCCAGCTGATCGACGTCAGCGCGCCGCGCATCACCCCATGAGTGGAGAGTTGGCCATGCTGTCCGCAGGCCACGACAACGCCAGCACAGCGCTGGCCGGTGCCCTCGCACTTCTCCTGATCGCTTCAGCCGCAGCCCCAGCCCTGGCGCAAGACGCCGCGCCAACGGCTCCGGCCGTCATAGTCGCACCTGCCGAGATGGAGGATCTGCGCGAGCGCGCGACATTCACCGGGCGCTTGCGGGCGATCCAGCGCGTGGACATACGCGCGCGCGTTTCCGGTTTCGTCGAAGAGGTGGTCTTCACCGAGGGCAACCGGGTTGAGGCCGGGGCGATCCTCTACCGCATCGAAGATGACGCCTACAAGGCCGCCGTCCAGCAGACCGAAGGCTCGATCAGCGCCGCACAGGCGCAGCTTGAACTCGCGAAAATCCAGCGTGATCGGCAGCAGACCCTGGTCGAGCGTGGCACTGGACCGCAGGCGCAACTCGATATTGCGCAGGCGGAACTGGGCCGGTCGCAGGGCGAATTGCAGCGGCTCAAAGGGCTGCTCGCCCAAGCCAGGCTCGACCTGTCCTACACCACGGTCACCGCCCCCTTCGAAGGCATAGCCGGATTGAGCAATGTCGATGTCGGCGCCTTCGTCAGCCCGGAGGCTGGCGCGCTCACCACGCTCACGCGGCTCGACCCAATGCACGTTTCATTCCCCGTTGCAACCGCGCAAGTATTGCAGTTTCGCCGCCAGCGCGCCGAGGGCGCAAGGATCGCGACCCCGCGCGTTGAACTTACGCTGCCAGATGGCACGACTTACCCGCGCGAAGGCGAGATCGACTTCATCGACACAAAGGTTGATCAGGGCACCGATACGGTGACGGTCCGCGCGCGCTTCGACAACCCGGACGGCGTGCTGCCCGACGGGGCGCTCGTGACCGTGATGCTGGAAGCCGGTGAACAGCAGCTCGTGCTGAGCGTGCCGCGGCGCGCAGTGCAACGGGATCAGGAGGGGGCGTTCGTGCTTGTTGTGGACGCCGAGTCACGGGTAGAGCGCCGGCGCGTCGAAGTCTCGCGGACCACCAACGGCCGCGCAGTGATCGCGTCTGGCCTTGAAGAGGGGGAACAGGTGATTACCGAGGGCGTCAACAAGGTGCGGCCAGGCATCGCCGTTGACGCCGCGCCGGCCGCAGGCGGCTAGCCGCATGATTTCAGGGGTTTTTATTGATCGCCCCCGGCTCGCGGCGGTCATCTCTATCGTGCTCACAATCGCCGGGCTGATCGCCCTGACACGCCTGCCGGTCGCGCAGTTCCCGGAAATCGTCCCGCCGCAAGTCACTGTGACCGCGAACTTCCCCGGCGCGGGCGCGGATGTGGTCGAATCGACCGTCGCACAACCGATTGAGCAGCAGATCATCGGCGTTGACGACATGATCTACATGTCCTCGACCAGCGGCGCGGACGGAAGTTACCGGCTGACCGTCACCTTCGCGGTCGGCACCGACCCGGACATCGCAACCGTCAATGTGCAGAACCGCGTCTCGGCCGCAGAAGCGCAACTGCCCGAGGAGGTCCGCGCAA
>CAZYUT010000054.1:0-12640 GCA_964650735.1 uncultured Hyphomicrobiaceae bacterium
CCGTTTGGTAGGCGAGCAGCGCATAAGCCGCCGCGTGGGACTTGTTGAAGCCATAACCCGCGAACTTCGCCACAAGCTCGAAAATGTGCGCGGCCCGCGCCTTCTCCACGCCGCGCTCGACCGCGCCGGAGATGAAGCGCTCGCGCTGCTTGTCCATCTCCGCCTTGATCTTCTTGCCCATGGCGCGGCGCAGCAGGTCGGCTTCGCCCAGGGAGTAGCCCGAAAGCTCCTGCGCGATCTGCATTACCTGCTCCTGATAGATGATGACCCCGTAGGTCTCTTTCAGGATCGGCTCGATCAGCGGATGGAGATAATCCGGCTCCTCGCGGCCATATTTGCGGTTGATGAACGGGTCGATGTTATCCATCGGGCCGGGCCGGTAGAGCGAGACCATCGCGATGATGTCCTCGAAGCGGTCGGGTTTCAGCTTGCGCAGCGCCTCGCGCATGCCCGTGCTTTCCAGCTGGAACACGCCGACGGTGTCGCCGCGCGCGATCAGTTCGTAAGTCGCAGCGTCTTCAAGCGTCAGCTGATCCAGGTCGAGTTGCGTGCCGGCTTGCTCCACCAGTCGCCGCGCGTTCTCGATCACCGTCAGCGTCTTGAGGCCGAGAAAGTCGAACTTCACCAGCCCCGCCGGCTCGACCCACTTCATGTTGAACTGCGTGACAGGCAGGGCTGAGCGCGGGTCGCGGTACAGCGGCACCAGCTCTTCCAGCGGCCGGTCGCCGATCACGACGCCTGCAGCGTGCGTCGAGGCGTGGCGGTAAAGCCCTTCCAGCCGCTGCGCGATGTCGAGAAGTTGCGCGACGATCTCCTCGCTGTCGCGCGCTTCCTGCAGCTTCGGCTCATCGTCGATCGCCTGCTGCAGCGTCACCGGGTTGGCCGGGTTGTTCGGCACCAGCTTACACAGCCGGTCCACCTGCCCATAAGGCATCTGCAGCACGCGCCCGACATCGCGCAGCACCGCGCGGGCCTGCAGCTTTCCGAAGGTGATGATCTGCGCGACCCGGTCATGGCCGTATTTGCGCTGGACATAGCCGATCACCTCATCGCGCCGGTCCTGGCAGAAGTCGATGTCGAAGTCCGGCATCGACACGCGTTCCGGGTTCAGGAAGCGCTCGAACAGCAGGCCGTGGCGCAGCGGATCAAGGTCGGTAATGGTGAGCGCCCACGCCACCGCCGATCCGGCGCCCGAGCCGCGCCCTGGCCCGACCGGAATGCTCTGCTGCTTTGCCCACTGGATGAAGTCCGCGACGATCAGGAAATAGCCAGAGAAGTTCATCGAGGTGATGACGTGCAGCTCGTGCTCGAGCCGCGCCTCGTAATCCGCGCGTTCGTGCCCCGGCGCGCAGCCCTGTTTGGCCAGCCGCGCCTCAAGCCCCGCCCAGGCCTGCTCGCGCAGCGCGGCGTCCTCGGCCGTCTTGCGCGCCTCCGCGCTTCCCGCGCCGTGGCTAGCGAATGCAGGCAGGATCGGCGGGTGCGTGCGCACGCGGAAGGCGCAGCGCCGCGCGATCTCGACCGTGTTCTCCAGCGCCTCAGGCAGGTCGGAGAACAGGCTGATCATCTCCGCGCGCGTCTTGAAACGGTGCTCCGGCGTCAGGCGGCGGCGGTCCTCCTCGACGACATAGCGGCCTTCAGCGACGCAGATCAGCGCGTCATGCGCCTCGAAATCCTCTTCGGCGGGGAAGTAGCACTGGTTGGTCGCGACCAGCGGCAGGTCGTGCGCGTAGGCTAGCTTGACCAGCGACGGCTCCACCGCGCGCTCGCTCGCAAGCCCGTGGCGCTGCAGCTCGACATAGAGGCGGCCGGGATAGATGGCGGCAAGCCGCTCCAAGAGGCGCTTGGCGCGTCCTTCGTCGCCGTCGCGCAGGGCCGCGTCAACCGGGCCTTCCGGCCCCCCGGTCAGCGCGATCAGCCCCTCGGCGTGGCGCTCAAGATCGCCCAGCGTGACGAACGGCTCGGTATCCTCGCAGTGGTCGAGATAGGCCGCGCTCGACAGCTTCATCAGGCTCGTGTAGCCCGTCTCGTCCTTGGCGATCAGCGCGATTGCGCCGTCCGGGCGCAGCGCGGCATCAGGACGCCCGTTGCCGCTCCCGCCGAAGCTCACCGAAAGGGTGCAGCCGATGATCGGCTGAACGCCCGCGCCGGCCAGCGTCTCGGAAAACTCCAGCGCGCCGAACAGGTTGTTGCGGTCGGTGATCGCCAGCGCTGGCTGCGCATCAGCCTGCGCCAGCTCAGCCAGTTTCTTGATCGGCAGCGCGCCTTCGAGCAGCGAATAAGCCGAATGCACGCGCAGATGGATGAAGCCGGGTCCGTTCGTCATCGCTTCCCACGATAGCCGTTTCACGGAGCGCATCGATTGGAGACAGCACAGTGTGCTGCGATTCGCGCAAGCGGCCGAATCGCTCTCCCAAAGTCATAAAAACCTGTCAGCCGACACAACACTATGCTCGTGCCTGCCTGTTCTCGGGCTCGACCCGAGGCACACGGGCATCCATTACCGCAAGGTATCAACCTGGTAAGTGGATTGCCGGATCAAATCCGGCAACGACGAACGTGGCTAAGCGAGCACGATGTCGAATTGCCCGGCGACCGCGCCCGGTTCGACAGCGCCTGCATCCTCAAGCGGCACGATCACGCTGTTGCGCTGGGCCGGATCGGCGATGCTGTTCAGGATGAAGTCCCGCGCGTTGTCTGGCTCATCGGCGAAATACATCTGGGTGACAAGCGTATCGCCGCCGGGCTGCATGATCTTGAAATGGATATGCGGCGTGCGCCCGGAATAGCCCGCCGGCTTGATGGTGCGAAACACATAGCGGCCTTCGCCGTCGGTCTCCACGCGCCCGCGGCCCTGAAAGCCTGCATCGGCCTTGCGCCGGCCCTGCTCATCCCACGGGTGGTGATAGACGCCGCTGGCGTCGCACTGCCAGATTTCCACGATCGCGCCCGCGACCGGCTGCCCGGCGCGATCCATCACGCGTCCGCGCAAGTGCAGGACTGTGCCCATCGCCTGTGCACCCTCGCCCTTCACCAGCACAAGGTCGTTGTCGATGTCGCCGAGCCATTCCGGCGGGTAGAATGGCCCCTCGGTCTGTCCTGGCGTTGGCGTGAGCTTCGGCTCCAGCGCCGCGCGGGCCGGGCCGAACGGCCGGGCCGCCGCCAGCCCGAGCGCCGCGGCGAGACCCGACAGCGCCGTGCGCCGGCCGATCCAGGGTGTGCGAATGCGGAACATGTGCCGAAAGCTCCAGCGCTAAAGCGCGATCCGAAAAGCGGGAACCGGTTTTCGGAACAAATCGCGCGTCCAATCAACAATCTGGAGCCGTGTCGCGGTTCAATCAGAACGGATACGGCTCTAAAGGTTAAACGCCGCCGGACGCAGCCCGCGAACGCGCGGGATCATGCTCCAAAAGCTGGCCGTCTTCAAGCTGCACGACCCGGTCCATGCGCCCGGCAAGCTCGAGGTTGTGCGTGGCGATGACCGCGGCCAGCCCGGCCTTGCGCACGAACTGCAGAAGCTGCTGGAAGACGCGCTCGGCGGTGGGCGGGTCGAGGTTTCCGGTCGGCTCATCCGCGAGCAGCAGCTTCGGCGCGTTGGCCACGGCGCGGGCGATCGCCACGCGCTGCTGTTCGCCGCCCGAGAGCTCCGCCGGGCGGTGGTCGGCGCGGTCGGCAAGCCCGAAGATCTTCAGGAGATCGCGCGCCCGCCGCTCGGCCTCGGCGCGGTCGAGTCCGCCAATGCGCTGCGGCAGCACAACATTCTCCAGCGCGGAGAACTCGACCAGCAGATGATGGAACTGATAGACGAAGCCGACCTCGGTGCGGCGCACGCGGGTGCGCGAGAGATCATCGAGGTCGGCGCATTCCTGCCCGCCAATGACGACCGAGCCGCTGTCAGGGCGCTCCAGCAGCCCGAGAATCTGCAAAAGCGTTGACTTGCCCGCGCCCGACGGGCCGACCAGCGCCACCGTTTCGCCGGGCCAGATTTCCAGCTCCGCACCGCGCAACACGTGGATCTCGCGCGGGCCTTGCCGGAAGCAGCGGTGCAGCCCGCTGGCCTTCAACGCCGGTTGTGTTATCCGCTGCTCCACGCCGCCTCACTCATATCGAAGGGCTTCAACCGGATCGAGCCGGGCCGCTCGCCAGGAGGGATAGAGCGTCGCCAGAACCGATAGCGACAGCGCCATGATGACCACGGTCACGACCTCCCACAGGTCCATGTCCGCTGGCAGACGCGAGAGGAAATAGACATCCGGCGAGAACAGGTTGGTATTGGTCACATACGCGATGAATTCGCGGATCGACTCGATGTTCAGGCAGACCACCACGCCAAGGAGCAGCCCCGCCAGCGTGCCGACAACGCCGATGCTTGCGCCGGTGATGAAGAACACCCGCATGATCGCCCCGCGCGTTGCGCCCATCGTGCGCAGGATCGCGATACTGCTGCTCTTGTCCTTCACCAGCATGATCAGCCCGGAAATGATGTTAAGCGCCGCGACGAGCACGATCAGCGTGAGGATCAGGAACATGACGTTCCGCTCGACCTTGAGCGTGTTGTAGAAGGTCGCATTGCGCTCGCGCCAATCGGACATCACCAGGTTTGGCGGCAACAAGGAGGCAAGCTCCGGCCGCACCGCGTTGACCGCATCCGGGTGGTCAAGCATCAACTCCAGCGCCGAGACCGATCCTGGGCTGTTGAAGAATGCCTGCGCCTGCTCCAGCGGCAGGAAAGCGATCGTCTCGTCGTACTGGCTCATGCCAATTTCGAAGATCGCAGCGACCGGATAGCGCTGGATGCGCGGAGCGGTTCCGAACGGCGTCTGCGAGCCGCGCGGCGAGACGAGCGTAATGCCGTCACCCACGCGCACATTGAGCGCATTGGCCATCCGGGTGCCGATCACGATGCCGCGGCGCTCTTCAAAGCGGTCGAGCGTACCGAAGTAGATATTGCTGCCAACCGCTTCGAGCCTTTTCAAGTCGTCCTCACGGATGCCGCGCACAATAACCCCGCGCGCCGTATCCTCCGAGGAAATCATCACCTGCCCCTCAACCAGCGGGATCGCTTCTTGCACCTGCGCGACCGCGCGAAGGCGCTTGGCCACCTCATCATAATTCTTGAACTCCCCGCCGATCGGACGCACCAGCATGTGGCCGTTCAGTCCGAGAATCTTGTCGAACAGTTCGTTGCGGAACCCGTTCATCACCGCCATGACGATGATGAGCGTGGCCACCCCCAGCATGATGCCGATAAAAGAAAACCCGGCGATCACCGAGATGAAGCCTTCCTTGCGTCGCGCGCGAAGGTAGCGCAGCGCCAGCATCCATTCAAAGCCGGAGAACGGTCCGGTGTCCTTCGCGCGGGCCATGCGGCTCCCCTAATCGATCTGGATCGGACGCGGCGCGCCAGCCGGGCGCTGCGCGACAAGCATATTGAGCGCCTCGTCCGGGCTCATTGCGATGCGCTCGCCGGTGGCGCGGCGCTTGACCTCGATCTCGCCGGATTTCAGCCCCTTCGGCCCGACGATGACCTGCCAGGGCAGGCCAAGCAGGTCCATCGTGGCGAACTTCGCGCCGGCGCGCTCGTCGGTGTCGTCATAGAGCAGGTCAAGCCCCGCGTTGTGCAGCTTGGCGTAGAGATCCTCGCAGGCCGCATCCGTCTGCGCATCGCCCGTCTTCAGGTTGATGAGACCGGCATAGTATGGCGCAACCGTGTCAGGCCAGACGATGCCCGCCTCGTCATGGCTTGCCTCGATGATCGCGGCGGGCAGGCGCGACACGCCGATCCCGTAGGAGCCGGAATGCAGCGCGACCAGATCTCCGTCCGGCCCCTGCACCCGGCACTTCATTGGCTCGGAGTATTTCGTGCCGAAATAGAAGATGTGCCCGATCTCAATGCCGCGCGCGCTCACCTGCCTGTCCTCCGGCACCTCGCGCGCGAACTGGTCGGCGTCGTGCATGTCGCTGGTGGCGGCGTATTTGCTCGTCCACTCATCGACGATAGGGCTGAGGTCGCCATCGTAATCGACGTCCTTCGGGGCGGGCGTCTCGACAAGATCGCGGTGGCAGAACACTTCGCTCTCGCCGGTCTCCGCAAGGATAATGAATTCGTGGCTGAGATCGCCGCCGATGGGGCCGGTTTCCGCCGCCATCGGGATTGCGGTCAGCCCGATCCGCTCGAACGTGCGCAGATACGACACGAACATGCGGTTATAGGACTTGCGCGCGTCCTCGGCCGTCAGGTCGAAAGAATAGCCGTCCTTCATCAAGAACTCACGCCCGCGCATCACGCCGAAACGCGGCCGTACCTCATCGCGGAACTTCCACTGGATGTGGTAGAGGATGCGCGGCAGATCGCGGTAGGACTTTACGGAATCGCGGAACAGCTCGGTGATCTGCTCTTCGTTGGTCGGCCCAAACAGCATGTCGCGATCATGCCGATCCTTGATGCGCAGCATCTCCAGACCGTAATCGTCGTAGCGGCCACTCTCGCGCCAGATGTCGGCGAGTTGGATCGTCGGCATCAACAGTTCAATTGCGCCGGCGCGCTCCTGCTCCTCCCGCACGATCTGCTCGATCTTCTTGAGCGCGCGAAAACCGAACGGCAGCCAGACATAGATGCCCGCGCTCGCCTGGCGGATCATGCCGGCGCGCAGCATCAGCCGGTGCGAGATGATTTCCGCTTCTTTCGGCTCGTCCCGAAGAATTGGCAGGAAATAGCGGCTCAATCTCATGGTGGCGTCCCAAAATGGCAACGGTGAATGGGGGCTCGCGCAGATCTCAGCTCTCCAGCGGGATACCCGACAACGCCGCAAAGCGCAATGCCGGCTCCGCCGGACTCACCAGCCTTAATTTTTCGAAGCCCGGCTTTGTCTTCAACGAATTGCCCATTGAATGGGCAACATCATCACGAAATGATGACAGGGCGCGCAGGTTGGGCTATGGTTGCAACGCGGCGCTGTCGTCGTCCCACCGTACCCCTCAAGGAGCTGATTGCATGGATGCCGGTGTCACGCGCGCCCGGGTCTAGGGAGGAAGGCACAAAAACTTGAACAATCTCCGGTAAACCGGGGCTGCAGGTTCGCGATCGATATTCATAAAAAGGGCGGATAACGCCCATCTTGATCTCCACTCACATGTCTTTCATAAAGACAGGCAAGGTCTCGTACCTTGCCTTTTTTGTTTACTCGAAGGTTTCATATCTGGGCAGGAACGGGATGCTGTCCAATGTGATCAGCCGGTATTCGACCACTGCGTAGATCGGCGCGAAGATTATTGCGGCCAGAACCGTCGTTACAGCAAATTTGCGCCAGATATGCGGTACGGACGGCGCCGCAGGCTCCGAGCCTTCGACCACCTGCCCCTGCTCCTCCTGTGAGCGCACGCCGAATGGCAGCACAACGAACAGCACCATCCACCAGCAAATGAAATAAACCGCGATTGCGAACGGTAAACTCACGCACGTCTCCTTGTCGTTGTTTTCGCGCGCGAAAGGCAGCCGTCAGGCCTGCTCCAGCTCGATCAGGGTGCCGTTGAAATCCTTGGGGTGCAGGAACAAAACGGGCTTGCCATGCGCGCCAATTTTCGGCTCGCCTTCCCCGAGGATGCGCGCACCATCCGCGAGCAGCTTGTCACGCGCGGCATGGATATCGGCCACCTCGTAACAGACATGATGGATGCCGCCCGCAGGGTTCTTCTCAAGGAAGTTGGCGATTGGCGAAGCGTGACCCAAGGGCTCCAGCAGCTCGATCTTCGTGTTCGGCAGCTCGATGAATATCGTACTGACGCCATGATCTGGCTGCTCCACCAGTTCGGACACCTGCGCGCCGAGCGTGTCGCGATATTTCGCGGCGGCGGCGCGGGCATCCGGCACCGCAATGGCCACATGGTTCAGTCGTCCAAGCACCGGTCTCCTCCACGTTTTGGCTCCATGCAGGCCGACAGGATACGCGGCGCGCTCACACGGTGGCAACGCGAACCGTACACAGCGGCTTCTTGCCCCAGGCCGCGTTTATCGCCCCCCGGACCGAGCGCCGCACCGCCTCGCCGACCGTGCGCGGGTCCTTGCGGCGCGGGCGCGGAATGCTGTCGAAGGCGTTGAAGGTCGCGCGTTCGGCGACCTCGGCGAAGGTCTGGCCATGCTCGTCAACGCCCGGAATGCCGTGCATGACGATGTGCGGGTCCGCGGCCATCTCGCCGCGGCTGTCGACCACCAGAAACACAGCGACCGTGCCGGCAAAGCTGAGCTTGCGCCGTTCGCGCAGCGGGCCGTCATCCTCGCGCAGCAGCAGCGTGCCATCACGGACGAGCCGGCCGCAAGGCACCTCGTCGACGATCTCCGCCGGACCGGGATACAGGCGCGCCATGACGCCGTTGCGCACGCCGTGCAGGGCCCGAACGCCCTCCTCCTTCGCCAGGTTCAGGTGCTCGTAGAGGTGCCGGTCCTCTCCGTGCATGGGCACCAGGACGCGCGGGCGGGTCCACTGATACATTTGCCGGAGTTCGCCGCGCCGGGCATGGCCGGAGGAATGGATCGGCCCGTCCGGGTGCTGGTCGACGACTCTCACGCCCAGCCGCGCCAGCTTGTTGTGGACCGTGTGGATCGCTTCCTCGTTGCCGGGGATCATGCGGCTTGAATAGACCACCCAGTCCCCGCGCGAGAGCGTGACATTCGGATGCTCGTCATCGGCAATGCGCGCCAGCGCCGCGCGCGGCTCGCCCTGGCTGCCGGTGCACAGCGCAACGACCTTTTCGGGCGGAAGGTAGCCGAAATCCTCTTCGTCGAGATAGCTGAGGTGCTCGGGCCAGTAGCCGGTCTGTTCCGCCGCCTCGATAATCCTGCGCATGGCGCGGCCGACGATCACCAGATGCCGGTCGGCCGCCAGCGCAGCCTCGCCAATGGCGATCAGGCGTGCGACGTTGGAGGCAAAGGTGGTGAAGGCGACGCGATGCGGCGCTTCGGCGACCAGCCTCTTGAGCGTCTCGGCTACAACGCCCTCCGAATGCGTCATCCCCTCGGTGATCGCGTTCGTGCTGTCGCAGACCAGCGCGTCGATGCCCTCATCGCCGAGTTCCCTCAGCCGCTCGACATTTGTCGGCTTGCCCAGCCCCGGATTATCGTCGATCTTCCAGTCGGCGGTGTGCACAACCAGCCCGCCGCCCGCGCGGATCGCCAGCGCGTTCGTTTCCGGGATCGAGTGCGCCATGTTGATGAATTCGACGTCGAAAGGTCCGATGGTCACCCGCCCCTCGTAGGGCACCTCGATCAGCTCCACCTGCTTGCCCCAGTCGCATTGGGCGAGCTTGCCCCTGAGCAGCGTCATGGCGAAGCGCGTGGCGTAGACCGGCGCGCGCAGCCGCGGCCACAGCTCCTCGACCGCGCCAAGGTGATCCTCATGCGCATGGGTCAGCACGATGCCGGCGAGATTGCGCTCCGCCTCGATAAATGTCGTGTCCGGCGTGATAATCTCGATGCCAGGTTCGGCAGCGCCGGGAAAGGTGACGCCGCAATCGACCATCAGCCATGTGCGGTCATCGGCCGGGCCGACGCCGTAGAGATACATGTTCATGCCGATCTCGCCGATGCCGCCAAGCGGCAGAAAGACCAGTCCGGCCTCGTCGTTGTTATTCATGCTTTGCCGTCTCTGTCTTGTCTTCAGGCGCCCAGCCGATGGCAACGTCGCCCGCCGTGATAACCCGTTCGCCGCTGTCCTGATGCAAGCGCAGCGCGCCGCGTTCGTCCAGTCCCGCGAAACGCCCCGCGACCTTCTCGCCGCCAAGCGTCACCGAAATCGGCGCGCCCAGCGCGACCGCATGGCGCAGCCAGGCCGCGCGGATCGGATGGAAGCCCGCGCCATTCTCCCAGATGTCGAGCCAGCGCGCACTCGCCTCGGCCAAAGCCGTCAGTGCCCGATCCGGCGCGACATGGCAGCCGTGCTCCCGAAGCGAGGTCACGGCCCGGCCCAGCCCCGATGGCGCCGAGGCGAGGTTAAGGCCGGTACCTATGACGACCGCCCGCGCGTCCGCGCCGAGCACCAGGCTCTCGATCAACACGCCGCCCAGTTTCGCGCCGTCGAGCATGATGTCGTTCGGCCATTTCAGCCTCAGCCGCTGCGCGAGCGCCGCGCTCGACACCGCAGCGATCGCATCCCGCGCCGCCAGGCCGGCCACCAACGGCAGCCCACCCATCGCGTTGGCCGGGCCATTCAACTGCAACAATAAGCTGGCATAGAGATTGCCCTCAGGCGAGTCCCAATCCCGTCCAAGCCGCCCGCGCCCTTTCGTCTGCCGGCCGGCCCAGACCCATAGCGGCGGCGGCGTCCCCTGGATCGCCAGCGTCATTGCATGGGCGTTGGTGGACGGCGTTTCGGGCAGAAACAGCGCTGGCAGGCCATTCGGCAAAGTCAAGCGCGTCTGTTCGGCCGGCATCAGACGAACAGCGCCTTGGCAGCCGCGTCAGCTGCAGCGACCAGCGGGCCCGGCGCGATGAAGAACAGCAGCGTGAATGCGCTGGTCACGCCGAGCACGAAGCCGGGGCCGCGCTGCATCGGCTCGAACGCGTCGGCTGGCTCGTCGAAATACATCACCTTGACGATCCGAAGATAGTAGTATGCCGCAACCACCGAGGCGACCACACCGACAACCGCGAGCCAGATCAATCCTGCATTCACAGCCGCAGCAAACACGTAGAATTTGGCGAAGAAGCCCGCCAGCGGGGGGATGCCGGCCATCGAAAACATCAACATCGCCAGCAGGAATGCGACCATCGGCTGGTTCTTGGATAGCCCGGCCAGGTCGTCAACGCTCTCGACCATCCCTTCAGACCTGCGCATCGACAGAATACACGCGAAGGTGCCAAGCGTCATCGCGACGTAGATCGCCAGATACACCAGAACGGCTTGCGTGCCCTGCTGGCTGCTCGACGCAAGCCCGACGAACATATAGCCGACATGCCCGATCGAGCTGTAGGCCATCAGCCGCTTGATATTGCGCTGGCCGATCGCAGCGAACGCGCCGAGCGCCATCGAGGCGATGGAGATCGCGATAATGATCTGCTGCCATTCCGCCGCGAGCGCCGGAACCGCGCTCATCAGGACACGCACCAGAAGCCCGATCGCCGCCGCCTTGGCCGCCGCCGAGAACAGCGCGGTGGCCGGCGTCGGCGAGCCTTCATAGACGTCCGGCTGCCACATATGGAACGGCACCGCCGACACTTTGAAGGCGAGCCCCGTCAGCACGAACACCAGTCCGAAGATCAGCCCCAGCGATGGCCCTTGCGCCTGCGCGGTCAGCGCGATCGCCTCGAAGGAGGTGTTCCCGGTGAAGCCATAGATCAGTGACGCGCCGTAGAGCAGGAAGCCTGAAGAAAGCGCGCCGAGCACGAAGTATTTCAGCCCCGCCTCGCTGGAGCGCAGCGAATCACGCCGGATCGCGGCGATGACGTAAAGCGACAGGCTCTGCAGCTCAAGCGCCAGATAGAGCGAGATCAGGTCATTGGCCGAGAGCATGAGCATCATGCCGGTGGTCGCCAGCAGCACCAGCACTGGAAACTCAGCGATGTCGAGCTTGGCGCCGCGCAGATAATCCTGCGACATGATCAGCGCGAGCGCGCTAGCGAGCAGCAGCAGCACCTTCATGAACCGCGCGAAGCCATCCGCGATGAAGGCGCGGTTGAACAAGGTCACCGGTTCCGGCGGTTGCGAGACGACCAGCACCGCAGCGATCGCCAGCGCGCCAACACTCGCCCAGGTCACGGTGCGCGCCGGGTCCTTGGTGAAGACAGAGAACATCAGCAGCGCGATCGCCGCCAGTAGCAGGAACGCTTCCGGCGCGAGGGCGCTGTGTGCGATCAGGAACGCGGTAAACCCTTCCACCGTCAAAGCTCCTTACTGCGCCCCAGCCATCCGCGCCTGCTCGGCGGCGGCCAGCGCGGCATTATAATCGTTGACCAGCTTAGCGACCGATTCGCTGGTGACGTCCAGCAGCGGCGCGGGATAGAAGCCGAACAGAATTGTCAGGATCACCAGCGGCAGCATGATCGCGGCCTCGCGCGGCGTCATGTCGGTAATCGCGCGCAAGCTCGGTTTCTCAAGGACGCCGAAGATCATGCGCCGGTAGAGCCACAGCGCATAGACCGCCGACAGGATCACGCCGATCGCGGCGAACACCGCCAGCCAGGTGTTAACCTGGAACGCGCCGGTCAGCGCCAGGAATTCGCCGACGAACCCGCTCGTGCCCGGCAGGCCGACATTGGCCATCGTGAATACCATGAAGCAGAAGGCGTAAAGCGGCATCCGGTCGGCCAGCCCGCCATAGGCGGCGATCTCGCGCGTGTGCATCCGGTCGTAGACGACGCCGACGCACAGGAACAGCGCGGCCGAGACAATGCCGTGGCTGAGCATCTGGAAGATGCCGCCCTGCACGCCCTGCATCGTCAGCGTGAACACGCCCATCGTCACGAAGCCCATATGGGCGATGGAGGAATAAGCGATGAGCTTCTTCATGTCGTCCTGCGCGAACGCGACCATGGACGTGTAGATGATCGCAATGACGCTGAGCGCGAAAATGAGCGGCGCAAGCTCGGCGGAGGCCAGCGGGAACATCGGGATCGAGAAGCGCAGGAAGCCGTAGCCCCCCATCTTCAGCA
>CAZYUT010000055.1:0-12594 GCA_964650735.1 uncultured Hyphomicrobiaceae bacterium
AAGATGGCTCCCCGGGCCGGACTCGAACCAGCGACCCAGCGGTTAACAGCCGCTTGCTCTACCAACTGAGCTACCGGGGAATAGTCCTTCGTAAAGCCGAAGGATATAACAGACGGGTACCCGCCTCGCCAACCGAAACTTAGAGCAGCGCGCGCGGCTTCGCAACGTCTAAGAAAATGAAGACAGTTGACGATTCACCAACCTGTCATGGGAGCGGACCGGCATGACCGCGGATAGGGGCCATAAGACCCCGCGGAAAGCAGTGCGTCCCGAGGATCACGGTGGCTGGAGCCGAAAGGTCAAGCTGGGCGGCCGGGAGGTCGCGCTGCCGCGCTCGCGTTTCCTGCGGATCGCTCTGGGGATCGCTCTTATCCTCGGCGGACTGTTCGGCTTTCTGCCGATCCTCGGCTTCTGGATGCTGCCGCTCGGCTTGCTGGTGCTGTCTTACGACCTGTCGTTTGCGCGGCGCTGGCGGCGGCGCCTTGCCGTCTGGTGGGAACGGCGGCGCGAGCAGCTGAAGCGCGAGGGCGACTTTTGAGCCGTCAGAGCATCTGCAGTACGCTGATGAGCGCCAGCGAGTAAACGAGCACCCCGCCAAGCACGATCATGATCTGATAATTTTTGCTCACCGTCGCGCTGGTCAGCCGCTTGGCATTTTGCAGCAGGTCCGGCCATGTGTAGGAGACGAAGTCGCCCTGCGTCATGATCGAGATGACCCGGTCATGTTCATCAACGATCGGCAGCCGGCGAAACCGCTCGTTCGACATGATCGCCAGCCAGTCGAGCAGGTTGTCGTCGGCGCGGGCAACGCGCGGGTTCGCTGTCATGATATCGGACAGCTTGGTCTCTTTCGGGTCGCGATCCTGGTTGACCAGCCGCTTCAGGATGTCTCGCTCCGTGACCATGCCCACCACACGGCGCTGCTCGTCCACGACGATCACCGAGCCGTAATCCATCTCCGTCATCTTCGCGACAGCTTCAGAAACAAGCGTGGACGGCGCAAATGTCAGGGGCTCCGGTTTCGTTGCAAATTCAAGGCGGTCTCTGATTTTCATGAAATATCGTCCTTCATAAATCCGTGTGTTGCGGCATCGTACCATACGAGACACCGCTGCTCACCGATCAGGTCCAAAACTCAATACACGATGCTGCGCCGGGCATGTTTTACAGGAGCGAGACGATACAGACCCAGCCAGAGAGCAGCAGCCCGCCCAGAAGTGTGTAGAGGCCGTTCCACCACAGGCCAACGCGCCATGCGCTAACGCCGGCGATGCTTCCCGAAAGCAGCGTTGTGGCCGTGTATGGCGAGCTGGCCCCGCCCAGCGCCCAGCCGGAGGTGATTGCCACGATGATCGCGGCCGGCGCGACCCCCATTGCCTCAGCATGGGGCAGAAGCGGCGCCAACAGCGAGACCGACAGGATCGGGTTCATGCCGAGCAGCCCTGTCAGCGGGATGATCCAGACCAATGCGACGAGGATCACCCAGGCAGGCGCCTCCAGCAGATCGACACTCGCCCCTTCCACCAGCGGCAGCAACAGCCGAGCGCCCAGCGTGCCGATAAAGCCCGCCATAACAAGCAGCACCAGCTCTGAGCGGTAGTTGAACAGGTCCACCGAATAGCCGGCAGCACGACGCGCGACGCGCCGCAGCGGAGCATCGCCCGCGTGTTGCATGGCGATCCATCCGGCGGCCAGTAGCGGCACGACCACCAGCACCACCGCGACCGCGCGCAAATCCATGACCACGGACAGCCCGCCGACCGTCCCGAGCAGAATCGCCAGCAGAATGAACATCGGGATCAGGTTGCGCAATGTGCCAATCCCCTGCACCGCAGGTCGCGGCCCTGACAGGCGCGGCTTGAAAACAGTGTCGAGCGCCCAGCCCGTCCCGGCCATGATCGCCGCGCCGATCAGCCCGAAACCGAAGGCATCGGCCCATGTCGCGCCAGGCACCAGCGTGGTGGAAATCGCCATCGAGAAGGTCAGCGGCGACCAGCAGAGCGTCGCGACAAAGCCCCGCTGGATCGCGAGCACCATGCGCCGGAGCCGGATGCGCCGGATTTCAGGGTTCGTCTCGCTTCGCGCGCTCGCTTCAGCCAGGCTGCCCAGCAGGGCGATCGCGCCATAGAGCAGGATGATCCCGAACAGATGCCCGCCCGCCGTCAGCGCGGCGTAGCGCCGGCCCGGCGGCTGGCGCGCCAGATAGCGCCCGCTCTCGGCGATCGTTGGCGAAGTGGCAGCAGCGTTGCGCAGGCTGGCGGAAGCCGTGAAGAAGGCAGCGATGAAAGCCGCGCTCTCCAGCCCTGCCTCGATGATTTCAAGCCAGTCCGAGCGCGTGACCAGCGCGGCAACGAGCAGGAGCAGCCCGACCAGAACGAACACCCGCCGCGACCACCCCACCAGCGGCGCCGCGAGCACAACGAACAGCAGCACCGCCGCCGACGCGCCGTGGACGAACGCCACCGCGCCGTGCCATTCCACGCCGATGACCAAGAGGACGGTGGCGAGCAGGACGAAGCTGATGAGACGGCCGTGCGGTTCGTCTCTGGCGTGGGCGTGTGTGTGAGCCATCAAGCCGCCGATTCGTCTGGTGGGAAAACGGCGCTGCGAAGGAGCCGCCGGAGCCGGGCACGCCAGCTTAGCAGACCTGTCGGCACTCTTGGCAAGAGCCGGCGCAAACCATCATCGGCGCGCTGCCAGTTATCTCAGGCCCATGACGGCCGATTCCGCGGCCAATTCCGCGTCCAAGTCCGCCTCAGAAGCGAATCGGACCTGCAACGCCTGCAGCGATTAGGAAATCTCGCATCAGGAAGCGCTGGGCGGGGCCGCCCTCGAAGCTGACGACCGGGCTCAGCGTCAGGTGGCCGCGACGCGGGCGCGGATGCGCCTTGATGATCGGCCGGAAGGCCAACCCATCGCCTGTTGTTTCGCGGTAGTGATCCAATAGGCCGATCAAGACCTCGCCGACGATTACCCCGCCCAGTGGACCGAGGGTATGCCCATACGTCGCGCGGCGGTGGCCGTGAGCGGCAGGTTGCAAGCCGCGCTGCCCGCTGTGGTGGCTGAGGCGCAGATGATGGGCATAGCCAAAGCCAGTCGCATGGCCGAGCAACGCTGCTTCTTGCAAGATGTAGTACCAGAGCGGCGTGGAGGCATCGCCGAGCGTGGCTTGCAGAAACCGGTCGGAGCCGGGCGGCAGGATATGCGGCTCGTGCCCCCAGTAACGCTTGGCGAGCACGAGCGCCGCCGCCCGCTGGCCCGAGGGCAAATGGAACTGGGCGTTGCGCAGCAGATTGCGCACGGGCAGCGACGCCAGCCGATGATCCCGTGCGGTCGCGAATTCCGGCAGTCGGTGGAGCGGGCGGACGACGAGAGGGTCGATAAGGCGGGCAAAGTTGAAGCCGCGCGGCGGCTCGTTCGAGATATCGAAGAAGAATCGCCAATCGACGAGAAGGTCCTTGGCGCGCGTTCTCATCCCCCGGCGGACAAGATCGCTGCCCAGATCGATTTCCCGGCCGTCGCGGATGACATAGCTCTCCCGCACCTGGCTGTGGCCATAGCGGAACGCCGCGGCGGCAAACGAGATCGGCATGAAGGGCACGGCGTTGCGATCATCGAAGCCATCGGGGAAGTAGAGCCGCCGCCCCTCACGAAAGATGGTCTCGGTCCGCGCCACGCCGATCAGCCGCGGCAGGTAGTCCTCGAGGATCAAACGGTGATAGTAATGGATGACGTGCTTGCGCGCCTCCTCGAAGATGTCCCGCTTCTGGCGTTGCGTCAGACGCCGCGCCGCGCGCGGGTCGCCCGGCCGATGCGCGATCAGCAAATCGACCATCCGGTTGTGGAATGCGATGAAGGCCGCATGCAGCTGCGCGATGATAAAGTTCTCGTCGTTGCGGATGTCCGCGATCAGCGCGACTTCGCCCACTTCCAGCCGGGGAAGCGCATGGCGGATCGCGTGATGGTCGCGGTAGATGACATGGCCCGCGCGCAGGTATGGCAGATCATAAAGGTGCGGGGAAAGCGCCGGCCCTGCGCCATACACGCTGTCCAGATCAAGTGCAGCGGTGCGCAGGTTGCGCAGCGGCTTCGGCGTGTCATCGCCGTTCAACTCGCCGCCCACCGCGAGGGTGATGTCGTGGTCGATGAATTGGCCAAGGAAGGTGTAGCCCGCAGGCACCTCGCTGTCGAAGCGTGCGCCGGAACCGGGCGGCTCCACCATGCGTGCGCCAAGGGCCTTGAGCGCCTCCATCTCCCCAGCGCTCGGCGGCGCGCTGCGCGGTGGCAGGATGCGTCCGAAATCCGGTCTGAGCAGCGGCGGCTCGGAACGGCGGCTGCGGGCCGGCGGCGACTCGTGCCAATGCTGCCAGCCCGCGCCGTGACCGGCGGCTGACGGGCCGTCATCGAAAGATGGCAGGACAAGACGCTGGCCGGCGCCGAGCTGGCGCGGATCGTCGATCCCGTTGGCAGCCATCAAGGCTTCGACGCTCGTGCCATATTGCCGCGCAATCGCGTGGAGCGTCTCGCCAACTTCAACGCGGTGGGTATTTTCTTGAGCCCCGGCAGGCGTCTTCGCACCCTGACAAACCGACCAGACAACCAAAAATCCGCCAATAATCAAAGACGAGCGTAGCGCCCGCCGGTTCGTGAACGCCAACATAATCCAACTCCGCCTCCCTCTGCCAACACCCGCAAGCATCGTTGGCGCGCACTGATGAAGCGACAATTAACCGCACTTTTTCGAGGCGGCGTTAACGCGGTTTTGGTAAACCGTTTACTTACGGGTAAGCGCGCGCCTTCGGACATAATGGCGTTCCGTCACGATATCCGCCGCATTTGCGGCCAGGGTTGCGGACGCAAGTGAGGGGCTGGCCCATGCTGGATGAGCGCACCGCGCGCAAGACAACCCGGACGTCGGACGATGCGCGGGGCGCGATTGCAGCCGGGCTCAGGCGCGCGAACCGGCTGGAGACCGGCCTGCTGGTTCTGGCCGGCTGGCGGCGCAACCTGCTGGCGTTCGGCGCAGGGGCGGTTTCAACGCTGGCGCTTGCGCCGTTGCATCTTTGGCCGGTGATGTTCGCCACGCTGCCGCTCGTCGTGTGGCTGCTCGATGGCATCGTGGCCCGTGCGCCGGACTTTGCGGCCCGGCTGCGCGGCGCGGCGGTCCTGGGCTGGTGGTTCGGTTTCGGCTATTTCTTTGCAAGTCTTTACTGGATTGGTTTCGCCTTCTTCGTGCAGGCCGAGCGCTTCGCCTGGATGTCCCCGCTCGGCATCTTCATCATGCCGGCCGGGCTGGCGCTGTTCTACGCGCTAAGCCTGGCGATGGCGAGCGCGGTCTGGCGGCCCGGCCCGGCCCGCATCTTCGTGTTCGCGCTGGCATTTTTCGTGGTTGAGCTGCTGCGCGGGCACATCCTCACCGGCTTTCCGTGGAACGCGATCGGCTATACACTCGCGGCGCCGGATACGCTGATGCAGGCGGGCGCGCTCGTTGGCATCTATGGCCTCAGCTTCTTTGCCGCGTTAATCTTCGCCGCGCCCGCGACGCTGACAGACCAGACGGGCCGGGCGCTGCGCTATCTCATGCCGGCGGCCGCAGCAGTGCTGCTGGCCAGTATGGCGGGCTGGGGCTGGTGGCGGCTCGCCCAGGCGCTGCCGCCGGACGTGGCCGGGCCGAAGCTGCGTATCGTGCAGGCGAACATCCCTCAGGCCGACAAGTGGAAGCCCGAAGCGCGCGGCTGGATCTTCGAGCGCTACCTGAAGCTCAGCCGTGGCGGCGCGTCATTGTCGCCAGAGGTCACGCATGTCATCTGGCCGGAAGCCGCCCTGCCCTTCGTTTATCTGTTCGACGACGACATCGCCGGAGAAAGCCACCGCGAAGCCTTCGACCGGTTGCTGCCGCTTGGGACCACGCTGATCACCGGGGCGAACCGCGCCGTGACCGCGACCAACGCCGGGGGCGAGCGGCGGATTTCGGCCGTTTACAACAGCGTTCTCGCACTTGATGACCGCGGCGGGGTGATCGCCATCGCCGACAAGTCGCATCTGGTGCCGTTCGGCGAATATCTCCCCTTTCAGGACACGCTGGAGGCGCTTGGCATCCGCCAGCTTACCAACCTGCCGGGCGGGTTCGCGGCGGGCGATGGCATCGGCAATTTCCGCCTTGCGGGTCTGCCGCCTTTCACGCCGCTGATCTGCTACGAAATCATTTTTCCCGGCGCGGTTACGCCAAGTGAGCGTCCTTCCTGGCTGCTGAACCTGACCGACGATTCCTGGTTCGGCGAGACGGCTGGTCCCTACCAGCACTTGCATCAGGCGCGGATGCGCGCTGTCGAGGAGGGGCTGCCGGTCATCCGCGCGGCGAACACCGGCATCTCCGCCGTGATCGGTCCGCGCGGCGAGGTGCGCAAACGGCTGGCGCTGGGCAGCATGGGCATGATTGACACCAGCTTGCCGTCACCGGTTGCCGAACCGATCTATGCGCGCGCCGGCACGCTCATCCACTTCGTGATCGTTCTTTCCGGCGTCTGCCTCGGCCTGGCATTACATCTCGCAACGCCCACGCACGTTCGCCGATTTCACGTCTAAATCCGCAACATAGCTGGATTTTTGGCGCGGCGCGCCGGCCGCTGACGCTTAACGATCAGTTGACGCTGTATTCCGGTCTATCTACAACCGTGAAATTGTGTACAGTAGCGCTGGGCACTAACGGAGTGTGGGGGAAGAGGAATGGCGCGTGATCGCGAGGCGCAGGCCGGTTACACGGCAAAAAAAACGACCGAAGAAATGACAGAGAGCCTCCCGGTAGCGGAGGAACGGACAACTGTGGCCGCCCGTAAACCGCATCATATCGATGTGCATGTGGGCAGCCGCGTCCGGCTCAGACGCATGTTCATCGGCATGAGCCAGGAGCGCCTTGGCGAGCAGATGAGTTTGACCTTTCAGCAGATCCAGAAATATGAGAAGGGGACAAACCGGATCGGGGCCAGCCGCCTGTTTCAGCTTGCCGAGGTTCTGAACGTGCCCGTTGGTTTTTTCTTCGAGGGCCTCGAATCGGCTTCTATTGGCGCGCGCGCAGCCGGATTTGCCGAGCCGAATTCGGAGACGTATGTGATGGATTTCCTCGACAGCCGTGAAGGCGTTGAGCTGAACCGGGCTTTCGTCAGGATCAAGGATCCCAAGGTCCGCAAGTCGATTGTTGACATGGTGCGGGCCATGGCGGAGGCCGAGCAGCAAGACGAGGCCCGCTGATCAAGCGCTAAACTTCGCAGGCGCGGCGTGCCGTTACGCCGCCGCCGCATTTCGTGCCAGGCACGGCGGGCGCCAGGGCACGGGTTCGTTCACGTCTGTCCGCCCGAACACCTGCCAAGGAGGTCCGTGTGAGCCACAGGAACTATCTTTTTACGAGTGAATCGGTTTCGGAAGGCCATCCTGACAAGGTCTGCGACCAGATTTCTGACGCCGTTGTCGATGCGTTTCTCGCTGCTGATCCCAAATCGCGCGTCGCCGTCGAGACGGCCGTCACCACCAACCGCATCATTCTGCTCGGCGAAACCAAGGGGCCTGAGCAAATCGACCACGACATGCTGATCCGGCTTGCGCGCGAGACCGTCCGCGAAATCGGCTATGAGCAGCCGGGCTTCCATTGGCGCGATGCCGAGGTGTCCTGCTACGTGCATGAGCAATCCGCAGACATCGCGATGGGCGTGGATCGCGAAAACGAGGAAGATCAGGGCGCTGGCGACCAAGGCATCATGTTCGGTTTTGCCTGCAACGAGACCGATTCGCTGATGCCGGCGCCGATCGACTATGCAAACAAGATCCTGCTCAACATGTCGCGGGCCCGCCATTCCGGCAGCGTGCCTGAGCTGGGGCCCGATGCAAAGAGCCAGGTGACCCTCGAATATCAGGACGGCAAGCCGGTTCGCGCTCAGTCGGTCGTGGTCTCCACCCAGCATACCGAAGAGACCTCAACCGATCGGGTTCGCGAGATTGTGCGCGGCTTCGTGGAGGACGTGCTTCCCGCCGGATGGATGTGTGACGAGGAACAGTTCTACGTGAACCCGACCGGCCGCTTCGTCATTGGCGGGCCGGAAGGCGACGCAGGGCTGACCGGGCGCAAGGTCATCGTGGACACCTACGGCGGCGCGGCGCTGCATGGCGGCGGCGCGTTTTCCGGCAAGGATCCATCCAAGGTGGACCGTTCGGCCGCCTATGCCGCGCGCTATGTGGCGAAGAATGTCGTGGCTGCGGGGCTGGCGGAGAAATGCACGATCCAGCTCGCCTACGCGATCGGCGTGGCCAAGCCGCTGGCAATCTATGCTGATCTGCACGGCACGGGTACTGTTGAGGAACTCAAGCTTGACGCGGCCATCCGCGAGGTGATCGATCTCAGTCCGCGCGGCATCTTCAACCACCTTCAGCTCGGCCGCCCGATCTACAAGCGCACCGCCGCTTATGGCCATTTCGGCCGCGAGCCGGACAGCGACGGCGGTTTCTCCTGGGAGAAGCTCGATCTGGTAGAGCCGCTCAGGGCCGCTCTTAGCTAGCCCGCCGGGCGCGCCCGGCTGCGATCCATGTCTGCAAGCGACCGCCAGCCTCTGGGCGAACGCAGCTTTGGCCGGCGCAAGGGGCATAAGCTTTCGCCACGCCAGAGCCGGCTCGTCCATGATTTGCTGCCCCGTTTGCGTCCGGACCTGGCCCGGCCAGCCCCCGAGCCATTGGCGGCGCTGTTCGCCGCGCCGGTCAGCGAGGTCTGGTTGGAAATCGGCTTTGGCGCGGGCGAACATCTGATCTGGCAGGCCCGCGCGAACCCGCAGGCAGGGCTGCTCGGCTGCGAACCCTACATCAACGGCGTTGCAAAGGTGCTGGCGGCCGTCGAAGACGAGGGCCTGCGCAATGTCGCCGTCCACCCGGACGATGCGCGCGATCTGCTGGCCTGGCTGCCCGAAGCGTCCATCGCGCGCGCCTTCATCCTGTTCCCCGACCCATGGCCAAAGCGCCGCCACCGCAAGCGCCGCTTCCTGCGCGAGGAAAACATCGCCGCGCTCGCGCGCGTGATGCGCCCCGGCGCGGAACTGCGCTTTGCGACCGACATCGGGGATTACGCCCGCACCGCGCTGCTGGCTTTCAAGCGGGAAGGCTCTTTCGCATGGACGGCGCAGCGCCCCGCAGACTGGCGCGCGCGGCCCGAGGACTGGCCGCAAACCCGCTATGAAGCGAAGGCGATCGAAGCGGGCCGCGCCTGCGCCTATCTCGCATTCATCAAAATCGCCGCGGAGTCTGACAACAAACGCGCATGTATTTCTCAGCATCAATAATGGTCTGAACGCTATCAAAAGCTGATTTTAGCGTCTCAATTCCATCTGTATTCTTTCTCACGTCAATAATGACGCGCGCATCTTGCGCCATTAATTTTGTAACTTGATTCAGATATGCGTCTACTGGATAGTGAAAACCCCACGACAATAATGAAATAATGAGTTCAAAATTCGTATTTACATTAATCGAAAAATCTCTGTTAGCTTCGATACAGATTATGTCCGCCTCACTCACTCCATACGCTAACAGGTTTTCTTTTGCAATTGACAAGGAATTGTAGAAGGCTCCATTATTTCGAAAATTGTAACGCACCTTTGCATCTGTCTTGCTTCGATCTAACAAAGTCAATCCTACAGCTCTGCTGTAGTGATGATATAAGTATATGTCTACTCCAGCCAGACCACATCCGATATCGATTATATTTTGACACTTTTGGGGTAAAAAATCGACAAAAGTCTCGAATTCTTTATTCATATCCTGCATATATAACTGTTTTATTTCTTGCTTTCGCGTTTTGCCTTCTATCCAAACGAATAGTTTGTATGCAAAGTGGGGATTTATTTTTTTGAGCAATAGATAACTGGGAGAACTTTTAAAATTAATGTAATTCGTGCGCTGAAAAAGGATGTAACCTGTCGCCTTGTCCGGAATTTTCTGAGGATCAAGCCAGCCTTCGACATTAGAATTCTGATTGAGCATAGTTCAGCGCCTCCAGAGACTAATCTGTGTAGCCACGGGGTATATTGAATTTCAAAGACCTCTTTCTGCATTACTGGTACTAAGCGACCCCCAGGAAATTATCAAGCGAGATAGCTGCCCGCATCTCCGCCAAGATAAATGGCGCGTGGGCGTTGCATATTCGTGCGGCTTCGCCTACTCTCCTGTTAGTTCTCCACCAACCGGATCTGGCGGGTGGGCCCTCGGCAGGGTCCGCTTTTTTTGTTTGTGGCCCCGGCCTCAATGGCCCTTCGCAGTATGACAGGAGACCGCTCCCGTGGCCGGACATCAGGCCGACAACAACAGCTCAGCCCGGTCGCAGCGTCGTTTCGCCGAAGAGACCGGGCCAGCTTCGGAAGTCGCCGCGCTGGCGGAACCCGTGCTGGAGGAGTTGGGGCTGAGGTTGGTGCGCGTGCTGATCTCCGGGCGCGACGGCGGCACCGTGCAGATCATGGTTGATCGCCCGGATGCCGATGTGAGCGTGGAGGATTGCGCGGATGCCAGCCGCGCGATCTCGCCGCTTCTGGACGCGCACGATCCGATCCCGGGGCGCTACCATCTGGAAGTTTCCTCGCCGGGCATCGACCGGCCGCTGGTACGCCCGTCCGACTTCGAGGAATGGGCGGGGCATGAGGCGAAGGTGATGCTGCGCGAGCCGGTGGATGGGCGCAAGCGGTTCCGCGGGGTTGTCGACGGCTACGACGAGCCTGCGGACGAAGTGCGGCTGGCGGTGACGCTGGAAGGCAAGAGCGAACCCGACATCCTCGGTTTCCCCGCCGCGCTGATCGAGAGCGCCAAGCTTGTCATGACCGATGCGCTGATGGCCGCCTCCAGAGCGCGCCGCATCGGAGGGTGCGGCGATGGATCGGACGCGCCAGGCGGCGCGGCAACGGAATAGATTTTGGCTTTTGTGGAGCAAACGCAATGTCGCAATACGGTGTAAGCGCGAATCGGCTCGAACTGCTGCAGATCGCCGATGCGGTCGCGCGCGAAAAACAGATCGACCGCGAATTGGTCATCGCCGCGATGGAAGACGCGATCCAAAAGGCCGCGCGCGCGCGTTACGGCGCCGATAGCGAGATCCGGGCCGAAATCGACCAGAAGACTGGCGAGACGCGGCTGTCGCGGCTGTTGCGCGTCGTCGAGGAAGTCGAAGACGACTCCACCGAGATTTCGCTGGAAGACGCGCGCGCCCGCAACCCGGAAGCCGAGGTCGACGATTACATTGCCGAGCCGCTGCCCCCGCTCGACTTTGGCCGCGTCGCTGCGCAGAGCGCCAAGCAGGTCATCGTCCAGAAGGTGCGCCAGGCCGAACGCGAGCGCCAGTTCGAGGAATACAAGGACCGCATCGGCGAAATCGTCAACGGAGTCATCAAGCGGGTCGAATACGGCAATGTCATCGTTGATCTGGGACGCGCCGAAGCGATCATCCGCCGCGACGAGACCCTGCCGCGCGAACAGTTCAAATACGGCGACCGGGTCCGCGCCTACATTTATGACGTCCGCCCGGAGACGCGCGGCCCGCAGATTTTCCTCTCTCGCACGCGGCCTGAATTCATGGCCAAGCTGTTTATGCAGGAAGTGCCGGAAATCTATGACAGTATTGTCGAGATCAAGTCCGTCGCGCGCGACCCCGGCAGCCGCGCCAAGATCGCCGTGGTATCGCATGATACATCCATCGACCCTGTCGGCGCATGCGTCGGCATGCGCGGCAGCCGCGTGCAGGCGGTGGTGAACGAGCTTCAGGGCGAGAAGATCGACATCATTCAGTGGTCGCCCGACGCCGCGACCTTCATCGTCAACGCGCTGGCGCCGGCCGAAGTCGTCAAGGTCGTGCTCGATGAAGACGCCGAACGCATCGAGGTGGTGGTGCCCGACGATCAGCTCAGCCTTGCGATTGGCCGGCGCGGCCAGAACGTGCGCCTCGCCTCGCAGCTCACGGGCTGGGACATCGACATCATGACGGAAGCGGAAGAGGCCGAGCGCCGCCAGAAGGAGTTCGCCGAGCGCACGCAGACCTTCATGGATTCGCTCGACGTGGACGAGGTCATCGCCCAGCTACTCGCTTCGGAAGGCTTCGCCTCAATCGAAGAGCTTGCCTATGTCGAACTCGACGAAATCGCCGGGATCGAAGGCTTCGACGAGGATACCGCGCAGGAGATCCAGGACCGCGCCCGCGAATTCCTCGAACGGCGCGAGGCGGAACTCGATGAGCGCCGGAAGGAGCTTGGCGTGGAAGACGCCGTGACGGAACTGCCGCATCTGAGCGCGGCGATGCTCGTCGCGCTGGGCGAGAACGATATCAAGACGGTGGAGGACGTGGCGGATTGCGCCGCCGATGACCTCCTCGGCTATGACGAGCGCACCGCCGAAGGGCGCCAGCACATCGCCGGCCCGCTCGAAGACTTCGACATCAGCCGCCAGGAAGCCGAAGACCTCATTATGCGGGCGCGCGTCGCGGCTGGCTGGTTCACCGAGGAAGAACTGGAAGCCGACCGCCGCGCGGCCGAAGCTGCGGCCGAGGAAGCTGAATTGGAAGCAAAAACTGCTGCGGAGGGC
>CAZYUT010000056.1:0-12353 GCA_964650735.1 uncultured Hyphomicrobiaceae bacterium
GGGCTGGCGGTATCCAACAGCGCGTTCGCCGCCGTGACCATGAAGCCGTTCGAGGCGCGCGCGGATGCGGCCCAAAGCGTATTCGCCGCTATTGCGAAGGCCACGCGGAAGGGCACGGCCGTGCGCGAGGCTCAGGTCTTTGCGTTCAACCTGCCGCCGATCATCGGGCTTGGGACTGGCTCGGGCTTCGAATACCAGCTCAACGACCTTGAGGGACGCGACCCTGCCGACCTCGCCGCCGTCGCGCGCGGGCTGATCATCGCCGCCAATGAGGATCCGCGCCTCGGCCCGACCTTCACGACCTTTTCCGCCGACACGCCACAGCTCTTCCTCGACATCGACCGCGAGCGGCTTCAGGCGCTTGGCGTGCGCGTGAGCGATCTGTTCACCACGCTGGGCGGCACCTTCGGCTCGCTCTATGTCAATGACTTCAACCTGTTCGGCCGCTCCTGGCAGGTGCGCATGCAGGCGCAGGAGACCGATCGCGCGGCAATTGAGGACATCAACAAGCTGCATGTGCGCAATCGGGACGGCGAGATGGTGCCGATCGCGGCCGTTGCCACGGCGCGCTACATCCAAGGGCCGCAGTCAATCAAGCGCTACAACAACTACCGCTCGGTCACGATCACTGGCGGGCCGGCGCGCGGGGTCGCGTCGGGCGAGGCGCTGGCGGCGATGGAGGAGATTTCCGCAAGGACGCTGCCGCCCGGCTACAGCTATGAGTGGACCGGCACGGCGCTGCAGGAAAAAGAGGCCGCAGGGCAGACAACCATCATCCTCGGCTTCGCGATTCTGTTCGCCTATCTGTTCCTCGTCGGGCTGTACGAGAGTTGGACCATTCCCGTGCCCGTGCTGCTGACAGTCGCGTTCGGCGTGGCGGGGGCGCTGGGGGCGCTACTCATCGCCAACCTGTCCTTCGACATCTATGGCCAGATCGGTCTGGTCATCCTGGTCGCGCTGGTGGCCAAGAACGCCATCCTGATCGTCGAGTTCGCCAAGGCCAGGCGCGAAGAGGGGATACCGATCGTCGACGCCGCGATCGACGGGGCGCGCACACGGTTCCGCGCGGTGATGATGACAGGTCTGTCCTTCGTGGTCGGCATCCTGCCGCTGGTGTTCGCCTCGGGCGCGGCGCAGATCACCCGGCGAACGGTCGGCACTTCGGTGGCTGGCGGCATGGTCGTGGCGACGCTGATCGGTGTGTTCGCGATCCCCGCGCTCTATGTTGTGTTCCAGTACGGACGCGAGCGGATGAAAAGCTGGCTCGGCTTCGGTCCGCGCGGGACGCCGAAAGCGCCGGAGACGCACGCCGATGACGAGGCGGCTTAAACCTTCAGGTCCTTGGCGATGATGTGCCCGGCGCGGTCGCGCTTGGTCTCTAGGTAGGAGACGTTGTGTTCGGTCGAGCGGCCCATGACGCGGTGGCTCGACGCGACATTCAGCCCTGCCTCGCGCAGCGCCGCCACTTTCTCGGGGTTGTTGGTCATCAACCGTACGGTGTTGAAGCCGAGTTCGCGCAGCATTGCCGCGGCGAAGTCGAACCGGCGCTGGTCGAGATCGAAACCGAGGATTTCGTCAGCCTCATACGTGTCGTAGCCAGCATGCTGCAACCTGTAAGCGCGCATTTTGTTTGCGATGCCGTTGCCGCGGCCTTCTTGGTCGAGATACAGCAAGACGCCGCCGGTATCCGCCATTCTCTTGACAGTGCCCCGGAGCTGGTCGCCGCAATCACATTTAAGGCTGCCGAACAGATCGCCGGTAAGGCAAGCGGAATGGATGCGAACATAGACCGCTTCGCTGGGGTCAGGGTTGCCGACGATGACAGCGACTTGGTCGCGCATGCCTTCGCCGCCGCGGAACACCACAAATTCCGTCTGCCCCGCATCCTCCAACGGCACCGGGGCGCGCGAGACAATGTGCGGCGCGGTCAGCACGTTCTTTCGGTAATGCTCGATCGCGGCCGTCTCGATCCGCACAACGCCGGGCAGGCCCGGCTCGCCCCCGATCGGCACCACCACTGCCGCCGGCAGCAGATAGGCCAGCCGGATCAGTTCCAGCCCGGCCGCCTCGGTCCGGCACGCGGGACGCGGGACAGCGTGCTCCAGCCGCGCATCAACCTGGCAAACGACGTTCAGCAGGGCCTCGGCGTCGTCATCCTCGATCTCGATGCTGCCCGCACTCGCCACATCATGCCCCAGCAGCCGCAGCCGCGCAGGCGACAGCACAAGCCGCAGATCGGTCATACCCGCAGCGCGCAGCGTGGTGAGCGCAGCGCTATCCATGCTCTCGGCGGGGAAAGTCAGCGCCGCGCCATCCGGGCCGCTGACGACCACGGGGCGTCCGGAGCGAATCTCGGCCAGCGCGCGTTCAATCGCAACGGTGTCGGGATCGCCGAATAAACTCTGCAAGGAAACCTCAGTCACGGTGATTGTCTCTGCCTAAAATCGTGCACCGGAAATCCAGCCTTTGGAAAGCGAACGGGCGCACCCTCATGTGGTTTGTCTTACGGCTGCAAAAAGTCGGCTGTATGTCAGGAGCACCCGCCCTTTTATAATGCCGCAGCTTCGTTCCGGATCAGTTAGCAGCCGAAAGCACCGTCACGCATGACCGCTCAACCCCTTGATGGCCCGCTATCCTGTCTGCGCGATTGCGATCCTGCGCGGCCATTTGTCATAGCGCAGCTCGGCCAGACGCTGGACGGACGCATCGCCACACACACCGGCGCATCGAAATACATCAACGGCGCGGGCGCCCTGGACCATCTGCACCAGCTGCGCGCAGCCGTGGATGGCGTCATTGTCGGCATTGGAACCGTGCTCGCTGATGACCCTGCGCTCACTGTCCGCCGAACTAAAGGCCGCAACCCCGCCCGCATCATCATCGACCCCAACGCGCGGCTGCCCCAAGGTGCCAAATGCCTGCGTGATGACGGCGCGCGGGTGCTGGCCATCCGCAGCGAAGCAGCTGGATGCCCAGCGCGTGTGGAGCCAATTCTCATCGACAGAGGGGTGAATGGCCTCTGTCCCCGGGAAATCGTCACGGCGCTTTTCGCAGCTGGCTTGCGCAAGCTGCTCGTTGAGGGCGGCGCGCGGACCATCTCGCGCTTCATCGAAGCCGGGGCGCTCGACCGGCTTCATATCCTCATGGCGCCGATGATTATCGGCTCGGGCAAACTGGGCTTGGAACTGCCGCCAGTCGACAGTCTATCACAAGCCCTGCGTCCGCGCACGCGCGCCTATCCGCTGCCGGACGGCGATGTTATCTTCGATTGCGATATGCGGCGTAATAAACCGGAGTGAACAGATGGCAACGGCAACAGCGGTTGAGCGGGATTATTCGCTGGCCGCGAAGTTTCTTCATTGGGCAGTCGCGGCTTGCGTGATCTTCCTGATCCCCTCGGGCATTCTGATGGTCAATGTCGATCTGGCAGACGCCTTGCGGAATGACCTCTATAGCCTGCACAAGGCCTTTGGAGTCCTCGTGCTCGCGCTCATGGCGATGCGGGTCGGTTACCGTCTGACTCTGGGCGCGCCAGCGGCCTCAGGCGTGCTCACCCCGGCGCAGTATGTGGTGTCGCGTATCGTGCATGTGACGCTATACCTGCTGCTGATCGCCATGCCGATCCTCGGCTGGGCCGGAACCTCGGCCTTTCCCGCGCCGGTTCCGTTCTTCGGGCTGTTCGAGCTGCCCGCGCTGATCGGCCCGGATCGGGAGTTGTCCAAACAGCTTCTGACGATCCACAGCTATCTCGGCTTCTTCCTGGCGGGGGTTGCTGTGCTGCACATCGCGGCGGGGCTGTATCACGGCATCGTCCGGCGCGACGGCGTGCTCAGCCGGATGATTTAATCCGGCAGCAGCGCGAGCAGGTCGGCATGCCCGATGATCGACGCGTCAGCGCTCGCGCGCGCCGAGCGCCAGGCTTCGGCCATAGCTTCATCGACAAGGCCTGTCTCGCGTGCGGCCTTCGCTGTGCCCTCGGAAAGAGCCGACATGAGTGCGCGGTCCGGCGCTTCCAGCCGCCACGGGCTGGACGCGGCGTGGACGGTGTAGCCCGCTTCCGAGAACCGCCGGATCAGGATGTCAGCCGCATCGGGCCCGGCCGCCGGGCCAAAGCCCTTGTCGCCGCGTTGATGCGCATGGATCGCAGCCAGTACAGCCTCGTCCGCTGCGTGCGGTGGGAACCAGACCTCTTCGCCGTCATAGATCAGCACCGTGTAGAAAACCGCGCGCGCCGCAGCCACCGTCTCGACAAAGCGCGTGATCCAGTCCGCCGAGACGAGATCGAAAAACGCTGCTGCTGTAACCAGATCGTCGCGCGGCCCAATGACGGCACACAGATCGCCGCTCAAATCCGCTTGTTGGAAGCTGATATGGAGCTGCTTGCTGTGCGCGGCGATATGCAGGCCGCCCTCCGGATCGCTTGCCGCCGCGCCCCATTCGGCCATGCGCGTGCGCGCTGCAGTCAACAGCGCCGGATCGTTGTCCACGAAACGCCAGTGCTGGCTGCGCGACAGATGAGGCGCAAGCGCGCGGGCGTTCGCCCCGGTCCCGCAGCCAAGATCGACGACCCGTAGCTCTTCGCGCCCCGCGAAATGGGCGGCCAGCCGCGCTTCGAGGCCGGCGTCGCGGGCGCGCTGATCCGCTGCCTCGCGCAGGTCGAGCCAGTCAGTCGAAAAGCCGCTCATTGCTTGTGGGCCTCCCGGATCGCCTCGGCCACCCGCCGCGCAGTATCGTGCCATGAGGGCAGCGAACGGACATGCGAGAACGCCGCTTCCCCAAACGCCCGGCGCTTTTCCGGTTCATCCAACAGCATGGCAAGCGCCCCGGAAAGCGCCGCGGCATCGTCTACCGGCACCAGAATGCCCGCTTCGCGAGGCACCGTCGCGGGCACTGCCCCAGCGGCGCAGGCGATGATGGGCAGGCCGCGCGCCATTGCCTCGGTGAACGCCATGCCATAGCCCTCATAGCGCGAGGGCAACACAAAAATGTCGGCGCTGCGGTAAACATCGTCCAAAGCCGCCGGTTCCAGCGCGCCGGTCAGCGTGATGCGGTCCGCAAGACCCGCCCGCTCGATTTGCGCGCGCAGCGCGTCCGCCGTCGCCGGGCCGCGATCTAGACTGCCCGCGATCGTACAGCGCCACGGCCGGTCCGCCAGCGCAGCGAGCGCTGCGACAAGCACGTCAAAGCCCTTGCGGGGCACAACCGCGCCAACGCCGAGCACATGCGGCACATCCCCGCCGCCAGTCGCGCGCTCGGCGCGCTCTGTACCCGGCGCCGCAACGCTCAACCGCTCCTGGGGCACGCCGAAGTCGCGCCGCAGGGTCTCCGCCGTCGTATCGCTCGTCGCCACCACGCGCCGCGCGAGCGCCAATGCGCGTGTTTCGGTCTCGATCAGCCGCGCGCTATCCTCTGGCGACAGGCCGGTCTCCAGCCCGAGCGGATGATGCACCAGCGCGACGATCGGCGCGGCGATCCGCGCGACCACACGCTCCGGCAGCGCCCCATAGGCGAGCCCGTCGATGAGCGCGACCGCATCCGCCGGGATCTCCGCCAGCGCCTCACCCGCCGCCTCAAGCGCCGCGCTGCCGGGAAACGGAAACCCGCCGGGCAGCGCCAGATGCGCCACATCGACGCCGTGCGCGCCGAGCAGCGGCAGAATCCGCCGGGCATAGGCATAGCCGCCCGTGGGCGCGTTCAAGTCGCCGGGGATCGCGAAGGCGGCGCGGATCACGCGCCTGCCCGCCCTTCATAGCTGGCCGCCGCATTTGGCGTTTCCCGCAGGGTCACGCGGATGCGCTCCAACCGGTCCGCGCCCTCGCCCAGCCGGCCGTCGCGCGCGGCCTCGGCGAAGCGGTCGAAGATGTGCCGGCAGAGGAATTCGGTCGTGGTGAGCTGACCCGCAAATTCCGGCTTCTCGTCGAGATTGGCGTAATGCAGCGGCGACAGCACCTCCTTCAGCACGTCAAGCGCCCGGCCGATGTCGATGACCACATTGTTCTCGGTCAGAGTCTCCCGGAAGAACGCGACAGTGACGACGAAGGTCGCGCCGTGCATGTTCTGCGCCGGGCCGAAAAACGCGCTCTTCAGGCTATGCGCGACCATGATGTGATCGCTGACTTCAACGGAATACATGATTTCTCCTCTCAGGCTTGAGGGTAGCGGATCGCGGTCGCCAGCCCTGGCGCATCTTTGCTGAGCAAGCGCGGCAACTCCTGCGGCAAATCGTCGAACGCCACCTCCTCTGTGATGAACGCGTCGAGGCGCGGATCGTCCAGCATTTCCAGGGCCTTCTCCAGCCGGCGGCGATGGCCCCAGCGCGCACGTTGCGCCGGCGCGACGTGTCCAACCTGCGACGAGATGATCTGCAGCCGCTGGCTGTGGAACGCCTCCCCCAGCGGAAGGCTCACGCTACGGTCGCCGAACCAGCTCATCTCGACAATCCGCCCCTCGAAACCCGCGCAGTTCAGCGCTAGCCGCAGCCCAGCCTCGCTCGCGCTCGTATGGAATACGATGTCGACGCCGACTGGAGCCTCATCCGGTGCGAAAAATTCGGCTTCCAAGTTTCGCGCGACCTCGGCCCGGTCGGACCGGACGTCCACAAGCCCGGCACGCACGCCCGGCATCCGGGTCAGGATCGCGGCAAGCAGCGCGCCGACGACGCCAACGCCGATGATCAAAACATTGTGACCCGGCGTCACGCCCGCATCCCAGATCCCGTTAAGCGCAGTTTCCATGTTTGCGGCGAGAATTGCCCGGCGCGGCGGGATATGGGGTGGCACGGGCACAACGTCCTCGGCGCGCGCAACAATTTGATCCTGATGCGGAAACAGGCCAAACACCGTTCGCCCAAAGAGCGCTTCAGGGCCGCTCTCGACCACTCCGACCGCCGAATACCCGTATTTCACCGGAAATGGAAATTCGCCGTCCTGGTGCGGCGCGCGCATCCGCTGCCATTCGCTCTGCGGCAAATTGCCCTCGAAAACAAGGCGCTCCGTGCCCCGGCTGAGACCCGTATAGCACGTGCGAAGCCTAATTTGCGTCATAGCGGGGTCATCTTCCGTCAATAATGCTGCGACTCGGATCACAGCTTGACGCGGCGCCGCGTAGTAGAGTGCTCGTGCGGGCTGGCGGTCAGATCGTCGGGTGTCGGCGTCCATAAGCCACCTTCATGTCTGTTTCAGTGCTCCGGCGACGGGGCCTTTTGTCCACCGAAACGTCAGCCGGGGGTCTTACTCATTCATGACCGAATTCACAACGCCGCACTGGACGAAGACCGGAGCAGCGACGGGCAATCGCACGCCGGCCGGCTTGCAGAGCATAAACCTGCTCACCCGCCGCCGCATCGTCATCACCACCCTCGTCCTCGGCACGGTCGCGACGCTGACAGCGCTGTGGATGCATCTGCTGAGCTCTGAAGGCTTTGACATCTTCGATGTCGTGCTGATCCTGTGTTTCCTGATTTCCACGCCGTGGACGGTGCTCGGTTTCTGGAATGCGGTGATCGGCTTCTGGCTGCTGCATGTCAACAAGCGTTGGCGCGCGAGCGTGGCGCCCTATGTGGCGGCCGGCAAGCGCAATGGGCCAATCACGCACAGGACAGCCGTGCTGATGACTCTGCGCAACGAAGACCCGAAGCGCGCCCTCGCGAAGTTGGAGCGGGTCCGGCGCAGCCTTGATGCAACGGGGGCCGGCCAGCAATTCGATTATTTCGTCCTTAGCGACACCTCCGATCCGGACATCGCCGCCGAGGAAGAACGGCTGATCGCGGAGTGGCGCGCGAACTTGTGCGACACCCATCATATCGCGTATCGCCGGCGGCCGAAGAACACCGGTTTCAAGGCCGGCAACATTCGCGATTTCGTCGAGCGCTTCGGCGCAGGGTATGATCTGATGCTGCCGCTCGACGCCGACAGCCTGATGTCCGGGCCGGCAATCCTGCAGATGGTGCGGATCATGCAGCGGCACCCGCGTCTGGGCATCCTGCAGAGCCTGGTGGTCGGCACGCCGACGGGCAGCGCGTTCGCCCGCATCTTCCAGTTCGGCATGCGCCACGGGATGCGTTCCTTCACGATGGGAAGCGCCTGGTGGCAGGGCGATTGCGGCCCGTTCTGGGGCCACAACGCGCTTGTCCGCGTCAAGCCATTTGCGGAGCATTGCTATCTGCCGGTGCTGCCCGGCCAGCCGCCGCTCGGCGGTCATGTGCTGAGCCACGATCAGGTCGAGGCGGCGATGATGCGCGGCGCAGGCTACGAGGTGCGCGTCATGCCTGTCGAGGGCGAAAGCTGGGAAGATAACCCGCCGACCCTGCTTGATTTTTGCAAGCGCGACATGCGCTGGTGCCAAGGCAACATGCAGTATTGGCGGCTGCTCGGCCTCCCGAGCCTCACATTCACGAGCCGCGTGCAGCTTTTCATCGCGATCATGATGTATCTGAGCGCAGCGGCGTGGATGGCGATGGTCACCGTCGGCGCAGCAAAGGCAGCGAGCGGAAGTCTGGAAAGCTTCGATCCGGTCATCGGCATCAGCCTCTTCGTCACGATCATCACGATGAGCCTGACGCCGAAGCTGATGGGACTGGCCGATGCCGCGCTGGCGCCGGGCGGCGTCGCCCGCTATGGCGGCGCCCTTCGCTTCACGGCTGGCGCTGTCGTCGAGATTATCTTCATGATGCTCCTTGCCCCCGTCATCGCCCTTGCATTGACAATCTTCATGTCCGGGCTGGTGTTCCGGCGCTCTGTCCGCTGGAACGGGCAGGCCCGCGACGCCTATCGGCTGACGTGGCTGACAGGGCTGCGCGGGCTGTGGCCTCAGACGGTCTTCGGCGCGGCGCTCAGCGCGGTATTCTTATGGTTCATGCCGAATATCCTGCCTTGGATCGCGCCGATGGTCGCGGGTCTGTTGCTGGCCGTGCCGCTGGCGGTCCTGTCGGCCTCGCCGGAGATTGGCGGGTGGTTCGTGCGCCGCGGTTTGTGCGCCATACCCGAGGAGTTCCACACACCGGCGGAGTTGCGCGCCGAAGCTGCGCCCGCGCCGGTCGACTTGCTCCCCGAGATCGAGGCGGCCACGGCGAAAGAACTCTCGCCCGCCTCGGCCGGCTGACCTCTCCGGCCAGGATGAGCAACAGCCTCCAACGCGGCCTGCGCGAAACCGCCGGGATCGCCCGATCGCTCTGGCAGTATCATGCAGGGTTCACCCGCGCCCGGCGGATGCGCAGTTTTTATCGGCTGCTGGTACCCGCGGGCGGCCTCGTGTTCGATGTCGGCGCGCATGTCGGCGACCGCGTGCGTACGTTTCGCGCGCTTGGCGCTGAGGTCGTGGCGGTCGAGCCGCAGCCGGCTGCCTTCCGCTGCTTGCAATGGCTGTTCGCCGGGTCGGCGCGGGTGCATCTGGTCAACGCGGCTGTGGCGGCGACCGCAGGCGAGATCACGTTCAACATCAACCTCGCCAATCCGACCATCTCGACGGCCTCGCGCGATTTCGTCGCCGCTGCCGACGGGGCGGAGGGCTGGGCGGATCAGCGATGGGAAGAAAAGCGTACGGTGCCAGCCACGACGCTGGATGCGCTGATTGCGCGCTTCGGCCAGCCGAATTTCATCAAGATCGACGTGGAGGGGTTTGAGGCAGCCGCGCTCGCGGGGCTGTCGCGGCCGGTCCCGGCCCTGTCCTTCGAGTTCACAACCATCCAGCGGCGCGTCGCCCACCAATGCATCGAGCGGCTGGAGGCGCTGGGCGCCTACCGCTACAACCTTTCGCTCGGCGAGAGCTTTGCGATGGAGTACCAGCGTTCGCTGTCCGCCGGCGAAATGACCGACGTCATTGCCGCGCTGCCGCATGGCGCCAACTCCGGCGACGTCTATGCCGTTCGCAGCGATCTGGCCTAATCAAACATGCGCCGCCGCGCCTCGCGATAGGCAAGCCAGAACGCGAGGCTCGAAATCGCTGCCAGATAGGCGATGTGCCCCGTGACCATCAGCGGGTCGAGCGGCAAAGCCGTTGTCAGCGACCGGACAATCGCAATCAGATGCGTCATCGGAAAGATCCAGGCGATCACCTGAACAGGTTCCGGGAACCGGCTGATGTCGAAGAACACGCCGCAGAACACGAACATCGGCGTGATCCAGAAGCTGAAGAAATAGCTGAAATACTCCCAGCTTCGCGCGTAGGTGGTCGCCACCAGCCCGAAGCAAGCGAAGCCGAGCGAGGCAGCGAAGACCAGCGGGAGCGAAATCAGTGCGCCAACCGGTGACGGCACGCCACCCCAGGCCCAACCGACCAGGATCACGCACACCGCCGAAAGCATCGCCTTCATCGCGGCCCACAGCACTTCGCCCAGCAGCAACTCCGCAAGGGTGACCGGCGTGGCCATGATGGCGTCCCAGTTGCCCTGCTGCTGATAGCGGCTGTAAGCTCCGATGGTCGTCTCGAAGCTGGCGGCGAACATGGCTGCATAGGCCATCATGCCCGGCACGACAAAGGCGAGATAAGGCAAATCGCCCATCCGCTCGACGAACTGGCCCAGCCCCAGCCCGAAGGCGAACAGGAACAGAAGCGGGTTCGCCACGTTCGTCACCAGCGCCGACCAAATCAGCTTGCGCCAGACGATATACTGTCGGTGCGTAACGGCGAGTATGCCGCCCGCGCTCAGGCCACGGATCGCTTGCATCAGGTCTCCCGCAGCTGGCGGCCGGTCAGGCGCAGGAACACGTCTTCAAGGTTGGCCGGACGGTGGTAGTAGCTGGTGCCTGGCGTCAGGACCGGGCGGATGTCGTCCTGCTGCTGCACGTAGATCAGCACGGAATCGCCGATGTCCTCGCTGTCCCAACCGCCGTTCCTGAGCGGTTCGGGCACGGGCTTGCCGATCTCGTAAACATGGCCCTTCACATGCCGGCTGATGAGCTGGTCCGGCGTGCCTTCATCGAGGATTTCGCCATGGTCGATGATGATGATCCGGTCGCAGAGCCGCTGCGCCTCATCCATGTAATGCGTGGTCAGCAGCATGGTCTTGCCGCGCGCCTTCAGCGCCAGAAGCTGCTTCCAGATCATCACGCGGGCCTGCGGATCGAGGCCTGTCGTTGGCTCGTCGAGGATCACTACCTCTGGATCGGCGATCAGTGCCCGGGCGATCACCAGCCGCCGCTTCATCCCACCCGATAGCTGCATGACGCGCGCATCGGCCTTTTCCTCCAGCCGCATGAATTCGAGGAGGCCTGGCACGCGCGCGGCAATAGTCGCCTCCGGCAGGCCAAAATACCGGCCGTAAATCTCCAGGTTCTCCCGCACCGACACGTCCGGGTCGAGATTGTCGGCCTGCGGCACCAGCCCGATGCGCGCCTTGGTTTCACGGCCGAGGCGATAGGGCGGCTCACCGAACACAAGCAATTCGCCCGCCGTGACGGTCGACTGCCCGACGATCATGCGCATTGTAGTCGTCTTGCCCGCGCCGTTCGGGCCGAGCAGGCCGACGCAGCGCCCGCGCTCCACCGCGAATGACACGCCGCGCACGGCAGTGTTCGCGCCAAACCGCTTGACGAGATCGCGCGCGGCGATCACTGGAGCGTCCGCTATCGAGGTATTGCCTAGCGCTTCATGCGCCGCTGATTCTGCTTTCATGTCGCCTGGCAATCGGCGCAGCGCCCGCGCATCTCGACATTCATGGCATCAACGCGAAAGCCCGCGCGCCGTGCGTTTTCGGTCAAATGGGCTTCGCAGTCTGTCAGAGTCAGCTCCACCGTCTTGCGGCATTTCTCGCAGATCGCAAAGCCCGCCGGGCCGGGATGCGGGCATCGCTCGCACGCTACAAACGCGTTGATGGTCTCGATACGGTGGACCAGACCCGCTTCGATCAGCTTGTCGAGCGCGCGATAAATCGTCAGCGGCGCCTTTAGGCCTGCCGTGCGCACATCGTCCAGGCCGAGGATTTCATAGGCGGTCAGCGGCGTCTCGCCGCGCTTGAGCGCGTCGAGCACAACCGACTGGTTCTTTGTCAGCCTCGGCGTCTCAACCGACATGACGATCTCCCACGACCCGGCTCGCGCGCCACTGCCTGAAGCCGCGCATCGCCATGCTGGCAATGAACAGCATCAGCGCCGCAACGACAATGGTCGGCCCTGCGGGCGTATCGAAATAGAGCGAGCCATGCAGCCCGCCGACGACGCCGGCGACGCCGATGCCCGCGGCGATCACGGCCATCGCCTCCGGCGTCGCAGCGAAATTGCGTGCCGCTGCGCCGGGAATGATCAGAAGCGCGGTAATCAGCAGAATCCCCACAACCTTCATCGTCAGCGCCACAACGGCGGCCACCAGCAACATGAAAATGAAGCGCGCCGCCTCCGGGCGCAACCCCTCGGCCCGCG
>CAZYUT010000057.1:0-12341 GCA_964650735.1 uncultured Hyphomicrobiaceae bacterium
TCGCGGCCGATCGCGTCGCGCAAGGTATATTCCAGCTTCGGCCCGTAGAATGCGCCCTCGCCGGGGTTCATCTCGTAGTCCACGCCCGCGACCTCGACGGCATGGCGCAGCGCCGCCTCGGCCCGGTCCCAGACCTCGTCGGAGCCGACGCGTTTCTCCGGCCGGTCCGCGAACTTGATCTTCACGTCCTCGAAGCCGAAGTCGCGGTAGATCGAGAGCACCTGTTCGTTCAGGGTGACGCATTCGTCAGTGGTCTGGTCCTCTGTGCAGAAGATGTGCGCGTCATCCTGCGTGAAGTGGCGCACGCGCATGATGCCGTGCAGCGCGCCGGACGGCTCATAGCGGTGAACCTTGCCGAACTCGGCGATCTTCATCGGCAGGTCGCGGTAGGACTTCAGCCCGTTCTTGAAGATCTGCACGTGGCCGGGGCAGTTCATCGGCTTGCAGCAATAGACGCGCTCGTCGGGCATCTCGACGGCGTACATGTTCTCGCCGAACTTCTCCCAGTGGCCGGAGGTCTCCCACAGGGTCCGCTCCATCATGTCAGGCGAGTTGACCTCCAGATAGCCCCATTCCTGCTGCTTGCGGCGCATGTAGCCGATCAGCTCCTGGAACAGCGTCCAGCCCTTGGCGTGCCAGAAGACCGCGCCGGGGGCCTCCTCCTGGAAGTGGAACAGGTCCATCTCGCGCGCGAGCCGGCGATGGTCGCGCTTTTCGGCCTCCTCCAGCATTTTCAGGTGGGCATCGAGCTGCTCCTGGTTGGCCCAGGCGGTGCCATAGATGCGCTGGAGCATCGGGTTGTTGGAATCGCCGCGCCAATACGCGCCTGCCAGGCGCATCAGCTTGAACGCCTTGCCGATTTTGGCGGTCGAGGTCATATGCGGGCCGCGGCACAAGTCCAGCCACTCGCCCTGGCGGTAAATGCGGATGTCCTCGCCTTCGGGGATCGCGTCGATCAGCTCGACTTTGTAGGTCTCGCCCTTTTCGCGGAAATAGCGCTTAGCCTCCTCGCGGTCCCAGACCTCCTTGGTGAACGGCTTGTTGCGGTCGATGATCTCGCGCATCTTCGCTTCGATCTTGGGCAGGTCGTCCGGGTGAAACGGCTCTTCCCGCGCGAAGTCATAATAGAAGCCGTTTTCGATCACCGGGCCAATTGTGACCTGCGTATCGGGCCATAACTCCTGCACGGCCTCGGCCATGACATGCGCGGCATCGTGACGGATCAGCGGCAGCGCGTCCGGGTCGTCGCGGGTGATGAATTCGATTTTCGCGTCGCTCTCAATCGGGTCGGCAAGATCGCGCACCTCGCCGTCAAGCTTCATGGCGACGGCTTTCTTGCTCAGCGATTTTGAGATTTTGGCGGCCAGGTCCGCGCCGGTCACACCGGACTCATATTCGCGCTGCGCGCCGTCGGGAAAGGTCAGATGGATCATGCTTCGCTCCTCTCACTCCCGCCCACAAAGCGGGTAAGACATTACGCTGTGGTGTTGGCGATTGCGGCGCCGCGTGTCAACCGAAGACCGGGGTTTGCCACGAAAAAAGCCCGCCGATTGGCGGGCTTGAAGTCGCAGATTTAAGACCATCAGGCTCAGCGGATAACGACCCGCTTTCAGAGCAGAGATCTAGTAGTATTTGTGATATTTCCGGTAATGGTACCGCTTCCTGTAGTAAGGACGGTGATGGCGGCGATAGTGATGGCGATAATAATGCCGCTTGCGATAATACGGGCGATGATAACGCCTGTAATACCCGTACCGATAGGGATGGTATCGCCGATGGTAATGGGCATCCTCGACAAGTTTGGCAGACGCGGCGTCTACCACGCCAGCCGTCTGGCCGAGCGCGGTCGCCGCCGGCAGCGCCGATGCCGGGGCCGTTAACCAAAACGCCGCAATGGCGCAAGCCAGTACAGCGGCCGTGAACAGTCCAAATCGCATTGAAAACTCCCTCCCCGGAACGCGGTATCACCGGGGTATCACTGCCTTCCTCGACTGGGTTAACAGTGACACGTCAGCAAGGTCTGGTGAAAGGACGAACTGTCACAGGCGAACACGATCATGTGAATGCCATGTCAGGTGCGCTCGCGTTCAGCTTTGGCGCAGCGTTCCATCCCCCGCCGGGTCCAGCGCCCGTAGCGCCACGGCGCGAAAGGGTGCCGCTCATCGCGCAGGTCGGGCACGGGGTCAAACCCGTCCGTTCCCCAAGGATGGCAGCGCAGCAGCCGCGACAACGTCAACCACCCGCCCTTCCATGCACCGTTCTTGTCGATGGCTTCCAAGGCGTACTGCGAACATGTCGGCAGATGCCGGCAGCGCGGACCGATCAGCGGCGAAATGACATAGCGATAAAGGTGGATCGGCAGCTTCAGCGCCGCGCGCGCCAGACGCGACAGCGGCCCGCGCCGCTCAATAGGGTGTGCCGTCATTCCGGGTGAAAACCCACTCGCCGTCGACCTTGTAAGCCTTCATGTCGACATCTGGGTAATCCGCGCGCTCGTCCGCGACCCGCGTGCCGATCTCCAGATAGATGACCGGCGCATTGGTGTTGTTCGCCAGCCGGTGCGCGTTCGCTTCGCCCGCCGGAAAACCTGCGAACATGCCAGGACCCAGCGTCTGCTCGCCTTCCTCGGTCACCAGCGTCGCCTGCCCGGCAATGATATAGACGAACTCGTCCTCTTTCTCGTGCCAGTGCCGCTGCGAGGACCATGCGCCCGGCTCCAGCGTGACAAGGTTCACGCCGAACTGGCTGACGCCGACCACATCGCCCAGCTTGCGCTTGAGCCGGCCTTCAAGCTGTCCATGAAATGGATGGGGATACACTGACCCGCGCCGCGCATTCACCTGCCGGCTGTCAGCCACTCTGGCCATTATTGAATGCCTTTCTCCGGTTACTGGCTGGCCGCCGCAGCGGGCGCCTCCGCCTGGCCGGTTTCGTATTTGTCGATCGCTTCCTCCAGCGCATCGAACACCAGCAAGGTCGAGGCGTGGCGGGCACGGTAGTCGCGCACCGGTTCCAAGAGCGCCAGATCGGCCCAGCGTCCACTCGGAGCTTCCCCGCCGGCCTTCAGCATGTCGCGCATCCGCGCAGCGACCTCGCGGAACTCGCCAATGGATGTGCCGACAATCTCGCGCGCCACAACGGAGGCGGTGGCCTGTCCGAGCAGGCAAGCCTTGACCTCTTGCCCGAAATCCGTGATGCGTGCGTCCTCAAAACGGGCATCCACGACGACCGTCGAGCCGCACAGCTTGGAGTGCGCCGACGCGGTGGCATCAGGGGCCGCCAGGCGCGCGGTCCGGCTGATGCTGGCGGCGAGCGCGAGCAACTTGTCGGCGTAAATGTCCTCAAGATCGGTCATGTTACCTACCGGCGTGCTGGCCCACCCAAGTTCCGACGGATCCTTTGGCGCAACCCCTTCGTATCGAGTTCTGATCGCTTGCGCACTTCACGCATGCCCCCGTCTTGCTTATATCGCGGGCAGTCCGCACTTTCCCCCTCCCTGAAAAGAATGGGAACCCCGGGATGAGCATGTCAAGATGCGCAGGCGCCGCAGAACGACGGGCGGACCGGACCGGACGTAAACAACTGGCGCGAGACGCCGAGTTTTTGGACAGACACGACATGAAAGCTGCGTTGAATACCCCTACCGGCGATATCGAGGTCGCGAACCGCAACAACGGCGTGGGCGACGGGGGAGCGGACACCGTTCGCGAGCCGGTGCCGACGCGAGACGAGGCCGAGGCTGCCGTGCGCACGCTGATCCGCTGGGCAGGCGACAATCCGGCGCGCGAGGGCCTGCGCGACACGCCGCGCCGCGTGGTGGACGCATACCGGGAGTATTTCGCGGGATATCACGAAGACCCGTTCGAGGTGTTGTCGCGCACCTTCGAGGAAGTGCATGGATATGATGATTTGGTGATGCTGCGCGACATCCGGCTGGAGTCGCATTGCGAGCATCACATCGCGCCGATCCTTGGCGTTGCGCATGTCGCTTATCTGCCGCGGGATCGCGTTGTCGGCATCTCGAAATTGGCGCGCGTCGTGGAAATCTTCGCTAAGCGCCTGCAGACGCAGGAAACGATGACGGCCCAGATCGCCGAAGCCATCGAGCAGGCGCTGAAACCAAGGGGCGTCGCCGTTCTGGTTGATGCGCTGCACCAGTGCATGACCACGCGGGGCGTCCACAAAACCGACGTTTCGACCATCACCACGCGGTTCACTGGCGTCTTCAAGGAGGATAGCGACTATCGCGAACGCTTCCTGAATATGGTCCATGGGCGCCGCCCGAGCGTCGGCTGAGGCCTCAATCCTCCGCGGCGAATTTCCCGGCCCGGAGGAACCGATGCGCGCGCCAGTCTGGCCGCGTCAACAGGTCGCGGAATCCCATGGGATAGAACCTGGCGCTGCCGATCTGCGCGAGCGGCAGGCGGTACAGCGAAAGGCCGTCTTCGCCCGCGCTGGGCGTGCTGTCGGGGCTCACGACGAAGACATGTTCGACGCAGTGGTAGAGACCGAGATTCGTATCGAACAGGTTTTCGATCGCGAGCAGATAATCCGCTGACGCCGGGCCGACGCAAAGCTCCTCGCGCAATTCGCGGTTGAGCGCGTCCATCAGCGTCTCGCCGTGTTCGACGCCGCCCCCCGGCATGTGCAGCTTGCCCGGGGCGTTCACGTTCTCGACGGCAATAACCTGCTCACCATCCAGCACAAGCGCGCGCACCGAGACGCGCGGCAGGCGCAGACCAGATCGCCAGTCGGGCATGTCGCCTACGGACGGCGGCGCTTCGCTCCGGTCCTGATCGCTCACGACGCTGCTCTCCGGCGGGCGGCGGCTACTCGGCGGTGGCCGTATCGGTCAGCGCATCGAGCATGCCCGCCATGCTCTCCAGCCGCTCCATCTGATCGGAAATGCCGTACTGGACCGCGAATACCTGCGGAGACCAGTAGCCGACCCAGACCGTATCGTCTTGCTGCCAGGCTGCGATGCGAAGCGGCAATGACAACGCCATCCGCGGATCAGCCTGCATTAGCGGCGTGCCAGCATTCGGGTTGCCAATCACCAGCAGCTGCGTCGGCGGCAGGTCGAGCCCTGCTGATCGCGCGCCGGCGGCATGATCGATGCGGTTGAATACCTTGAGGCCCCTGTCCTCGGCGGCCGCGGCGAGGCGGTCGATCGTCTCGGCCACGCTGTACGCGCTCTGCTTGACGATCAGGCTGTCTTGCGCCTGCGCAGCGCCGGCCAGCAGCACGACGCCCATCGCGAACATGGCTGCCGCCCGCCGCACCATGACCGATCCCACCCCGCTCATCACTTCTCCTCAACTCCGAGTTTCGCAACTGACCGTCTATTCGGCCGGCACCTTGGCCGCCTGCGGAGGCGCGGTCTCGGCAACTGGCGGCGGCGCCATCTTCTTCGCCCGCCAGATAAAGTAGATGTTGCGGGAGTAGATGAACAGCCCCGTTCCCTGGCCCAGAATAAAGACCGGGTCCATGCGATAGATCGCGTAGACGAATAGCATCAGGCCGCCCACGAAGCTGTAATACCAGAACACCTCCGGCATCACGCTCCTGCGCGCGCGCTCGCTGGCGATCCACTGCATCAGGAACCGCATGGAGAACATGGCTTGCGCCATGAAACCGACGGCGAGCCAGCTCAATTCGAGCCAGGATACATTTGCCCACCAGCCAGCGGCCTGGTTCATGTCCATCGTATTGCGCCCCCCAAGGGCTGCCGCGCTTGCCGCGCGGATTATTCGCCTCTTGCTCCGCGACTCGCCGGATGCGGAGCGCTCGCGCCGTGCCGCGGCGCTGTCCTCGAAAACACTGGATAAACCAAAACTTACGGCACTTCAATCAGCCCAACCGTTCACCGCAGTCTGTTTCCGCTGCGTGTGGCGCAGGGGCGACGCGACCTCGGGTGGTGCGGTGTGATGTTGCGCCCCGTCATCCAGCGGCCAATGGCGCGCGGCCAAGCCCGTATCCATCGCGATCTGGGGTATTTTCGTGCGTCGCCGCAGCCAGATCACGCCAATGAGGTCGTAGATCGCGATCATCAGCCGCCCGAAATTGGTGTATTTTGACACTCCGGCCATGCGCGGGCGGTCGTTCACAGGGCGGACCGCAGTCTCGAAGCCGTAGACGCGGAACAGCATCGGCAGATAGCGGTGCATGCTGGTGAAGAACGGCAGGCGGATAAAGTTGCCTTGTTCGTTCAGTGCGGGGATGATCACCGAGACACTCGGCAGTTTCGATTGATCAACCGTCATCACAACAACTCGCCCAATTACAAGCGCCGGGTAGCAACTCGCGCGGGCGCCGCAAGCTTGTTGATGCCACACTCCGCAGGCAAAACTCGTAATCAAGGCTGATTTGGGCAGGACGCCCGGCGCGCGGCGGCGCTGGGGCGAGGGTAGCAGCGTTTCGACGTGACGATTAACCTGCACGATACGACCGAGATTTTTCCTGCGCAGGAGCGTCCGCGCGCGAGCCTCAGCGAGCCTCGGCCGCTTTTCCCGGTGGACATGCTGCCGCAGGGCTTCGTCTGGCGGCTCATGGTGTTCCTGAGCGCATTGACGGCGATCCGGCTCCTCACGGTCTATTTCGCGGGCACGGACCTCTTTTTCGATGAAGCACAATACTGGGCCTGGTCGCGCGAGCTGGACTGGGGCTATTACTCCAAGCCGCCTGTGATCGCCTGGCTCATCCGCGCGGCCAGCGAAATCTGCGGCAACGGCGAAGCGTGCATCCGCGCCATTTCGCCGCTCATGCATACCGCGACCACCATTGTGGTGTTTCTGTTAACGCGCAAGCTTTTCGACGCGCGCTTCGGCTTCTGGGCGGCGGTCGTTTTCGCCACGCTGCCGGGCATCTCGGTGTCGTCAACGCTGATCTCGACCGATGTGCCGCTGCTGTTCTTCTGGTCGCTGGCGCTGCTGTGCCTGGTCAAGCTGCTGGAGACGCGCGCGTGGCGCTGGGCGGTCTCGCTCGGGCTGACGATCGGCGTCGGGCTGATGGCGAAATACGCGATGGTGTATTTCTTCCTCGGCCTCGCGGTCTACATGCTGCTCAGCCCGCGGGCGCGCTGGCTGCTGACCGATCCGCGCGGCGCGGTGGTTTTGCTACTCGCCGGGGCGCTGCTTGCGCCGAATGTCATCTGGAATCTGCAGAACGGCTTTGCGACCTTTTCGCATACCGCAGACAACGCGAATTGGAGCGGATCGCTGGGCAACCCGATCGAAGCGCTGGAGTTTTTCGGCGCGCAGTTCGGCGTGTTCGGCCCGCTGCTGTTCGGCATCCTGATCTGGGCGACCGTGAGAGCGGTGCGCGAGCGCTGGGGCGATCCCTACCGGCTGCTCTTATGCTTCGCCGTGCCGATCATCCTTTTGATTACGGTGCAGGCGCTCCTGTCGCGGGCACACGCCAACTGGGCGGCGGTGGCCTATGTCTCCGCCTCGGTGCTGGTTGCGGCGCTGATGGTCGAGCGCAGCGCGCGGGGCTGGTATGCCGCTTCGTTCCTGATCCATTTGGCCGCGCTGGCCGCCATCTCGTTCGGCACGGTGTTCGCCGAGCAGTTCTCGCTGCCAGGCGGCAAGGACCCATTCGTGCGCGTGCTGGGCTGGCGGGCGATCGCGCAAGCGACCGAGGCGCGCGTTAACGAGGGGGCGTTCGCGGCCGTCATGACCCACCAGCGCTCATATGCGGCCCAACTGACTTATTATTTGCGCCACACGCAAGTCCCCGTCGTGAGCTGGCGCGACGAGGGGCCGCCGGGCGATCATTTCGAGCTGACGCGGCCGATCACGGCCGACACGCCGGAGCCGATCCTGCTGGTCACACGCCGCCCACAAATCGGCAAGATCGCTGAGGGCTTCGCGGAGATCGCGAAAGTGGGTCAGCAAAGCTTTGCCGCCGGCCCGACCAAGAGCCGTATGGTGCACTTCTATCGCTTGGAAGGATACCGCCCGGGCGATTAACCCTTTCCACATGCGACCAAAGGCTTATTCGCCCCGACGGGCCAGGCTAGACCGCTGGTTTTTCGAGCTTTTTCCGGCAGCAGCAGGCATTTGTGACACGGAAATGACAACGTTCTCACTTGCCTGGCTGTATCGCTTTGATAATGCTGATAGACGACCATCGTGGAGTGTGAAGGCGCCTGTTGATGCACGGTGCAGATCGACAGATTTCCGTTTTATTTGTTTGCCTCGGCAATATCTGCCGCTCGCCGATGGCGGAGGGTGTGTTTCGCCGGGTGGTTGCCGACGCAGGCGTGGCCGATCGCTTCCGCATCGATTCGTCGGGCACCGGGAGCTGGCATATCGGGCGCCCGCCAGACATTCGCGCGCAACAGGCGCTGCGTACGCGCGGGATAGACATATCTGGCCAGCGCGCCCGGCAGGTTACCCGAGATGACTTCAAGGTCTTCGATCTGGTCCTGGCTATGGACCGGTCAAACTACGACCGGCTAATCACCCTCGCCCCCGATATCTACGAGCCGAACATCCGCCTGTTCATGAAATATGCTCCGGAGATGGGAATCTGCGAGATACCGGACCCGTTTTTCGGCGGACCGGAGGGCTTCGACTACGTTCTGAATCTTATCGAAGTGGCCAGCCGCGGCCTGCTCGCCTCGCTTATGAAGCACGAGGCTATGCTTGCCTCCGCGCGCTCGGGCTGACCAGGGGGAACCGGGCCTCCACGACATATGGCCCGCCGCCAGTACCCTCGCGCGACGACATGAGCACAAATTCCGCAACCTGAAATGGCTCGGCCTCGAACGCGCCGACGGCTGAGAGGTAGTTGGCGACCGCACCAGGCTCCGCCCTGCGCAGCCGCGCAAGCGTGACATGCGGCGAGAAGTTGCGTGTTTCCGGCGGCAGACCCGTCTGGCGCGCGGCGCGCTCGTTTGCGTGCTGCAAACGCATCAGCGGCTCGCAATCTTCAACGCCGACCCAGAGCGCTCGCGGCTTGCGCCCGCCGAAGCTGCCGACGCCCGAGAGCTTGAGCGAAAACGGCTCGACCCAGATCTGCGAGAGGGCCTCGACGAAGTCATCCGCGTCAGGCGCGTCGATGTCGCCAACGAAGCGCAGCGTCAGGTGATAGTTTTCGGGATCGATCCAGCGCGCCCCCGCCAACCGTCCGCGAAGCATTTCGAGCCTCGGCACCAGCTCGCCGGGGATCTCCAGCGCCGTGAAAAGTCGTGGCAAGAACGTCTCCCCTTCGTCATTCCGCGCTCAGGGGCACGGATTCGGATTGTCGAGATGGATGTTCTCAACCGCCTGTTCCAGTTCGTCGGTCCATTTCACATGGATGCTGTCGAGGTCCATGCGCAGCTGCTCCATCGTCGTCGCGCCGATGATGTTCGAGGTCACGAATGGGCGGGTCGTTACGAATTGCAGCGCTAACTGGCCGGGGTCGATGCCGTGTGCGCGCGCCAGATTGACGTAAGCCGTGATCGCGGCGGGCGCGCGCGGCGTCTCGTATCGCTGCAGGCGGTTAAACAACTGCTTGCGCGAGCCTTTCGGCAGCGCGCCGCCCTCGTATTTTCCGGTCAGATAGCCCTGCGCCAGTGGCGAATACGCCAGAAGGCCGACATCCTCGCGGTAGCTGATCTCGGACAGGCCAATCTCGAAGGTGCGATTGAGAAGATTATAGGCGTTCTGGATGGATGCGACCCGCGGCAGCCCGTGACGCTCCGACGCCATAAGATGGCGCATTGTGCCCCATGGCGTCTCGTTGGACAGGCCGACCGCGCGCACCTTGCCCGCCTTCACCAACTCGTCGAGCGCGCCGAGCGTTTCCTCGATCGGGACGGCGTCACTCTCCCGATGCTCATATCCCAGCCCGGAGAACAGCCGCATGTCGCGGTCCGGCCAGTGCGTCTGATACAGGTCGATGTAGTCGGTCTGCATCCGGCGCAGGCTGCCATCGACCGCCGCGAAAATCTGCTCGGGCGTGAGCCGCTTTGGATGGGTCTCCGGCCGGATCCAGTTCAGCCCATTGGCGCGGCCCACGACCTTGGTCGCAACGATCACCTTGTCACGGTTCTTGCGCGACGCCAGCCATGTGCCGACAATCTCTTCCGAGCGGCCTTGGGTCTCCGGGCGCGGCGGCACGGCATACAGCTCGGCCGTGTCGATGAAGTTCACGCCTTGGTCGAGCGCATAATCAAGCTGTTCATGGCTCTCTGCTTCCGTGTTCTGCTCGCCCATGTTCATGGTGCCGAGGCAGATCGCGCTAACGCGCATTCCCGTTCGTCCAAGCGGGCGATATTCCATACGGGCCCCCGTGTTTGTTGCGGCCGTCAGTTGACGCTTGTGGTGCGCTCTCGCGCCTGGGCGATCAGGTCGCGCACCTTCGGCAGGATATTCTCGACAATCACCGCGACGCCCTCGGCCGTCGGATGGATGCCGTCGGGCATGTTCAGGTCAGGGTTGAGCGCCACGCCCTCGAGAAAGAAGGGATAAAATAGCGTGTCGTGCTTTCGCGCTAAATCGACGTACATCTCGCGAAACGCTTGCGAATACTCCTCGCCATAGTTGCGCGGCGCCTCCATGCCGGTAAGCAGCACAGGCAGATCACGCGCATTGAGCTTGCTGAGGATTTCATCAAGCGCCCGGCGCGTTTCGGCGACATCGAAGCCGCGCAGCGCATCATTCGCCCCAAGCTCCACGATCACGGCGTCCGCATCATCCGGCAGCGCCCAGTCGAGACGGGCGAGCGCATCGGCCGAGGTATCGCCGGACACGCCCGCATTCACCACCCGCACGTTACGGCCCTCCTCTTGCAGTGCGTCCTGAAGCTGGGCCGGAAACGACTCGCCGGGCGCCAACTGAAAGCCCGCGACGAGGCTGTTGCCGAATGCGACGATCACAATCTCTTGATCGGCGCGCGCCTGTGCCGCGTGCGCGCCGTGCAGCCAAACCGCCGCCATGAGTGCCGCGTACAAAATCGTGAGCGTAATCGCGTCAAGCGCGGACAGGCAGCCTCGCTTCGTTCGCCGCATCGTCATCTCCCGGTGTTTGCATTCCGCGCGAACAGGACCAAATTCTGATCGCAACATAAGGAGCGATTTCCTGTGCAACAAACAAGCCCCGTGGCGCGCCCGCCGGTCATCGACCTGCAGAATGTCCACCTGTCGCTGACAAGCCGCGCTGGACGGGTCGATATCCTTCGCGGCGTCGATCTGCAAATCCGCCAGGGCGACGCGGTCAGCATCGTCGGGCCGAGCGGCTCGGGCAAGTCGACCCTGCTGATGGTGATGACCGGGCTGGAGCGCGCCTCTTCGGGGCAAGTGCAGGTCGCGGGCCACGATTTCAGCGCGCTGGGCGAGGACGCGCTGGCGCGCATTCGCGGCGAGAATATCGGCATCGTGTTTCAGCAGTTTCATCTCGTCCCGACCATGACGGCGATCGAAAACGTCGCGCTGCCGCTGGAGTTTCTGGGCCGCGCCGATGCTTTCGAGCGGGCGGAAGCGGTGCTCGGCGAGGTCGGTCTGGACCATCGTTTGACCCACTTCCCGGCTGAGCTTTCGGGCGGCGAGCAGCAGCGAGTCGCGCTTGCGCGCGCGCTGGCGCCGGAGCCGAAAATCCTCTTTGCCGACGAGCCGACCGGCAACCTCGACGGCACGACAGGTGACACGATTGTCGAGATGTTGTTTGCGCTGCGCAAGCGTCACGGCGCAACGCTGGTGCTGATCACGCATGACCTGACGCTCGCGCGGCGCTGCGACCGGGTCGTCGGTATCGATGACGGGCGCATAGCAGACGACAATCCGGTGATGGCAGCAGCGACATGACCACCGTTTCCACGACAGCGCCCGCTGTCCGCCAGACGCGGCTGCCGACGCCCCTGTCCTTGCGCCTGGCGCTGCGCGAGCTGCGCGGCGGGCTGTCTGGTTTCTACGTATTCATCCTCTGCATCGCGCTGGGCGTGACGGCCATCGCCACGGTCGGCACCGTCACCGGCGCGTTGCGTGACAGCATCGCGCGGCAAGGGCAGATCATCCTCGGCGGCGATGTGGCGGCCTCGGTGGTGCACCGGCGCGCAACCGATAACGAGCGAGCCGTCTTCTCCCGCTTTGGCGCGGTCAGCGAAGTCGGCACGATGCGCGCGATGGCGCTGCGGCCCGATGGCAACGCCCAGGTGCTGGTCGGCGTGAAGGCGGTGGATGGGGCTTACCCGCTTCTTGGCAATTTCGAGCTTGAAGGCGGTCAGGCGCTGCGCGAGGCGCTGGGCGAGCCTAACACGGCCGTCGTTGAGCAGGGGCTGCTCGACCGGCTCGATCTGGATGTCGGCGATCAGGTCAAGCTTGGCCAGAGCCTGCTGCGCATCGCGGGCGCGATCGC
>CAZYUT010000058.1:0-12178 GCA_964650735.1 uncultured Hyphomicrobiaceae bacterium
TCGATGAACGCGACACGCAGCATGTTGGTCGCGCCAGGTGTGCCCAGCGGGACACCGGCTGAGATGATGACGCGCTGGCCTGGCGCGGCGAAGCCGCACTCGCGGGCGATGCCGCAGGCGCGCCGGACCATGTCATCAAGATCGCTGGGGTCGTCGGTGAGCACGCATTGCAGGCCCCAGGCCAGGGCAAGGCGGCGCGCTGTCCCGCGCACCGGCGTCAGCGCAAGCACGGGCGTGGCGGGGCGGTGGCGCACGGCGCGAAGCGCGGTTGCGCCGGTGGCCGTGTAGCAGACGATCACCGCCAGGTTCAGCGACTTGGCGATTGAACAGGCGGCCGCGCTGATCGCCCCGGCGGCGTTGTCGTCCGGACCGAGGTCGGGGGCATGGATGATGCTGTCATAAAGCGGATCGCGCTCCACCTGCGCTGCGATGCGCGCCATCGTCTCCACGGCCTCGACCGGATACTTGCCGACGGCCGACTCCGCCGAAAGCATCACCGCATCCGCGCCCTCGAACACCGCCGTGGCTACATCGGACACCTCCGCGCGGGTCGGCGCGGGAGCGTCGATCATCGATTCCAACATCTGCGTGGCGATGACGATCGGCTTGCCAGCCCGGCGCGCGGCGCGCGTCAGCGACTTCTGCAGCCCCGGCACCTGCTCCAGCGGCATCTCGACACCCAGATCGCCGCGCGCAACCATCAGCGCGTCGGCGCGCTCCAGGATGGAGTCGATGCGCTCCACCGCCGCCGGCTTCTCGATCTTGGCCAGGATAGCGGCCCGCCCACGCGCCAGCTTGGCCGCCTCCGCGACGTCATCCTCGCGCTGGACGAAAGACAACGCCAGCCAGTCGACGCCAAGGCCGAGCATGAAATCGAGATCTGCCCGGTCTTTAGGGGTCAGCGCGCCGACGGGGAGCACGGTGTCGGGCAGACTGATGCCCTTGCGTCCAGAGAGCCGGCCGCCGATGACGACCTGCGCGGTGATGGTATCCTCGCTCAGTTGCACGACGTCGAGCCGCAGCTTGCCATCATCGAGCAGCAGCCGGTGGCCGGGCTTGACGCTGGCGAAGACTTCGGGATGGGGCAGATAGACGCGCGTGGCCGTGCCAGGCGTTCGCGATGTGTCAAAGCTGAACGTAGCGCCTTGCTGAAGCTCGATCGCGCCTTCCGCGAAGTCGCCGATGCGCAGCTTTGGCCCCTGCAGATCGACAAGGATGCCAACTGGCTTGGAGCCGCGTGCCTCTGCGGCCCGGATGGCCTCGACGGCCGCCTTGGCCGCATCATGCGGCGTGTGGCTCATGTTGATGCGGAAGGTGTCTGCGCCAGCGTCGATCAGCCGGGCGATGGTCTCGGGGCTGAAGGAAGCGGGCCCGAGCGTTGCTACGATCTTGACCCGCCGCGCCATCATTTCTCGTCCCCGTTATTCCGCGTCGGTCATGCGGATGGTCCAGTCGGCTTCCTCCTGGGTGTCAACCTCGAAAAAGCCGGTGCGCTGAAAGCCGCGCCCCTCGCAGTCCTGCACGCCGCGGATGGTGAAGGCCTTGTCGTCGGTGCACATAATGGCCTCGCCGCTCCATTCGCCTCCGCGATCATAGTCGACGGCGTGAACATAGTAAAACCGCGCGATCAGATCGCCTTTGAGCAGGATTTCGCAGTCCTGCGCGGCGACATTCCACCAGCCTTCGCTGACCCAACCCTCGGAGTCCTTGTAGCCGATGGCCACGCCAATGCGGCTTGAGGTCATGTTGCACAGCTTGAGATCGGCCTGGGCGGCCGGCGCGAATGCGGCGAGCGCAAAGGCGAAGACGGCTGCGCACGACGGCTGGAAATAACGTCTGTGACCGGATTTTCGCTCCGTCATGGACTCCTCTCGGTTCGGATCGGCACGGCCAGAAGGCCGGGATAAACTGGCATCAATCCCCCAGCGGCTCGACCAGAATTGCGCGGAAATCGTTAACGTTGGTCTGCGTCGGGCCGGTGACAAGCAGATCCCCCAACGCGCGGAAAAACCCTTGCGAGTCGTTATTTTGAAGAAATGTGGCTGGATCGAGATTGGTCTCGCGGGCGCGGGCCAGCGTCGAAGGGCCGACGATCGCCCCGGCGGGGTCGTCGGCCGCGCCGCTGCCGCCGTCCGCGCCGTCGGTATCGGCGGCGAGCGCGTGGATGCCCTGTGCGCCGTTCAGCGCAATCGCCAGCGCCAGGGCATATTCCTGATTGGGGCCGCCGCGCCCGTCGCCGCGGATGGTGACGGTCGCCTCACCGCCGGAGAGCAGCGCAACGCGTTGGCCAGCGGCTTGCAGTGCGAGCGCTTGCGCCGCGTGCGCCCCGGCAAGCTCGCGCGCCTCGCCCTCGAGCGCATCGCCGAGGATCTCGGGACGGTATCCCCGCGCCCGGGCCTGTTCGGCAGCGGCCTCCAGCGACTGCGCGGCGGTGGCCGCGAGGGTATATGCGGCGTTGGCGAAAGCGGCGTCGCCGGGCTTGGGCGTCTCGTTCGCCGGATCGTTGAGCGCGGCGGCAACAGCGGGGCCGGGCGCGATGCCGAAATCCGCCAGCACCTTGCGCGCGTCATCGCGCGTCGTCGGGTCAGGCACGGTCGGGCCAGAGCCGATCGCATCGGGCGCATCGCCCGGCACGTCGGAGATCGCCAGCGTCACGACACGCGCCGGAGCGGCCCGTGCTGCCAGACGCCCGCCCTTGAAGCGCGAGAGGTGTTTGCGCACGCAGTTGATCTGACTGATCGTCGCGCCGGAGCGCAGCAGCGCCTGGGTGAGTGCGCGCTTGTCGTCCAGCGTCAGGCCGGCAACCGGGGCAGCGCACAGCGCCGATGCGCCGCCCGACAGCAACACAAGCACCAGATCATCTGCTCCCGCCGACGCGGCCGCCTCAAGCGCAGCCCCCGCACCGCGCAGGCTGCCGTCATCCGGTACCGGATGACCCGCCTCGATCAACCGCGTATGCGTAAGCGGCAAGCCGTAACCATGCCGTGTGACCGCTATCGCCCGATACCGGCCTTCCGCGATCGCCCGCGTGTAGTGCCGTTCAGCCGCCTGCGCCATCGCCGCGGCCGCTTTCCCGCAGGCGAGGACAATGATCCGGCCGCGCGGCCAATCTGGAAACAGACCGGGGAGACAGCGCGCGGGCTGCGCGCGCGCCACGGCAGCGTCGAACAGCGCGATCAAATGGGTGCGATGTGGATCTTCAGCCATTGCGCCTGTGATTATCAGCAAACATGTAAAGCACAAGGGTTTGCTTGATAAAAAAGTTCTGTAGGGTAGGGGGCCTTTCCCGGAAACGATAAACCTCGCCGCGCGCGGCGCATCAAACAACCGAAAAACAACCGAAGTCCAACAATGCTGAAAAAGACGGAGATCGAGCTATCGGACGATTCGTCCGCAGAAAACGCATTTGAGTTCATACCCGGCGCGCCCGATGCGGGGCTCGTCATCACCTGCGATCACGCGACCAATGCTTTCCCGCCCGGTTACGGCACGCTGGGTCTGCCGCCGGAACAGCTGGAGCGGCACATCGCTTACGACATCGGCGCAGCGGGGGTGACGCGCCGGCTGGCGGCGCTGCTGGGCGCGCCGGCGGTGTTGTCTCGCTTCTCGCGGCTGTTCATCGACCCCAACCGCGCGGTCGATGACCCGACACTCATCATGCGAATTTCCGACGGCGCGGTCGTGCCGGGCAATGCGCGCATCGGCCAGCGCGAGATCGATCACCGGATCAACAATTTCTATCGGCCCTATCACGCGGCCATCGATGCGGCGCTCGACGCCGCCATCGCGACCGGAAAGCCGCCGGCGATCTTTTCGATCCACAGCTTCACCGAGGCCTGGCGCGGGCATCCGCGGCCGTGGCATGCGACCGTGCTGTGGGACAAGGACCCGCGCTTCGCCAAGCCGCTGGTGGACGCGCTCCACGCCGAGCCGGGCATCGTCGCCGGCGAGAACGAGCCTTACAGTGGGCGTCTCAAGGGCGACAGCATGTATGAGCACGGCACGCGCCGCGGGCTGCCGCACGCGCTGATCGAAATCCGCCAGGACCTGATCCGCGACCCGGCCGGACAGCAGGAATGGGCCGAGCGTCTGGCGCGCATCATCCGGCGCATTCTGGAAACCCGGCGCGCCAGCGGCTTGCACCGCATCCACTACTATGGCTCCTTTGCAGATGAGGGGGCGATCCTGCCCCATGTCAGATCGCCACGTGAGGAGGAGCTGATGCGCGAAATTGACCCGAAGACCGCAACCGAGATCGAGGCGGCGGTGTTCCGCCGTCTGGTCAGCCATCTGCGCGAGCGCACCGACGTGCAGAACATCGACATGATGAACCTCGCCGGCTTCTGCCGGAACTGCCTGTCGAACTGGTACCGCGAAGCGGCGGAAGAGCGCGGTTTCGAACTGTCGAGGGAGAACTCGCGCGAACTCGTCTACGGCATGCCCTATGACGAGTGGAAGGCGAAATACCAGACCGAGGCGACGCCGGAGCAGCAGGCGCGCTTTCAGGAAGCGCACGGCGACGGGCACTGAGGCTCGTCCACAAGCTCCGCATGGTTCTGGATAACGCGCGGCGGGCGCTTGAGACGGCCTGGGCAGCAGCCTAGCCTGATGACAAAGGCTGAGTGGGCGAATCGCTCGCCAGCCGCCGTCACTCATCTCCAACCGGAAAACAGGCCGCCCCCATGAGCGAACTTCACGAAAGCACCCGTCAGCAGCTGCGCGCCATTATCGAACGCATTGAGCGGCTGGAAGAGGAAAAGGCCGCGCTGGCCGCGGACATCCGCGAGGTCTACGCCGAGGCCAAGGGTCACGGCTTCGACACCAAGGCGCTGCGCAAGATCGTGCAGATGCGCAAGAAAGAAGCGCATGAGCGCCAGGAGGAGGAGGCGGTCCTGACCACCTATCTCCATGCGCTAGGGATGCTGGAAGACACGCCGCCCTGGCAAGCGCCAGAGGTCGCCGGCGACGGGCTGCGGGAGGACGCAGCGTAGGCTATCCGAGCGCGTCGCATTTCGCCTTGCACATCGACTCACAAGGGATGCCGTCTTTATCCCGGTCCAGCTTCCCTACGGCGCACTGGTTGAGCGCAGCGCACGCCTCTGCGCAAGTCTTCAAAATGGTGCAGCTGACCGGGCGGGAGCAATCCACAGGCATGCTCGCAGCCGCAGGGTCTGCCGCTTTGCCGGGCTCGGCCGCAGCGGCCGGCAATACCGTGGCCATCAGGGAGATCGTGGCGGCGATCAATAGATTGAGCATAACCCATACCTCACAGCGTTGATTCACCTTTCCAGTGATTCTCGTCGGGAAATTGTGCGTCAAGCGCAAAATGAGCCCGTCATCCCTTTACCGTGCTGATGCGTGGCGGCGTTGCACAAAAAGCGTCGGCTGCGGATCGCTTCCGGTCAGATCATGCGGCGTGAATTATCGGGTTACTGTTGGCCATTGCGTTGCGCCTGTGCTTGGTGTCTAGTCGAGCGCAATTACGGCGAAGGGCAAGTGGCATGCAGGTTTGGCCATTGCGTAAACGTAAAGGTAAGGCGCGCAGGCTGATGACGGGCGCGCATACCGGAGCTTGATCGGTGTCGATCTGGGGCAAAATCGCAGGCGCGGCGACCGGGCTGGCCCTCGGCGGCCCAATCGGCGCGCTTCTGGGCGGTCTCGCCGGTCATTATGCAATCGACCGTGAGAACGATGAGGCTGCTGACCTGCATGAGCGTGAGGTTGCCTTCTCGATGGGCGTGATCGCGCTTGGCGCGAAGATGGCCAAGGCCGACGGCGTGGTGACGAAAGACGAGGTGTCTGCCTTCAAGGACGTCTTCAAGGTCCCGGACAGCGAAGTGAAGAACGTCGCGCGGCTGTTCAACCTCGCCAAACAGGATGTCGCGGGCTACGACTCCTACGCCAAGCAACTCGCCCGCATGTTCCGCGACGACCGCGAGACCCTGAAGGCTGTGCTCGACGGGCTGTTCCATATCGCCAAGGCCGATGAGATTCTACACCCCAACGAGGAACAGTACCTTGCCTCCGTCGCGCGCATCTTCGGCTTTAGCGATACCGAGTTCGCCTATATCCGCGCGCGTCATGTTCACGCCAAAGAGCGCAGCCCTTATGATGTGCTTGAGGTGGATCCCTCGATCAGCGACGAGGAGCTGAAAAAGCGCTACCGCGAGCTGGTTCGCGAAAACCACCCGGACAGGCTGATGGCGCGCGGCGTGCCGGAGGAGTTCATCGCGATCGCCAACAACAAGATCGCGGCGATCAACCAGGCCTATGACGAGATCGCCAAAGAACGTGGGCTGTAAGGGGCGCGGGCTTTAGGGCTGTGGAGCGCAGGCAGGTGTTGCGCAGAATAGCGTTGATGGCGGGCGGCGCGGCGCTGACGGCCGGGATGTGCCGCTGGCTTTGGCCGGGGCGCACCGCGCGGTTGCGCGAACCGGAGACGGCGCTGGCAAGCCGCGTGATCCCATCGCCGAATTATGGCGCGCGTCGCGGCTGGCGGGTGCCGGACACGATCCTCCTGCACTACACCGGGATGGGAACCGCCGAAGCGGCGGCCCGCTGGCTGTCGAACCCGGAGTCGAAGGTCTCGGCCCATTACCTCGTCGAAGAGGACGGCACGATCATCCAGATGGTGTCGGAACGGCACCGCGCCTGGCATGCGGGCGCGTCCTACTGGGCGGGCGAGAGCGACATCAACAGCGCCTCGATCGGTATCGAAATCCATAACCACGGGCATGATGCGCCAGGCGGCCTGCCGCCTTATCCGCGCCTACAGATGGAGGCGGTCGCCGCGCTATGCCGGGACATCGCCGCGCGCTGGCCGGTGCGGCCGGAGCGTGTGCTGGGGCATTCCGACGTCGCGCCGGGGCGCAAGATTGATCCCGGCGAGCATTTCGACTGGCGGTGGCTGGCGGAGCAGGGTGTCGGTATCTGGGTGCCGCCGGCGGAGGCCGGAGAGGACGCGGGCCTTGGGCCCGGCGCGGAGTCGGACAAGGTTGCAGCGCTGAAAGCGAAATTGGCGCGTGTAGGTTACGGGGTGACGCCAGGGCCGCATTTCGATGACCACACGCAGGCGGTTGTCGCGGCGTTCCAGCGGCGTTTCAGGCCCGCCCGGGTCGATGGACGCGCCGATGCCTCAACGATAACAACGCTCGACCGGCTGGTTGCTGCGCTGGAAGAAGAGGCGATCAGCTAGCCAGCCCCACCATCGCGCGAATCTCCGCCGGAGTCGCGCCTTGCGCACGCAGGACCGCGAGGCTCAGATCGCCCGCGCTTTTCGACAGCTTGCGCCCGCTCTCGTCCACGATCAGCCGGTGATGATGATAGGCCGGCGTCGGCAAGCCGAGCAGGCGCTGCAGCAGCACGTGCAGGTCCGTCGCCGCCTCCAGATCGCTGCCGCGGATGATGTGCGTGATGCCTTGAAGCGCATCGTCGACGACATTGGACAGGTGATAGCTCGTCGGCGTGTCCTTACGTACGATCACGGCATCGCCCCAGCGCTCCGGCTGTGCCATGCATTCGCGGGCGCCGCCTTCCAGATCTAAGACGCGATAGGTGAGCGTCGCGCGATCCATCGCATCGAGCGCGCGCGTCATGTCGAGCCGAAGCGCGTGGGGGCGACCCTGCGCCATGAGCCGCGCGATCGTCCCGGTGTCGGCATTGCGGTAAAGCCCGGGATAGAGCGGCGCGCCGTCGGGGTCGCAAGTCGGCTCTCCCGTCTGGGCGAGCGCCTCGGCGATCTCCTTGCGGCTGGCAAAGCAGGGGTACAAGAGCCCCAGTGACCGCAGTGCGCTCGCCGCCTGCCTGTACGTCGCAAAATGCTCGGACTGGCGCCGCACTGGCTGTTCCCACGATAGCCCAAGCCACGCGAGGTCGTGGTAGATAGCCCGTTCGAAGTCCAGCGTGCAGCGCGCGGTGTCGATGTCGTCGATACGCAGCAGGAAGCGCGTGCCCATCGCCCGCGCCGTGTCATGGGCGAGCAACGCTGAATAGGCGTGTCCCAGATGCAGCCGGCCGTTCGGACTGGGCGCAAAGCGGATTGCCGGGCGCCCCGGTTCAGCGACGTTCATTAGCCGCGCGCGGCCTGGCCCGTCGCCTCGTCTAGGTAAGGGCCGATCACCTCATCCATCAGTTCGTCGAGCTTGTCCTCGAAGAAGTGATTGGCCCCGTGGACGACCTCATGCGCGATCGAGATGCCCTTCTGGCTTTTCAGCTTGCTCACCAGACTGCGCACCGCTTCTGGCGGGGCGACGCGGTCCATGTCGCCGTTTACGATCAGACCGGAGGACGGACATGGCGCAAGGAAGCTGAAATCGTACAGGTTCGCGGGCGGGGCGACGGAGATGAAGCCGGAGATCTCAGGCCGGCGCATCAGGAGCTGCATCGAAATCCAAGCACCGAACGAGACGCCTGCAATCCAGCAGGTGCGCGTATCCGGGTTGTAGACCTGTAGCCAATCGAGCGCGGTTGCCGCGTCCGACAACTCGCCGGGGCCATTGTCGAACAACCCCTGACTGCGTCCAACGCCGCGGAAGTTGATGCGCAATACAGAAAATCCGCGCCGCGCGAAAGCGTAATACAGATGATAGACGATTGGATTGTTCATCGTCCCGCCAAATTGCGGGTGCGGATGCAGGATCAGCGCGATCGGCGAATCGGCGGCCGGCTCGTGGTGATAGCGGCCTTCGAGACGCCCCGCGGGACCGTTTATGATGACTTCAGGCATGGGTGACTGTTCTTGTCCAGGCGGTTTGATGGGCGGAGCCGCGTGCATCTGGCGGCGCAAGCGCATGGCGGCGCGACATTTTTCCTGCGCACAGACGCCACCCTTGTGGGCGGCACGCCGTGCGCCAAGATACTTGACTGCTCCACTCAGATAATTTATCTGTCGGTTTAGAACGTTTCAAAAGATTCCGATTTCCTGTAGCGTGTAACGGTGCGCGCGGCGTGTGTAGCATGAGGGCGTGAGGAATTCGAATTGTTATGTCGCAGCGGACTGTTCGTGCTTTCTATGAAAGCACATAGCGCTGCGTTTCAACGGGAGTTTTTAGGCCATGCAGCTCAGCACGAAAGGGCGTTACGCCGTGATGGCGATGGTCGATCTCGCATCCCGGTCAACGGATAGCCCCGTCCGGCTGGCCTCGATTGCCGAAAAGCAACAGATTTCGCTGGCCTATCTGGAGCAGTTGTTCACCAAGCTGCGCCGCGCCGGCCTCGTCATTTCGGCGCGCGGGCCTGGCGGCGGGTATCGGCTCTCGCGCCGGCCGGAAGACATTTTCGTGTCGGAGATCATGACCGCGGTGGATGAACCGATCAAGATGACCCGGTGCATCACCGGCAGCGACATCGCCTGCATCGGCAATAAGGGCCGCTGTCTGACGCATGATCTCTGGCGCGCCCTCGGCGATCACATCCTGCTGTTCCTGCAGACCGTGACGCTGCGCGACGTGCTGGACGGCGACCTGGTGCTCAAGGACAGCGTGTTTTCGCCGTCCATGGAGGCCTGCGCGAGATTCGAAGGGGCGGCGGCGGAATGATGCGGGTTCGGTGCTATTTCGATCATAACGCCTCGTCACCGCTGCGCCCGGAAGCGCGCGGCGCGGCGCTCTGCGCGTTTGACCTGACCGGCAACGCATCGTCGGTGCACGCTGAGGGGCGCGCCGCCCGGACGGTCATCGAGGATGCGCGCGAGCAGGTTGCGCGGCTCGTCGGCGCGGACGCCGCGCAAGTGATATTCACCAGCGGCGGCACGGAGTCCAACGTGATGGCGCTGTCGCCGGAATGGCTTAGCAAACTGCCGGGCTATGCGCCGCTGAAAGCGCGGCTCTTCACCTCCGCGATCGAGCATCCATCAGTCCATCAAGGTGGCAGTTTCGAGCCGGGGCGGATCACGCGTCTGCCAGTCACGGTGGATGGTCTGGTCGATGTTGAGGCCGCGCGCGCGCTCATCGAGTCAGCGGACGCTCCGTTCCTGGTTTCGGTCATGAGTGCGAACAATGAAACTGGCGCGCTACAGCCGGTCGCAGCGCTCAGCGAAATCGTTCACGCTGCGGGCGGCGTATTGCATTGCGACGCCGTGCAGTCGGTGGGCCGCGTGCCCGTAGATGTGAACGCGCTCGGCGCGGATCTCGTCAGCGTCTCGGCGCACAAGTTCGGCGGCCCGAAGGGCGCAGGCGCGCTCATCGTCGTGCGCGACGCCTTGCACAATCCCTCGCCGCTCATGCATGGCGGCGGGCAAGAGCGCGGGCGGCGCGCTGGCACCGAGAATGTCCCGGCGATTGCGGGTTTCGGCGCGGCGGCAGAGGCCGTGCGCTGTGAGTTCGGGTCGGGCGAAGGCATCGCCGCGGTTCAGCGGCTGCGCGAGCGTCTGGAGCGCGGCCTCAAGCGCATTGCGCCGGATGCCTGGATCGCGGCGGAGCGCGCGCCGCGCCTGCCAAACACGACCTGCGCGGCGGTTCCCGGGCTGCATGGCGAGACGCTGGTCATCGCGATGGACTTGGAAGGTATCGCAGTGAGCGCGGGCTCGGCCTGCTCGTCGGGCAAGGTGGAGCGCAGCCACGTGCTTCATGCGATGGGCATGGACAATGAAACCGCCTCGGGCGCCATCCGTATCAGTCTTGGATGGAATTCTTCCGATGCGGAAATAGACCGCTTCCTGAGCGCCTGGCAGGCGATCTACGAACGGCGAAAGCAGCATTCGGCGGCCGCTTGAGGCGGCCCAAGACGATAACGGCGAGCGGCGGGACACCGCGCGTTTGCCACCACCAACGGTAACCGACAGGAGTAGTGACGTGGCTGATCTCGACACCATCGAACGCGTCAAGGACATCGACGTCGACAAGTACAAATACGGCTTCACGACCGACATCGAGTCCGTCAAGGCGCCAAAGGGCCTGAATGAGGACATCATCCGGTTCATCTCGCAGAAGAAGAATGAGCCGGAGTGGATGCTGGAGTGGCGGCTGGATGCGTACCAGCGCTGGCTGACCATGAAGGAGCCGACTTGGGCAAAGGTGGAGTATCCGCCGATCGACTTTCAGGACATCTACTTTTATTCCGCGCCAAAGTCGATGGACGGGCCGAAGAGCCTCGATGAAGTCGATCCGGAGTTGCTGCGCACCTACGAGAAGCTGGGCATCCCGCTGAAGGAGCAGGAAATCCTCGCAGGCGTGCGCAAGGCGGACGAGCCGAGCCAGCTTGGCGAGGACACTGGCTACCAGACCAGCAATGTCGCTATCGACGCGGTGTTCGACAGCGTGTCGGTTGTGACGACATTCAAGAAAGAACTGGCCAAGGCGGGCGTGATCTTTTGCTCGATCTCCGAGGCCATGCGTGACCATCCCGAGCTGGTGCAGAAGTATCTCGGCTCCGTAGTGCCAAAGTCCGACAATTATTTTGCGGCGCTGAACTCAGCGGTATTTACCGATGGCTCGTTCGTCTATGTGCCCGAAGGCGTGCGCTGCCCGATGGAGCTGTCCACGTATTTCCGCATCAACGAGAAGGATACCGGCCAGTTCGAGCGCACGCTGATCATCGCCGAGAAGGGAGCATATGTCAGCTACCTCGAAGGCTGCACCGCGCCGATGCGCGACGAAAATCAGCTTCACGCCGCGGTGGTCGAGCTGATCGCGCTGGATGATGCGGAGATCAAGTATTCGACCGTGCAGAACTGGTACCCGGGCGACAAGGAAGGAAAGGGCGGCGTCTACAACTTTGTTACCAAGCGCGGCGATTGTCGCGGCCGCAATTCAAAGATTTCCTGGACGCAGGTCGAGACGGGCTCGGCGATCACCTGGAAGTATCCAAGCTGCATTCTGCGCGGCGACGGTTCGCGGGGCGAATTCTACTCGATCGCGATCTCGAACGGCCGCCAGCAGATCGACAGCGGCACCAAGATGATCCACCTGGGCAAGAACACCTCCAGCCGGATCGTGTCGAAGGGCATTGCGGCCGGACGCTCGGATAACACCTATCGCGGACTGGTCTCGGCGCACCGCAAGGCGAGCGGCGCGCGCAACTTCACCCAGTGCGACAGCTTGCTGATCGGCGATACCTGCGGCGCGCACACCGTGCCGTATATCGAAGCCAAGAACCCGACGGCGAATTTCGAGCACGAGGCGACGACCTCGAAGATCTCGGACGATCAGCTTTTCTACGTGATGCAGCGTGGGCTGTCGGA
>CAZYUT010000059.1:0-12081 GCA_964650735.1 uncultured Hyphomicrobiaceae bacterium
CGAGCATTCACTTCCGTACCGGACCCCGGCGCGCCGACGGATACGCGCTTGCCTTTCAGATCGCTAAGGCTCTCGATACCGCTGCCTTGAAGCGTCACGATCTGGATCGCATTCGGATAAATGGATGCCAGCGCGCGCGCATCGACCGCGCGGCCTTCAAACGCGCCGGCACCCTCGTAAGCCGCGACGACCGTGTCGGCCAGCGCGATCGCCAGATCGGCATCCTGGCGGGAGATCAGCGCCATGTTCTCGACCGATGCGCCGGTGACCTCAGCCGTGGCGGATGCGCCGTCAATATGCTTGCCGATCAGCTCCGCCAAGCCGCCGCCATAGGGAAAGTAGGTGCCGCCGGTGCCGCCGGTGGCGATCGACAGATCCTGCGCCTTCGCCGGCACGGCCATGGCCAGCGCCATGCCGAACGCGATAAACAACCGCTTCATCAATTTCGCTTCCTCCCGTTTGTGCTTTCATCCAGCTTGTTTGCATCCAAGGCTTTGCGGCGACCCAAGCAGCTTATCGTGCGCAGACACGCCTGCCACCGCGCCGCGAACCGCCGCGATCCTAGCGCCGCGCCCGCGCCATGACAACGCATTGTGAGCGAGTTTCCTGAGCGCCGCGCTCAGACTATAGTTCCAGTTGCGCCCAGACCGGCACATGATCCGACGGCTTCTGCCAGCTGCGCGGGGCCTTGTCGATGTCGCAGGCCTTCAGCCGGTCGGCCGCCTGCGGCGAGAGCAGCAGATGGTCGATGCGGATGCCGTGGTTCTTGGGCCAGGCGTTGCCCTGATAATCCCAGAAGGTATAACGATGCGGCTCGTCGCTGCTGGCGCGGAAAGCGTCGGTAAAGCCCAGGTGCAGGATCGCGCGGAAGGCATTGCGCGTTTCGGGCCGGAACAGCGCATCATCGCGCCAGGCGTCAGGATCATGGACATCCTCTTCGCCGGGAATGACGTTGTAGTCGCCAGCGAGCACGAGCGGCTCTTCATAGCCGAGCAGGTCCGCCGCGTGCGCCTTGAGCCGGGCCATCCAGTCGAGCTTGTAGTCGTATTTCGGCCCGTCTGCCGGATTGCCGTTCGGCAGGTAGATGGAGGCAACCCGCACCACCCCGCCCTCGCGCGAAATGACCGCCTCCAGATACCGCGCCTGATCGTCGCCGTCATCGCCAGGCAGGCCGGGCGCAACATCCTCCATGGGGAATTTCGAGAGGATCGCAACGCCGTTATAGGTCTTCTGGCCATGCACGGCGATGTTGTAGCCAAGATCCTCGAAAGCCGCGTGCGGGAACGCGTCATCCGCGCATTTCAGCTCCTGCAGGCAGGCGACATCCGGCGCAGCCTCGCGCAGCCAGCGCAAGACGTTGTCGCGCCGCACCTTGATCGAGTTGACGTTCCACGTGGCGATTTTCATTGCCAAACAGCGACGGTCTCCACAGGCGCAAGCACGCCTGAACCACTCCACGGTATGGCGAGACTAGACCTTGCCTCAGCGCCGCGCTACAGGTGAAATCAGAAAGCCACAGGCTTGGCGGCGCTATATGGAGAAGGAGGTGCCGCAGCCGCAGGAGGAGGTGGCGTTTGGATTCTGCACGGTGAAATGCGCGCCGATCAGGTCGTCGATGAAGTCGATCTCGGAACCGTCGAGGAATTGCAGTGAAACTGGATCGATGACGACCGTAGCGCCGTCGCGCTCGATGACAAGATCATCGGCCTCCGCCTGCGAAACCAGATTGAAACCGTACTGGAAGCCGGAACAGCCGCCGCCATCCACGCTCACCCGGAGAATCGGGGTCGACGGCTCGGACGCCACGATATGCGCAATGCGCTTTGCGGCACGCGCGGATAGGCCAACGGGCATATCGGATTCGGTCTTTCCGAGGGTGGTCATGAGGGTTCAAGCCGCTTTCACATTCTGTCGCACGTCTTGAAGATGGACGGGGGGCCAGAGCATGTCAATAATCACCGCGCGAACAGGGACAGCCTCTCGGGCGCGCCGCGTGCCGCGCGGAACCAATCCGTAATGCCGATGGTTGATTATGCCGAAAGCAACGCGCCGCCGCTGCCCTATCCGCATGAGCTGGCGCCTTACGCGACGGATGCGACCTCTTCGCGCGGGCGCTTCCACCCCGAGCCGCCGAGCGCGGTGCGCACCGCCTTCCAGCGCGACCGCGACCGCATCATCCATTGCGCTGCCTTCCGCCGCCTCACCTACAAGACGCAGGTGTTCGTCTATCACGAGGGCGATCATTACCGCACGCGCCTGACCCATAGCCTTGAGGTCGCGCAGATCGCGCGCACGCTCGCGCGTTCGCTCAAGCTGGATGAGGATCTCGCCGAGACCATTTCGCTCGCGCATGACCTCGGCCACACGCCGTTCGGCCATGCCGGCGAGGACGCGCTGAACGCTGCGATGGCCGAATTCGGCGGCTTCGATCACAACGCCCAGAGCCTGCGTATCGTCACGAAACTGGAAAGCCGTTATGCCGACTTCGACGGGTTGAACCTGACCTGGGAGACGCTTGAAGGTCTGGTGAAGCACAACGGCCCGTTGTTGCCGCCGGGGGAGGCGGACGTGACGACAGCGGACCTGCCCCACGCCATCACCGTTTACTGCGCGCTGCACGATCTGGAGCTGGAGAGCTATGCCGGGGCGGAAGCGCAGATCGCGGCGCTGTCGGACGACATCGCGTACAACAATCACGACATCGACGACGGTCTGCGCGCAGGGCTGCTCAAGCTGGACCAGGTGGCGGAGGTGCCGCTGGCCGGCCGGCTGATCCGCGCTGTCCAGCACGACTATCCTGACATTTGCCGGGACCGGCTGATCTACGAAGTCAACCGCCGCCTCATCACCGCGATGATCTTTGACCTGATGGAGGAGACCCGCCGCCGTCTCGCCGACCTGGCGCCGCGCAGCGCGGAGGACATTCGCCGCGCCACTATACCGGTTGCCAGCTTCTCCGACCGGATGCTTGCCGAGATCGCCGAGCTACGCCGCTTCCTTTTCGCGGAGCTTTACAGCCATCCGCGTATCGCCGACACGATGGCGCGGGCAAAAACCGTCCTCACGGACCTGTTTCAGCACTATATGCACTACCCGCAAGATCTGGAGCCGGGCTGGCGCGAAATGGCGATCGACGCTGCGCCCAAAGACCGCGCCCGGTGCGTTTGCGACTTCATCGCCGGCATGACTGACCGCTTTGCTCTGCACATGCACGGCCGCCTGTTTGACGGGCGTACCGAATTGCGATAACCGGACCAGCAAGCGGGCTTGACACAGGGCAAAGCGGGCGTCCCGAAGCAGGGCCGTGTCCTGTCCGGGCTGAATGCGGCAACTGTGGCCTGGCAAAGAGCGGAGCCGGGCGGAATCATGATCGGATGAACATTTTCAGCCATTTCGAGGCGCGGGTGGCGGAAGCGGCAAAGGCGCTCGAAGCCGAGGGCGTCCTGCCCGCTGGCGCAAACACCGGCGCCGCATCCGTCGAGCCTCCGCGCGATCCGAGCCATGGCGATCTGGCCACCAACGCAGCGCTGGTGCTCGCCAAGCCGGCGGGGCTGAAACCGCGTGACCTTGCCGAAGCGTTCAAGGCCAAGCTGGAGACTGGCGCAGGCGTGAAGTCGGTCGAAATCGCCGGGCCGGGCTTCATCAACCTGACGCTAGAGGACAGCTTCTGGACCGGGCTGATCCGTGCGATCCTGGAGGCTGGCGCGGATTACGCCCGCTGCGGCATCGGCGCCGGCGCGAAGGTCAATGTCGAATATGTCTCCGCCAACCCGACCGGGCCGATGCATGTGGGCCATACGCGTTCGGCGGTCTTCGGCGATGCGCTGGCGAACCTGCTAGCCTTCACAGGCTACGACGTCACCCGCGAATACTACATCAACGACGCCGGTGCGCAGGTGGACGTGCTGGCCCGGTCCGCCTATCTGCGCTATCGCGAGGCGCTGGGCGAGGAGATCGGCGAAATCCCGCAAGGCTTCTATCCGGGCGACTATCTGGTGCCGGTCGGCGTTGCGCTCGCGCAGGCGCACGGCGACGCGCTGCTTGAAGCCGACGAGGCGAAGTGGTTGCCGGTGGTGCGAGAGAAGGCTATCGCCATGATGATGGACACGATCCGCGACGACCTCGCCGCGCTCGGCATCCATCACGACGTGTTCTTCTCCGAGAAGTCGCTGACCGAAGTTGAAGACAGGGTTGCCCAGACCATCGCGGACCTCGAAGCCCAGGGTTACGTCTATCGTGGCCGTCTGGAGCCGCCGAAGGGCAAGCTGCCGGAGGACTGGGAAGACCGCGAGCAGCTTCTGTTCAAGGCCACCGACTTCGGCGACGATACCGACCGCCCGCTGGTGAAGGCCGACGGCAGCTACACCTATTTCGCTGCCGATATGGCTTACCATCGCGACAAGTTCCAGCGCGGCTTTACGCAAATGATCGACGTCTGGGGCGCCGATCATGGCGGCTATATCAAGCGGATGCAGGCGGCGGTCAAGGCGCTCACGGGCGGCGAGGGCGAGTTGGACGTGAAAATCTGTCAGCTCGTCAAGCTGTTCCGCGGCGGCGAGCCGGTGAAGATGTCTAAGCGCGCTGGTACTTTCGTCACGCTGCGCGAGGTGGTCGACGAGGTCGGCGCGCCGTCGATCCGCTTCATGATGCTGTTCCGCAAGAACGATGCGCCGCTGGATTTCGACTTCGAGAAGGTGCAGGAGCAGTCCAAGGACAATCCGGTCTTTTATGTGCAGTACGCCCACGCGCGGGCGCAGTCGGTGTTCCGCAACGCGCAGGCTGATCTGCCCGATCTGGATATCAGCCGTGATGCGCTGCTCGGGGCCGACCACAACTTGTTGACGGATGAATTTGAACTCACGTTGATCAAGCGGTTGGCGCATTTCCCGCGCACAATCGAAGCTGCGGCCCACGCCCATGAGCCGCACCGGATCGCGTTTTATCTACATGATGTCGCAAGTGACTTTCATGCGCTGTGGAATCGTGGCAAAGAGTCGCCACAATCGAAATTTATCGTTGATAGTAACAAAAATGTAACCCTAGCGCGGCTGGCGCTCGTTGCCTCTGCCGCGGATGTGCTGCGGACCGGTCTGGGACTTCTCGGCGTCGAAGCCGTCAACGAAATGCGTTAAGAGCTATCGTGCGCGCAACCGTCGCGGGCAGGCCGTTGATGCGTCTGAAAAGTGCGGCCGGACAGCTTGATAACCGTTTTCAGGGCGAGGGGAACACTATGCCACGATCAGACGACTCAAACGGAGTTCCGCCAGGGCGTCTCCGGCGGCCGCACCCTCAGCAGAAGGCGCGCGAGTGGGCAGCCGAGGATGGCGCTGCCAGAGACTGGCGCTATCCTGACCCGGCCGAGCGCTACAGCCACGGCCATGACAGCCACGGCCATGACAGCTACGCGACGCCGCCAGCACGCGATCCGTTCGCCGATGAGTGGCAGAGCGAGCCGGTGCGTGACGACGGCTTGGGGACTCCCGGCGGCTTTGACAGCGCTGACCGTGAGCCGTCGTGGTCCGATCAGCACGACCCCTTCGACTGGGACGCGCCCGACCCGCCCGCGGAAGCCGGCTGGCGTCCCACGCCCTACCGCGACGAGACCCCGGACGATGACGGCGACTTGTTCGCAGGCCGGGATCCCTGGGCCGCGCAGGACAATCCATTTCAGCCAGCGCGTCCTGCCCCTTCGGAGCAACCTGCGTCCGCGCGCGATGACAGCCTGTTCCGCCGCATTGACGGATCGGTACAGGAACCGGATCTCTCCGCCCTGACGCGCCGCGCGGCCCCGAGTTCTGGCCGCTTCGCTATGGATGACGGCCACGACCCGTCCGAACTGCGCGACCGCTTTTTTTCGCGCACAAGCGACTTCGACGAGCCGGCAACGGCCACGCACAGCAATCCGCCACGCGGGAACATCTTTGACTTCGAGGCTCACCGCAACGAGGCGCGCCAAACCGAGGCCGATGACCCTTATAGCTGGGACACCTTCGAGGACGAGCCGGTCATGCCCGCGCCAGAGGCCGCCGCGCCAGCACATGAAGATCCTTACGCTGAAGATTACGATCCGTACGACCCGTATGCGGAGGAACCGCATCACCAAGCCGACGAGGATGCCGACTTCCTCGACGACGAGGCGGACGTGTACGACGAGCCGGTTCAGCAGCCGAAAAGCCGCCGCAAGCTGATGGTGGCCGGCGTTCTGGTTGCTGCAGTCGCAACTGGCGGTACCGCGGCCTATCTCTATAAGAGCTTTCAGGACGGCAGCATCGGGAGCGGCGACGCGCCGACCCTTTTCGCCGATGACGGCCCGGTGAAGAGCGAACCCTCCGACCCAGGCGGCCGCGAGTTTCCCGATGGCAACAAGCAGATTTACGACCGGCTGACAGGCGACCCCGTCGAACCCGTGGAGGATGCGCAGGCCGGCGGCGGCGACGATGCCGGCACCACGGCGATTCCCGGCATTGTCACAACCGGCGCGCAGGCCACGGCGGACACGCTCGACGAGCGGATCGCGGCGGCGCTGCGCAGATCTTCCGGCGAGACGATGGATGATGGCTCGACTGCGGCGCCGGCCGACCCGAACTCGCCGCGCCCGGTGCGTACGCTGACGGTGCGCCCGGATGGATCTGTGGTTCCCTCTCAGGTCGCCACGCGGACCGCTCCGGAAAACATGCCGGACGATTCGCAGACCGTTACCACGGCCGGCATCGTCGCGACCACTGGCACAGGAGCGCAAACCACGAGCGCGCCTGCCGCCGGCGCAACGGTTTCTCAAGCGGAGAGCGCCCCGGAAGCGGCGAGCCCTGCGCCACCCCCGGAGCCGCGTCCTGAAGAAACGCGCGTCGCTTCGGCCGAACCGGCGACAACCTCAAGCACACAGCCTGTGACAACCGCGGCAAACCCCTACTTCGTGCAGATCGCGGCGCGCCGCGATCAAACCTCGGCGCTGGCCGCCTTCGCTGATCTGCAGCAAAAGTATCCGACTATCCTCGACGGCTTGGCGCCGACCATCAAGCGGGCCGATCTGGGCGACAAGGGCATCTGGTACCGGCTCTGGGTCGGGCCGATGGACACGCGAGGCAATGCCCAGGATGTCTGCGAACAGTTGAAACAGGCTGGGCTTGGCGGCTGTTTCGTCCGCACGGAATAGCGCGTCACGACCGCCACCGGCCAGGCGCGCCAAAAAGCATGACGACAAGCTCAGGTCTGCGCGCCTTCATCAGCGGTTGCCGCGGCGAACGCCTCCGCCCGAACGAGCGCGCATTTTTCCGCGACGCGCGCCCCTGCGGCCTGATTCTGTTCAAGCGCAATTGCCGTCACCCGGAGCAGGTTCGCGCTCTTGTCGACAGCTTCCGCGACGTGGTCGGCCCCGATACGCTGGTGCTAGTTGATCAGGAAGGCGGCCGTGTTCAGCGTCTTGGCCCGCCGGAATGGCGTCGCTATCCGCCGGCTCGCGCCTTCGGCACGCTTTACCGCCGTAATCCACAGACCGGCCTAGACGCCGCGCGCGCCTGCGCTGAGCTGATGGGACGGGAGCTTGCCGCGCTCGGCATTGATGTCGATTGCGCGCCCGTCCTTGATGTCCCTGTGCGCGGCGCCCATGACATCATCGGCGACCGCGCTTACGGCGACACGCCGGTGCAGGTGAGCGTATTGGGCCGCGCCGCTGCCGAGGGGCTCTTGCGCGCCGGGGTGCTGCCTGTGATCAAGCATCTGCCGGGCCATGGCCGCGCCCGCGTCGACAGTCACAAGGCGCTACCGCATATCTCGGCCGATCTCGACACGCTGCGACTGACGGACTTCGCCCCTTTTGCCGCGCTGCGCGATATGCCGCTGGCCATGACCGCACATGTCGTGCTGAGCGCAATCGACCCGCACCGCGCCGCCAGCGTGTCGCCAGAAGTCATCACCCGCATCATCCGCGGCGAAATCGGATTCGATGGATTGCTGATGTCCGACGATATTGACATGCGCGCTTTGACCGGCCGCGCCGGGCGCAAGGCCGAAGCCGTCCTCAGGGCTGGCTGCGACCTTGTCCTGCATTGCAGCGGCAATCTCCGCGAGATGGAAGCGGTCGCTGCCGTCGCTCCCGAACTGACCGGCAAGCCACTCGCCCGTTTCCGCGACGCACGTGCGCGGATTGCGCCTGAACCCACCTTCGATGCGCGGGCCGCCGAAGCGTATTTGCGAGAAGCGCTGGCCGTCTCCGCGTGAATCGGCCAAAATGCCAAGCGAATCGCATTGTCAAGGGCACGCAGAGCCAAAGCAGGACGACTGAATGGCAACCGAGAACAACGCCGCGGCGGACGCCGAGCGGTGGGAGCAGGAGGCCGAGGACCGCGCGCCGGAGGACATCCTCGTTGTCGCGCTGGATGGGTTTGAAGGCCCGCTCGATCTGCTTCTGGGCATGGCGCGCAAGCAGAAGGTCGATCTGGCCAAGATCTCCGTGCTTGAACTCGCCGAGCAGTACCTTTCGTTTATCGCCGAACTGCGGCAGATGCGCCTGGAAATCGCGGCGGATTACCTCGTCATGGCGGCGTGGCTGGCTTATCTGAAGTCGCGCCTGCTGCTGCCGAAGGAAGAAGAAAAGATCGACGAGCCGAGCGGACAGGAGCTGGCGGCGCAGCTTGCCTTCCGCCTGAAGCGGCTTGAGGCGATGCGCGAGGCGGTTAAGCAAATGCTCAGCCGCAAGAAGCTGGGCGTCGAGGTGTTTACGCGCGGCAACCCCGAGGGCATCCGCACGGTGCGCGCGCCGCGCTACACCGCCACGCTGTATGACTTGCTGAAAGCCTATTCCGAGCAACGCAAACGCACCGCCTCCATGCCGCATCAGGCTGGCGGCCGCACCGTATGGTCGATCGGCGATGGGCGCAAGCTGCTGACCCGCCTTGTCGGGCCGATCGCGGATTGGACGCCCATCGAGCGGTATCTGGCGGATTACCTGCCGCGCGAGGAGGAGGGCCGCTCGGCGCTGGCCAGCACCTTCGGCGCAACGCTCGAATTAACGCGCGAGGGCTACCTTGAACTGCGCCAGGCCACGCATTTCGGGCCGATCCATTTGCGCTGGCTCCAAGCGCCGCCGGCCGGAAAGGATGCCGAAACGACCCCGCAGACCAGGGCAAGGGAGAGAATCGCTTGAGCAACGACCCGAGCCACGAGCGCGGCGCGATGCTGCCGCTGGAATTGCCGTCCAACGTTGCGCGGCTGCCGTCGGCGGAGCGGCGCGAGAAGCTGCGGATCCTGGAAGCGCTGCTTTTCGCAGCGACCGAGCCCTTGGATATCGCCAGCCTGCGCCAATATTTCGATCAAGGCCAAGATATCGAGGCGCTCTTGTCAGAGTTGCAAGGGCATTATGCCGGGCGGGGGGTCAATATCGTCAAGGTCGCGGGCGGATGGCAGTTTCGCACCGCCGAAGACCTTGCCTTCATGCTTGAGCGGCACGCAGTCGAGCAGCGCAAACTCTCGCGCGCGGCGCTGGAGACGCTTGCGATCATCGCCTATCACCAGCCCTGCACGCGCGCCGAAGTCGAGGAGATCCGCGGCGTCAGCACCTCGAAAGGCACGCTCGATGTGCTGATGGAGACTGGGTGGATCAGAATGCGCGGACGCCGCCGCGCGCCCGGCCGGCCCGTGACATACGGCACGACAGATGCTTTTCTGGAGCACTTCGGCTTTGATAGCATCCGCGACTTGCCAGGGCTGAACGAGTTGAGGGGCGCCGGTCTGTTGGACGGCAACCTCCCGCCAGGGTTCACAGTGCCCGCGCCGGACGATTCGCTGACGCTTACGGCTGAGGAAGATCCGCTGGAGGATGAGGGCGAAGCGGAGGCGGAGGAATACGCCGACGAAACGCCGTTGGCCGAAGATGATGAGCAGCCCGAGGGTGCTGCTGCCAAAGATCGCAAGCCCGGGTCTGGACAGGCGGAGAGCGCTGGATAAGACTTTCTTGCGTCAGCATGGAGTGATGCGTTGAAATCGCAGGCAATGTTGCAGAATCGTACCGAACAGGGCGTCAGGCTTTCGTCGCATACGAACAGGCGGGCGGCCGCCTCGTTCCCCGCGAGCGTGAAGATCGAGAACGCCTGGCGCAAGTTCGGTGATCTGGTCGCGGTGCGCGATGTGACGCTGGAAATCGCGCCGGGCGAAATCCTGTGCCTGCTTGGCCCCTCCGGGTGCGGCAAGACCACGCTGCTTCGGCTGGTCTCGGGTCTGGAGATGCCGGACCAAGGGCGCATCCTTATCGACGGACGCGAGATGTCCGGACCATCGGCCAATGTGCCGCCTGAAGCGCGCGGCGTCGGGCTGATGTTTCAGGATTTCGCGCTATTCCCGCACATGACAATCCTGGAGAACGTCGCCTTCGGCCTGCGGGCGATGGAGCGCAGAACGGCGCTAGAGGAGGGTCGCCTGGCGCTGAAGCGCATGGGCCTTGCGGCCTATGCCGAGGCTTATCCGCATGTGCTCTCCGGGGGGCAGCAGCAGCGCGTCGCACTCGCCCGCGCTATCGTGCCCCGGCCGCGCGTGATGTTGATGGACGAGCCGTTCTCGGGCCTGGACCCGCGCCTGCGCGCCTCCATGCGCGAGGATACGCTGGCGATCCTGCGGGAGACACGCACGACCTGTATCATAGTCACGCACGAGGCCGAGGAGGCCATGCTGCTGGGTGACCGGATCGCGATCATGCGCGGCGGCGAGTTGATCCAGGCGGGCGCCACGCAGGAGATCTTCGATCACCCGGCAGACCTGTTCGTCGCCGAAATGATGAGCGAGATCAACGTCGTGCCCTGCAAGGTCACCGGAGGCGTGGCGCGTGGCCCGCTTGGCGTTTATCCGACGGGCACCGATGTGACGGGTGACGCGCTGATGTGCTTCCGCCCCCGCGTCGTGCGCTTCAGCCATGATGCCGCGGCGATCCCGGCGCAGGTTTGCGGCAAACGCTCGCTGGGCGACGAGACGGTCGTGGAACTCGGTGTTGAAGGCGTCGAGACGACGCTGCTTGCCCGCACATGCGGACCTTTCCAGGCGGAGCCGGGCGGCTGGGTCGGGATCAAGGTGCCAAGCGAAAAAGTGCATATTTTCCCGGGCAACGGCCGGTTGCCCGCCAGCCTCGACCAATAGGTGCAGGCGAGCGCTGTTGCAGGTATGCAGCCTTTCTGTTTAAGTGATGGGATATGGGAGGCGTGCATGCACGCTCCCGCACGAAGCGCGTTTAGGAGACAGACACGTATGGCGCCGAGTTGGTTTCAAATCCTGATCGTGGTGGTGCTGCTGGTGCTGCTATTCGGCCGGGGCAAGATCTCTGAGCTGATGGGCGATGTCGCGAAGGGCATCAAGAGCTTCAAGAAGGGCATCTCTGAAGACGAAGAGAAGACCGAGACAGCTCACAAGTCCATCGAGCATGACGCCGCCCGCGGCGAGACCGAGGCGAAGCGGCGCACGCGTGAAGAGGCCAACACCAGCAGCTAGGGCTGACGCGGGCATCGCCGCTAGCGATGCGCGGAACGCGCCTGCGCTGCGGTGGCAGTGGCGCGCGATTCGGTCTTTTGGCGGGTAGCGCTCTTCATGTTTGACATCGGATGGTCGGAACTTCTGGTCTTGGCGGTCATTGCGATCCTGATCGTGGGGCCCAAGGACCTGCCGCGCATGCTGTATGCGCTCGGCCAGGCTGTCGGCAAGATGCGCCGGCAGGCGGATGAGTTTCGCCGTCAGTTCAATGAGTCGATGCGCGAAGCGGGCATGGATGAAGTCCGCAACGACATGAAGAAGATGAGCGATCTGAACCCGGCGAACCAGATCCGCAACGAGATCGAGAGCACCTTTACGGACAAACCCGAACCGGGCAGTGGGCAGACCACCCCCAGCGCGGGGGGAGAGACCCGTGCAGCGCCGCCCGGCGCGGGCGACCGGCTGGAACCGTCGCAGGGCGCTTCCGAGCATAAGGCGGACCCGACGCCCAGCGAAGCCGAGCCGGCCCCGCGCGAGCCGCAGGCCGCTCCAAATGAACCGCCGGGTGAACCTAAGCCCGTTGGCAAACGCAACGCCAACGGCGCCGCAGAGGCCAAGGATGCGGTCAGCTAG
>CAZYUT010000060.1:0-12064 GCA_964650735.1 uncultured Hyphomicrobiaceae bacterium
GGTTCTGCGCGAAGGTGATCTTCGCTCGCTTGCGCGCCCGCGTGATGCCGACATAGGCAAGCCGCCGTTCCTCCTCCAGCCCGGCCATGCCACTATCGTCTAGTGCGCGCTGATGCGGGAACAGCCCTTCCTCCCAGCCTGGCAGGAAGACCGTGTCGAACTCCAGCCCCTTCGCGGCGTGGAGCGTCATCAGGCTAACGCGATCGCCCTCGCTATCCTGCTCGGCATCCATCACAAGCGACACATGCTCAAGAAAGCCGGCGAGCGAATCGAAATCGCCCATGAAGCGAATCAGCTCCTTCAGGTTTTCCAGCCGGGTCTGCGCCTGGGGCGACTTGTCCTGCTGCCACATGGCGGTGTAGCCGGACTCATCGAGGATCAGTTCGGCCAATTCGGTATGCGGCGTCTGCTCCAGCGCGCTGCGCCAGCGATCGAGTTGGGCGAGCAGGTCGGCCAGCGCCCTGCGCGGCTTGGGCTTCAACTCTGCGGTCTCGACCAGCGTGCGCGCCGCGCGCGCCAGCGGCACGCCCTCGCGCCGCGCATGACCGCGCAAGACCTTGAGCGTCGCCTCGCCCAGCCCGCGCTTCGGCACGTTCAGGATGCGCTCGAATTTCAGATCGTTGGCCGGGTTGAGCGTGATGTCCAGATACGCGATTGCGTCCTTGACCTCCTGGCGCTCATAGAAGCGCGGGCCGCCGATCACGCGGTAGGGCAGGCCGAGCGTGACGAAGCGGTCCTCGAAGGCGCGCATCTGGAAGCTGGCGCGCACCAGGATCGCCATGTCGTTGAGGGCGTGGCTGTCGCGCTGAAGTTGCTCGATGTCCTCGCCGATCAGGCGGGCTTCTTCCTCATCGTCCCACACGCCCATGACGGAAAGCTGCTCGCCGTCGCTGTCCTCGGTGTGCAGCGTCTTGCCGAGCCGGCCCTGGTTATGCGCGATCAGCCCCGACGCCGCGCCGAGGATATGCCCGGTCGAGCGGTAGTTGCGCTCCAGCCGGATAACCTGCGCGCCGGGGAAGTCGTGCTCGAAGCGCAGGATGTTGTCCACCTCCGCGCCGCGCCAGCCATAGATCGACTGGTCGTCATCGCCGACACAGCAGACATTGTGGTTGCCCTGCGCGAGCAGCCGCAGCCAGAGATATTGCGCGACGTTGGTGTCCTGATACTCGTCGACGAGCAGGTATTTGAACTTGCGGTGATAGCGGGCCAGCACCTCCGGGTTGTCGCGGAACAGCCGCAGGCCCTGAAGCAGCAGGTCGCCGAAATCGACCGCGTTCAGGTCCACCAGCCGCTGCTGATAGGCGGCGTATAGCTCGCCCGCGCGGCCATCGGCGAAGGCGAAATGCTCTTCCTCGGGCAGCTTGTCGGCGGAAACGCCGCGGTTCTTCCAGCCGTCGATCAAGCCCGCCAGCACGCGCGGCGGCCAGCGCTTCTCGTCCAGATTTGCCGCCTGGATGACTTGCTTGATGAGACGGAGCTGGTCATCGGTGTCGAGGATCGTGAAGGAGGGCTGAAGATCGACCAGCTCGGCATGGCTGCGCAGGATGCGCGCGCCGATCGAGTGGAAGGTGCCAAGCCACGGCATCCCCTCAGCGATGCCGCCGGCGATCTGGCCTACGCGCTGCTTCATCTCGCGCGCGGCCTTGTTGGTGAAGGTGACGGCAAGCAACTCATATGGCTTCGCGCGGCCGGTGGCGAGGATATGCGCGATGCGCGTCGTCAGCACACGGGTCTTGCCCGTGCCCGCGCCGGCCAGCACCAGCACCGGCCCGTCCAGCGTCTCCACCGCCTCGCGCTGCTGCGGGTTCAGCGCCTCAAGATACGGCGGCCGCGCCCTCGCGCGCTCCGACAGCGGCAGCTTTCTCGCGGCCGGGGGCGCAACCTTGGCGGATAAAGCGTTTGCGTGATTCCTTGCCATGTCGCTGGACTATACCACAGGCGGCGGCCAAGCCACGCGCTACCTGTGCTCTTCCACATGTGCGGCCACAAGCGCTTTGTTGTAAGCGTCAATGGCGTCAAAATGCCTGAGCCAGCCAATCAGCTTTTCACTTTGAGGGTCAATGACCGGCAGCCACTCGCGGCCGCTCTCGTCGAACATGCGCAGCGCGTGGCGCAAGGTGTGCGCAGGCTGGAGATACGGGCCATCCTCGGACTTGGCGCTCTCAGTCTCCTCGTCTGCTTCTAGCGGCGTCATCATGTCGCGCACCCGCACGCTGTGAACGATATGCTGGTGCGGTCCCTCATGGAGAAACAGGCCGCGATTATTCAGGAGCCAGTGGAAATAGCTTACCCCGTGCACCGCCTGTGTCAGGCCGTTCGCGATCGAAACGGTGAGCAGCAGCGCGATGGTCATCTGGTATCCGCCAGTCAACTCGAACACGATCAGCGTGGTCGAGATCGGCGCGCCGAGCACGGCGGCGGCAACCGCGCCCATTCCGAGGATTGCATAAAGCCCTTGCCCGGACGCCAGCTCTGGGAAAATGCTCTCCGCGACCAGTCCGAACGCGCCGCCGGTCATCGCGCCCAGGTATAGCGATGGCGAAAATACGCCGCCGCCCATTCTGAAGCCGAGCGTGATGGCCGTCGCCGCTGTCTTCGCCAGCAGCAGCGCCAGCAGCAGCGACAAGCCGAGCTGGCTGTTGAGCGCCGCGTCGGTGGTGTCGTAGCCAACGCCGAGCACCTGCGGGAAGCTCAGCGCGATCGCGCCAACGCACAGGCCGCCGACCGCCGGCTTCAGCCAGATCGGTATGGGCGAGGCCGTGGCGACGCGATCCGCGCCGATGATCGCAAACTGAAACGCAACCGCGACCGCCGCGGAGGTCAGACCAAGAAGCGCGAAGGCCGGAAACTCCCAAAGCGAGACGATCTGATATTCCGGCACGAAAAATGCTGGGTAATTCCCAAGATGAAACCGCGCGATCAATGTAGCGACCACGCTGGAAATCGTGATCGGCACGAAGGCTCTGAGCGCGTAATGCCGCAGGATGACCTCATGCGCAAACAAAACTCCGGCAATCGGCGCATTGAACGAGGCGGCTACCGCCGCGCTCACGCCGCAGCCGAGCAACGTACGCTGCGCGCCGGGCGACAGGTTGAAGCGCTGTTCGAGTTGCGACGCGATCGTCGCGCCGAGATGCACGACTGGCCCCTCGCGTCCCGCACTCGCGCCCGTGCCGAGCGACAGCGCGGAGATCAGCGCGCTCAGGAAACCGTCGCGGGCGGAGATGCGGCATTTGCCGATGGCGACTGCCTCGATGACGTCAGCGACATTGTGCGGCCGGCGTCCGCGCTGAAACCGCACAAGGATCACGCCGACGATCAGCCCGCCGGTGGCCGGCGCAAGGAGCACGACCCACCACGGCAGCGCCATCGCTGCGGCGGTCGTGGCCTTGTCCATCGTGCCGAGCCAGGGCAGTTGGAAGAAGCGAATCGCGAGGCGAAACAAGATCGCCGCATAGGCCGCGAGGATGCCGATGACCAGCGCCAATGCCCAAACCAGCAACTGCCGCTCGGCGAGGAAGTCGCGGATGTTTGCGGTAAAGCGATCGGAGACGAATGTCAGGAGCTGCGATTTGGCAACCGCCAGCAGCGATCTGTGCGCGCGCGCCGTTTCAGCCGGCGAGTCGGGGCGGCCTTGCGCGTCTGCCTCCGTTCCGCCTGGCTGATCCTGTGTGGTCGTCATCTCCGGCTGTCGCGAGATTGCGCGCGTTTGCCGCCGCGGCTTTTTCACTTTACGGTATCACGATAACGCGATGGACCGCGACACCTTTAAAGGCTGGAAGCATGTTGCCGGGCGGAACTCGGGCCGGCCCGCGAAGATGATTTGCGTCTGGCGGCGGCTTGGGGCAGACCGGAACCCACCTGAAACGCGAGCCCGGAGACACGCGTGAACGTCCTGCTTGCGGCTCTCACATCACTGCTTATCGCCGTTTTCGCGGCAGCCTTTGCCGCGCCGTATGTCGTGGACTGGAACGAGTACCGCTCAGTGTTCGAGGCGCAGGCCAGCAAGCTCGCGGGGCGGCCCGTGCGCGTGGCCGGGGACGTGGACCTGACGATCCTGCCCGTTCCCGAGGTCCGCTTTGAACAAGTGAGCATCGCGGATCGTACTGGCAGCTTTGATGCGCCAGCCGCGACGGCGCAGGCTTTCCGGATGGCGCTATCGATTCCGCCGCTGCTGCGCGGGCAGGTGGAGGCCCGCAAGATCGAACTAGACCGGCTAGCGCTGCGGCTCGGGCTGGATGAGAACGGCCGGGTTGACTGGCCCAGAATTGGCGACGCAGCCAGCGCGTTGCCTTTCATGCCGGCGGATGTCTCGCTGAAATCGGTGACGCTCAACGAAGCGTCGCTAGAAGTGGGGCGGCCGGGCGAACCGGCGCGTTGGGGCGTTGAGGGCGTAACGGGCGAGTTGTCGGCCGAGACTCTGCGCGGCCCGTTCAAGTTCGCCGGGCAGGCCATGATCGGCGATCAGATCCGCAATTTGCAGCTTTCCATCGGCACGATGACGCCGGACGGGCTCATGCCCGTGAAGGCCGTGTCGCGCGGCGACGAGGTTGTTTATCGCGCTGAAGGAAACCTGCGCGAATTGACCGAGGGACCGGAGTTCGTCGGCAATGTCGAGGCGAGCGCGCCGCTGCCGGCCGACGTTAGCGCACAGACGCAGCAGCCCGATTGGCGCGCCTCGGCAACTGGCCGGGCAACGCTCGACGGCGCGAATTTTGATGATTTACGTGTGACGATCACGCGGCAGCAGCGCCCGCAGACGCTGGACGGCGCGGCACGGCTCACCTGGGGACAGGGGCTGCGGCTGGACGCGGAGTTGCGCTCGCAATGGCTCGATCTCGACCTGCTTGCCGGCGCGCAGGTCGAGGACCGGACGCCAGCGGAGGTGCTGCTAGAGCTGCCCTCGCTGCTCGCAGACGTGCCGGTCCCGGCCCGGCAGGCGCGGATCGACATGCAAATCGCGCAGGTTAGCCTGGGCGGCGACCTGATACGCGATGTCCACGCGCTGGCAAGACGCGGTGATGGCGGCTGGGGCGTCGAGAAGCTGGAAGCCGGGCTGCCCGGGGGCAGCGGATTCAGCTTTGAGGGCCGTTTCGCGCGCAATGGCAGCGCACCGATCCTCTCGGGCACGGTGCACGCGAGCGGCGGCAATCTGGGGCGGCTGCTTCAGTGGGCCGCGCCGGCACTGTTCGAGGAGCGCGATGCGGCGGCAAAGTCGTTTTCGTTGAGCGGGCAGGTGGAATCCGCCGCGGAGGCGTTCAGCCTCTCGCAGATTGCCGCACGGCTTGGTGATTCGCGTTTCGGGGGTTCCGTAAGGCTGGCGTTCGACGAGGCGTCGGCCACCGTCGATCTGAATGCGCGAACGCTCGATCTGCGCCCATACATCCGAGGCGGGACAGCGGACATTGTCCGTAGGCTGATGGGCGGGGAGGGCCTGGGTCTGCTCAATGCCGACACATGGCAGGTGGCGCTGAGGGCGAACCGGCTGATCCTGCCGGAATTTGCGGCGAACGATGTCGAGACGCTGCTGCGCATCGACGCCGAGGCGGTGTTTGTCGAGCGCGTGGCGCTGCGCGGCGCCGACGGGCTTAAGGTGGAAGCCAGCGGCCGATATCCGCTCGGGCCGTCACAAGCCCCGGAACTGCAACTGAGCCTGTCGGCAGACAGCGCGGACCGCGCCGCAGAATTGGCCAGCGCAATTCCTGGCGGCTCAGGCTGGCTCACGCCGAACCTCGCCCGGCTGCGCGCTGCGATGCCGTTGCATTTGACGGCCAGCTTGCGTCCGAGCGGCATCGAGGACGGCTACTGGTTGCGCATCGACGGCACGGCCGCGCAGACCGAGCTTCTTGCGAATGCGCGTCTTTACAGCGCCGGGCGCTACCATATCGCGCTGAGCGCTGAAAACCGGACGCTGGCCGGGCTGGTCCAGCAGGTCGCGCCTGGTGTGACAGACTGGCTGAACATGGAAGATGCGAGCCAACCGGCACGGCTGAACGCCGACTTCGTGGGCGCCGCCGGCGAGCCATGGGCCGGCACGGCGGACATCGCGACCGATGCCGTGCGTCTCGCCTTCGATGGCACAGCGGCGCCCGGGATGCTTACGCTGGACGGCGCCATGACGATCAACGCGGTGCGCGCTGGCGATGCCTTCGCGCTGGTCCAGCTGCCTGCGGGCGAGGATCGGCCGCTGGCCGTGCGTGCGTCGGTGTCGAGCGATGGCAGCGTTTACCGGGCCCGCGACCTGCGCATCGATCTGGCGGGTGAGATCACGACTGGCAATGCAAGGCTGGACGTGTCCGGGGCGGTCCCGGACGTCGAGATGAATCTGAATGCCGCGCACTTCAATCTCGTCAGGGCGGCGGCGCTCGTTCTGGGGGAATGGCCAGATGGGGGCGGAGCAACGTTTTGGCCGGATACGCCCTTTGCGATGGAGGCGCTTCGCGGATTGTCCGGCAGCCTGTCGCTTGCTGCGGACGAACTCGCGGTGGCCGATGGCCTGAGCCTCAACGATGCCACGCTGACTGCGCGGCTCGAAGACGGCGCGCTGCGCGTTCCGATGCTCTCGGGCATGCTCTACGGCGGTGAAGCGGTCGCCTCGGCTGAGCTGCGGCCAGCGCGCGGGCGCATGGTGTTCGAGGGCGAACTGGCCCTCACGGAGTTGAATCTTGCGCAGTTGCCGCACGGCCCCGGCGAGCCGCTCGCGACGGGGGCAGCGGAGCTAACCTTGCGCGCGCAGAGCGAGGGCTTGTCGCCGCGCGGGTTGATGACGGTGATGTCCGGCGCGGGTCGGATCGCACTCGGCGCTGGTGAGTTTCGAGGGCTCGATCCGCAGGTGCTGGCGCGCACGGCGCGGGAGTATCTGGCCGCGGAGCAGCAGCCCGAAGAAACGCTCGCGGTGCTGCTGGCCGCACCGCTGCGCGCGAGCCCGCTCGCCCATGACGGCGTAGAGGCCCCGCTGCAACTGAAAGACGGGTCGCTGCGCGTTCCTGTTACCGAAGTTTTCAAAGGCCAAGACGGCCTGAGCGTCACGGCGAACGCGCGCATCGACCTCAGCGACATGGCGCTCACGAGCAGCTGGGATGTCGGCGCGGCGCTGGGCGGCGCGGCGCTGCCCGAGGTGCGCGTGACCTTCGCCGGTCCGCTATGGGGATTCGGCACGCTGCAGCCTCGCATCGACGCCGATGATCTGGAGCAGTTCCTGACGGTGGCGCGGGTGGAGCGGAACGTGGAGCGGCTGGAGGAGTTGCGCCGCGAGCGCGATGCGGCCCAGCCGCCAGCCGGCGAAAGCGCGCCCGCACAGGGGCTGAGTTCGGCGAACCCGGAGGACATGGCCGCACCGCCTCCTGATGACACCAGCCTGGGCAACATCCCGTTGGAGACGATTGACCCGCTGCCCGGCTTCGCCACCGAGATCGAGGAGGTTCCGGCGCCGCCCCAGACGCCCACCCCGGGCGCGGCCCGGGCTGCCGATCCGCCATCACAGCCGGCATCCGCCACCGCGACGCCTGGTGCATCGCTCGAAGACCCCGATGTGGTGGAGGATGCGCGCCGGGAGATCATGCGCGATGCGCCGCGCCGGCCGCAGCCTGAGCCGGAACGTGATTCGTTCTTCGAAATCTTCCGGAACTGATGCCTTCGCTTCACCGCAACATGGCGGTTGCAGCGGTCGCGTTAATCTGTACCCTAAAAGCAATGCCGCGCCGCAACGACAACGAAAAGGCGGCGCCTGAGGAAACGCAACCGCAACGACGTTTGACGCCGCTTGAGATCGCTCCGGGACTGTGCGTTGCGACGCACGCCGCGGACCCGGCGCACGTCGGTAGGATGACCGCGCATGAGCACGTTGGAGGGCAAAACCCTGTTCATCTCGGGCGGCAGCCGCGGCATCGGCCTTGCCATCGGCCTGCGCGCCGCCCGCGACGGGGCCAACGTCGCACTTGCTGCCAAGACCGCCGAACCGCATCCGAAGCTGCCCGGCACGGTCTACACCGCAGCGCTGGAGATCGAGAAGGCGGGCGGCAATGCCCTGCCGATCGTTTGCGATATCCGCGATGAGGCGCAGGTGCAGGCGGCCATCGGCCAGACCGCGACGGCTTTCGGCGGCATCGATATCTGCGTCAACAACGCCAGCGCGATCAGCCTGAGCGACACGCGCTCGACCGAGATGAAGCGGTTCGACCTGATGCATCAGGTCAATGCGCGCGGCACCTTCATGGTGTCGAAATACTGCATCGACTATCTGGCCCGCGCGGAGAACCCGCATATCCTGATGCTGTCGCCGCCGCTCGACCTGAAGCCGCAGTGGTTCGCCGGGCATCTTGCCTATTCGCTGGCGAAATATGGCATGAGCCTATGCGCGCTCGGGCTGTCCGAGGAACTCAGGCCGCTGGGCATCGGCGTCAACGCGCTTTGGCCGCGCACGACGATCGCCACGGCGGCCATCGCCAATATCGTCGGCGGCGAGGAGGTCATGCGCGCCAGCCGCAGCCCGGAGATTGTCGCCGATGCCGCGCATGTCATCCTGACGAAGCCGGCGCGGGACTTCACCGGCAATTTCTGCATCGACGATACGTTGCTCGCCGAACACGGCGTGCGCGACTTCGACCGCTACCGGATTGATCCTTCAGTTGACCTGATGCCGGACTTCTTCGTGCCCGAGGATAGCGTTCCACCAGCGCCGCTGGCCGCGCCGGGGCGCTGAAACATTGACAACAAGGGCGTTGAACGACCCCCATGCCGACACTCCTGATCTCGCACCCGGTTTTTCTGCAGCACGACACGGGTTACGGCCATCCGGAACGCCCCGACCGCCTGCGCGCCATCGAGCATGTGCTGGAGGATGAGAGCTTTCAGTTTCTCCACCGGGAGGAGGCGCCGCCAGCCGACGAGGACGCCATCGCGCGGATGCACGGGCCGGAGTATATCGCGGCGCTGAAGAAGATCGCGCCGGAAAGCGGGCATGTGTACGTCGATGGCGGCGACACCGTGATGTCGCCGATGAGTTGGGAGGCCGCGCTGCGGGCTGCCGGTGCTGCCATCATGGCCGTGGATCAGGTGGTGACACGCGCGGCGCGCAACGCTTTCTGCGCTGCCCGGCCGCCGGGCCACCACGCTGAAAAGCGCCAGGCGATGGGCTTTTGCTTCTTCAACAACGTCGCCATTGCGGCGGCGCACGCCCGCGAGGCGCACGGGCTGGAGCGGGTTGCGGTGATCGACTTCGACGTGCACCACGGCAACGGCACGCAGCACATGTTCTGGTCCGAGCCGGATCTGTTCTATGGCTCGACACATCAGATGCCGCTGTTCCCCGGCACCGGCGAGTGGAGCGAGCAGGGCGTTGCCGGCAACATCGTGAACGCGCCGCTTCGCCGCGGCGACGATACTTTCCATTTTCAGGAAGCGTTTGAGACGCGTATCCTGCCCGCGCTGAACGATTTCTCGCCGGATCTGGTGATTGCCTCGGCCGGCTTCGACGCGCACCGCAGCGATCCCATCGGGGGGCTTGCGCTGCGCGAGGAAGATTTCGCCTGGGCCACCCGGAAACTTCTGGATGTTGCCGAGAAACATGCGGGCGGACGCTTTGTTTCCGTGCTCGAAGGCGGCTACGATCTCGGCGGGCTGGCGCGATCTGTCGAGACGCACCTGCGCGTAATGATGGAATACGGATCGTAAAGGCGGCACGAGATCGCTGGAGGGATGATGGCGAAACAACAAGACAAGGCGAACGCCGACATCAAGGACATGTCGTTCGAGCAGGCGCTCAAGGAGCTTGAGCAGATCGTCGGACGGCTCGAGCGCGGCGACGTGGAACTTGAGCAGTCAATCGCCATCTACGAGCGGGGGGAAGCATTGCGCGGCCACTGCGACCGGCTTCTGCAGCGCGCAGAGGCGAAGGTGGAAAAAATCAACCTCGGCGAAGACGGCCAGCCGACCGGCGCGAAGCCTCTCGATGTGGAATAATATTGCGCAAAGCCGGGTGTGCGCGATAACTCAGCACGCCTCATCGCGCATTTTCGATTCAATGTGCAAACAGGTTTTGCCGGCCCGCGGACAGACGTGTAAGTTTTGTGTGACAGTGAGCGGCAGCCCGCCACACCGGACCTTGGTAATCGTGTAAGGGACGCAACCACCGTGAGTTCAGAAAACAAGACGCCTCTACTCGATCAGATCAACTGCCCCAGTGACCTGCGCGAGCTTGACGAAAAGCAGCTTCGACAACTGGCTGACGAGCTTCGCGCGGAAACCATTGACGCCGTGTCTGTCACCGGTGGCCATCTCGGCGCGGGACTGGGCGTGGTCGAGTTGACGGTGGCGCTCCACTATCTGTTCGACACGCCGAAAGACCGGCTCATCTGGGACGTTGGGCATCAGGCCTATCCGCATAAGATCCTGACTGGCCGGCGCGACCGGATTCGCACGCTGCGCCAACCCGGCGGCCTGTCCGGTTTCACCAAGCGCGCGGAAAGCGAATATGACCCGTTCGGCGCGGCGCACTCGTCAACGTCGATCTCCGCAGGGCTTGGCATGGCGGTCGCGCGCGATTTGAGCGAGGATGACCGCAACATTATTGCCGTGATCGGCGATGGCGCGCTCAGCGCGGGCATGGCCTACGAGGCGATGAACAATGCCGGCGCAATGGACAAGCGCCTGATCGTCATCCTCAACGACAACGACATGTCGATTGCGCCGCCGGTCGGCGCAATCAGTCATTATCTTGCGCGGCTGACCTCTTCAGGCACGTATCTCTATCTGCGCGACATTGTGAAACAGCTTGCCAAGCGCCTGCCCAAGGGCTGGGAGCGCCGCGCCGCCCGCGCCGAGGAATATACCCGCAACTTCTGGACCGGCGGCACACTGTTCGAGGAGTTGGGCTTTTATTACGTCGGCCCGATCGACGGGCATAATCTGGAGCACCTGATCCCTGTGCTGCGGAACGTGCGGGATGCGCAGCAAGGGCCGATCCTCGTGCATTGCGTCACGCAGAAGGGCAAAGGCTACGAGCCGGCGGAAAAATCGGCCGACAAATATCACGGCGTCTCGAAGTTCGACGTGATCACCGGCGCGATGTCGAAGCCCAAGCCAAACGCGCCGAGCTATACCAAGGTGTTCGCCCAGAGCCTCATCGACGAGGCGCGGCGCGATGACAAGATCGTCGCCATCACCGCCGCGATGCCTTCGGGCACGGGGCTGGACCTGTTTGGCGAGGAATTCCCCGAGCGGACCTTTGATGTCGGCATTGCTGAGCAGCATGGCGTGACCTTCGCCGCCGGTCTGGCGACGGAGGGCTACAAGCCGTTCGCCGCGATCTACTCGACCTTCTTGCAGCGCGCGTACGATCAGGTCGTGCACGATGTGGCGATCCAGCAGTTGCCCGTGCGCTTTGCGATCGACCGCGCGGGCTTCGTCGGGGCCGACGGCCCGACCCATGCCGGTTCGTTCGACGTGACCTATCTCGCCTGTCTGCCGCACTTCGTTGTGATGGCCGCGGCGGACGAGGCGGAGTTGCGCCACATGGTTGCGACCGCAGTACAGATCGACGACCGCCCCAGCGCGTTCCGCTATCCGCGCGGCGAGGGCGTGGGCGTCGAGATGCCTGACCAAGGCGTACCGCTGGTGATAGGGCGCGGCCGCATCATGCGCGAAGGCAACAGCGTGGCCCTGCTGTCGTTTGGGGCGCGGCTGCAGCAATGCCTCTCGGCCGCCGAGCAGCTTTCGCGCCACGGCCTGTCCGCCACCGTCGCCGATGCGCGCTTCGCCAAGCCGCTCGATGAAGACCTGATCCAGCAATTGGCTGCTCATCATGAGGTCATCATTACGATCGAAGAGGGCGCCGTGGGCGGTTTTGGCAGTCATGTGCTTCATTTCATGGCGAACAACGGTTTGCTAGACCGGGGCCTTAAGGTGCGCAGCTTGGTCCTGCCGGATATTTTTATGGATCAGGGAAAGCCAGACGCGATGTACGCGCAGGCTGGCCTCGACGCTGCGGGGATTGTCAACGCGACGTTCGCGGCCCTTGGCAGGCAACAGTCAGCAGAGTCGGGTGAGCGCGCCTGAGAGCAGGCGA
>CAZYUT010000061.1:0-11965 GCA_964650735.1 uncultured Hyphomicrobiaceae bacterium
CCACGTCCGGGCCGGTGACAAACATGTAGGAGGTGTCGCGGACCATGAAGATGAAGTCGGTCATCGCCGGCGAGTAGACATCGCCGCCCGCGCACGGCCCCATGATCACCGAAATCTGCGGGATCACGCCGGAGGCCGTGACGTTGCGCATGAACACCTCGCCATAGCCGCCGAGCGCGGCCACGCCCTCCTGAATGCGCGCGCCGCCCGCGTCGAACAGCCCGATGATCGGCGCGCGGGCGCGCAGCGCCATGTCTTGAACCTTGGTGATCTTCTCCGCGTGCGCCTCCGACAGCGAGCCGCCAAACACCGTGAAGTCCTTGGCGAAGACGTAGATCAGGCGGCCGTTGATGGTGCCCCAGCCGGTGACGACGCCGTCGCCCGGCACCTTTTGCCCGGCCATGCCGAAATCGGTGCAGCGGTGTTCGACATAGCGGTCGTATTCCTCGAAAGACCCCTCATCAAGCAACAGGGCGATGCGCTCTCGCGCTGTCAGCTTGCCGCGCGCGTGCTGCGCGTCGATCCGCTTCTGACCGCCGCCGAGGCGCGCTTCCTCGCGCCGCCGCTCCATCTCCGCCAGGACTTCTTTCATCGTTTCCTCGCCGTTTCCGGTCTCGTTGCTTGTGTCTTTAGCACGGCCTGCGCGCCGCCAAAAGAGCGCCCCATTTTCACACTCGGCTCGCGCTCACACCCGGCTCGCGCGCCGCGCCAGATAGATGCCAGCCAGGATCACAGCCGCGCCGATGAGATGCGTCCAGGTCAGCACCTCGCCCAGGATCAGCCAGGCGAGCCCGGCGGCCGCCAGCGGTTGAACCAACAGACTGACGGAGGAAAAAGAAACTGGCAGATGGGCGAATCCATAAGTGATGAGCGTCTGACCGCCAACCTGGCTGATGAGCGCAACGGCAAACAGCACCGACCACCCGGCAGCCGTCTGCGGCAGCAACGTCTCGCCAAGCAGCAGTGCGCCCGCCAGCAGCGCAAGCGCGGTGAACGCCGAGCTCCACGCCATGATGCTGAACGCGCTGTGCATCCGCCGTAGCCGCGCCACGCTGAGCTGATAAGCCCCATAAAACACTGCCGTCAGCACGCCGAACATGTCGCCATAGACCTGCTGCGGGTCCAGGCTGAAGCTTGCGCCGGTCAGCAGCACTGCGCCGAGGATCGCCAGCGCCATGCCGAGAATGAACAACCGCGTGATCCGCTCACGGAACAGCACCCACGCGGCTAAAGCGACAAAGACCGGCGCGAGGTTAGCAAGCAGCGTAGCATTGGCAACTGTCGTATATTCGATCGAGTAGTGCCAGACGCCCAGATCCGCGGCGAAGAACAGCCCGCACAAGATTACCGGCAAGCGCACGGGCACGTTGCTCTTCATGCCCGGACGCGCGCGATGCGCCAGCAGCATCAGCACCGGCACCGCCAGCGCAACGCGCCAGAATGCCGTGGCAGCCGGCCCCGTTTCGCTGAGCCGCACCAGAATCGGCGCAAAAGCGATCGCCAGCGCGCCAGCCACCAGCGCCAGCATCGCCAGCCGTTGCTGCGCGGCCAGTTCTGTAAGGCTCGCCTGGCTCATGGCGGATGCTCTAGCGCCGCTCGGCGAGCGCCAGCCAAATCGCCGTTCCCGCCAGCGCCCGCGGGCAAATCAGCAGGATGTGCTTGCCAGGCGCGATTGCCGCGGCAAAGCACACGGCGGCGAAGGCCAGCAGCACCTTGGGTTCGGGCATAACGGCGTCCTTGTTACGCGGCTTTTGCACGAAGACCACTGGACGGCTTGCGTAGCGCCGAGTCGACCAGGTCCATCGGCGCGTGAACCTCCAGCCCGTACAGCACTTCCTTGCCGAATTTCACGGCGTCCTGAGCGATATGCCGGGCCTGCTTGACCGCGGCAATCTGCAGGTCCGCCTCGATGCCCGCATGGCTGATCGTCTCCAGCCGGTCGAGCACGGCAACCAGGCGTTCGCGCTGGCTGTAGAACGCCACGACCTTATAGATCACTGCGCGCGGCAAACTGGCAAGCTCGGACAGGTGTGTGACATAGACCAGATCGTGCCCGATCCGGCCGAAATGGTTGAAGACCTGCGCGTTGGTCTCGCGGATGGCGCGCTCCCAGCCCTGGCTGTCATCCTGAAACGCCTGCATGTCCTGGACATTGGCCTCGATCTCGGCATAAAGCGCGCAGACCAGCCGCTCCGCGCGGCGCTGAGAATCATGCCAGCCGCGCACGGCGTCCAGCGCATGCTTCAGAAAGTAAAGAAGAAACGTGCCCGCCGCCAGAACAGCGGCAAGCGCCACCGTCTGCCCGGCCATACTCATCTCGGCCATGACCCAAAGCCCTCTGACTTAACGCGATTGATACCCTCTCGCCCCGCATCCCGCACGGGCTGCGATCGCCCGGTTATAGGACTGCGGGCGGACCACCACAAGCCGTGATCGCCGTTATCGTGTGGCTCCGACCTGTTGTGAGAGGTGGAGGAAACGCGCAGCGGCGCTCATGTCCGCCCATTGGGCTTCGCGGCGCTGCCTGGCGGAGGCATCCTCGCCCCACTGCGCGATCTGCCAGTCTTCATCGACATGCGCGGCGCGCCAAGCCGCCTCCGCGCTCAGCCGCTGGCGCGCAACCGCGAGCGGCAGCATCAGCGAGGCGGTCAGCGTCGCCATCTGGTTGATGGCCGTCAGCGCAAAGTTGTCGCAAGCGCGCAGCGCCTTATCCAGCGCGGTGATCGCCTCTGCTGGCTGAGCGGCGTGCATTACGCCCGTGGCGACGCGCAGATCCGCGCCCAGCGCCTCGCGCGCCCAGTCAAGGATTGGGTCCCACGCCTCGGCCTGCAGGATTTTCAGCTTTTCCGGCCACTCGGCCCGGTAGCACAGCAGATCGGTCTCGCCGTAGGCGACCAGCCCCTCGATGACCTCATCGCGGCGCGGCGCGGCCCGGTCAATGGCGCTGTTCGCCAACCGGGTCAGCGGCATGGCCGCCGGCTTGATCTCGGCCTCCTGCGCATTCCACTCACGCGCGACGGCCTCGGCCAGCGGCGCGGTGGGGAGAGTCAGCCGCGCGCGCTGAGGCGTGTTCACCGGACGGCCGTCGAGCAGCACGTTCCAGCCGCTTTCGCCGGCCTCCGCCCAGGCCGCGTCATAGAACCGCGCCGCGCCCCGATGTGAAGGTTTGCGCTGGATCAAGATCGCCTCATTCGCCTGTCACGCGTTGCCCGCGAACGGGTCGCGATTGTCCTCGGGATCAAAGCCCAGCATGTCCCACGTCCTCAGCATATGCTCTGGCAACGGCGCCGAGACGTCGAACACGCCGCCGCGCGGATGCGGAATGGTCAGCCGGCGCGCATGCAGATGCAGCTTGCGCGGGATTTCCCCGCCGGGATGCGCCTCCGCCCCGCCGTATTTGCCGTCTCCGACGATTGGATGGCCGATTGCAGCGGCATGGGCGCGGAGTTGATGCGTGCGACCGGTGATCGGCGTCATCGCCAGCCAGGAGAGAACCCGCCCTGCTGCCTCCAGAACGGCATAGCGGGTGAGCGCTTGTTTTGCCGCCGCATCGTCCTGATCTGCCGGGTGAACGCGCTCCTCGCCGTGCGCGCCGCCCTTGATGAGCGGCAGATTGATCTCACCCTGCGCTGGTCTCGGTACGCCGATTGCAAGCGCCCAGTAGAGCTTGCGGGCGTTGCGATGCTTGAGGGCCCGGCCCAGCTTGGCCGCCGCGTCGCGCGAGCGCGCAAGCAGCATCACCCCGCTGGTGTCCTTGTCCAGCCGGTGCACCAGGCGCGGGCGCTCGGGTTTCTCAAACGCGAGGCCGTCGAGCAACCGGTCAAGGTGTTCCACCGTGCCGCTGCCGCCCTGCACGGCCAGCCCCGGCGGCTTGTTGAGCGCAAGGATGTCGTCGTCCTTGTGGATGACCAGGCTGCGGACGAATGCGATGTCGCGCGCGCTCGGCGGCTTTTCCGGCGGCGTGGCAGTTTCGGCGGCCGGCTCCGCCAGCGGCGGCACGCGGATTTCCTGCCCGCGCTCGATGCGCGTGTTCGCCTTCGCCCGGCCGCCGTCGACGCGTACCTGCCCGGTGCGCAACAGCTTCTGCAAGCGCCCATGTGGCACGCCGGGATAATGCGCCGCGAACCAGCGGTCCAGCCGCATGCCCTCTTCGCCTGGCGCGACGCGCTTTCTCTCAACCCCGCCCATCGCTTCGCTCATTGAAAAATCGCGCGGCCCAGCGCCAGCCCGGCGAACACCGCCAGGAAGCACAGCGCAACGGTACCGCCCGCGTAGCCTGCCGCGCTCAGGTACGCCTTGCGCTCCACCAAAGCGGCGAAATCCATCGAAAACGCCGAGAAGGTTGTGAAGCCGCCCAGTACGCCGGTCGCAAGAAAAGTGCGAACCTCAAGCGGCGCGTTCCACCGTATGGCCAGCGCGGCGAACAGCAGACCCATCGCGAAAGAGCCTAGCACATTCACCGCGAATGTGCCCCACGGAAAGGCCGCGCCGAACAGATGGCCGCAGAGGATGTTGGTGAGATGGCGCAGCGCCGCGCCGATCGCCCCGCCGGCAGCCGCGAGCACAACAAGGGTCACAGACATGGGCGCATCACGCGCTTCGCGCGGCCTTAAGAAGACTTGCGGAAGAACAGCGGCTTGAGCCAGCCCGCCACGAACGCGCCGATCACCGCGCCGACAAGCCCCAGAGCTAGCGTCACGCCGAGTTCGATCATCTGCATGAACTGGGCGTGCTGATCCGGGCTTTCGAAGCGTTGCGTCTCCGCCAGCGGCGCAGCCGCGAAACCGGCCAGATACGCGCCCGGCACGAGGAAGAGCACGAAGAACAGGATTGCGAATATCGTTCTCACGAGACCTCCCAGAACCAGATTTGGCCGGATTTCTCATAGCCGCCAAGCCAGCCGAACCATGGCAGCAGCATCTTTGCGGTGGTGCGCCAGCCGTTCCACAGGTCGATGTGGTCGCCCGTCGGGCGCGTCGTGTCGCTGGTGCGCCACCAGTAGCCGTTGAAGAAGATGATGCCCGTGCGCCCGTCCAGTTCGCTGGCGAAGTCGGCCGGGTTGGTCAGTTCGATCGTCGAGGACATCCCCTCAATCCGGGCGCCGCGCAGCGCATTGGCCAGCTCCCGGGCGCGGATGTAATGCATCGTGTCGTCGCCGTGCCCGGTGTTGCGCGCAAAGCGGCAGGTGATCGCGCCGTTGATCTGACCCGGTCCGACCCCCGCATCACGCAGGCACACGCCCATGCGGATCGCGCACTGGTTGACGAAATTCGAAACGCCCTCGGTGCGGCAGGGCGCCTGATTGCCAAGATTGGTGGGATGCGCGTCCCACAAGTCTGCGAAGTTCACCATCTCCAATCGCCCGCCATGCTTCCCGCGCTGAAAACGCTGATCGGCTTGGCTATAGCACAACAGACGCGCGCGCCAAACACTGATGCGCGCTATTGGTCCTTGCCCGCACGCAAGCGTTCAAACCGTGCCAGCCGCTCGGCGAGTTCGGCCTCGTCGCCGCGTCCCGTCGGGCGGTAATAGCTCTCGCGCCCCATGCCTTCGGGAAAGTAGTTCTGGCCGGAGAAGCCTTCCGGCGTTTCGTGGTCGTAGGCGTAGCCCTCACCGCAACCTTCATCCATCATCAGCTTGGTCGGCGCGTTGAGGATGTGGCGCGGCGGCGGCAGCGAACCGGACTCGCGCGCGCTCACCATCGCGGCCTTATAGGCGGTATAGACGGCGTTCGACTTGGGCGCGAGCGCCAGATGCACCGTGACCTGCGCCAGCGCCAATTCGCCTTCGGGGCTGCCCAGAAAGTCATAGGCATCCTTCGCCGCGATCGCGAGCGTGAGCGCGTGCGGCTCGGCCAGCGCGATGTCCTCCACCGCCATACGCACCAGCCGCCGCGCAATGTAAAGCGGGTCCTCGCCGCCCGTGAGCATCCGGGCGAGCCAGTAGAGCGCCGCATCCGGGTCCGAGCCGCGCACGGATTTGTGCAGCGCGCTGATGAGGTCGTAATGCGCGTCCCGGCTCTTGTCATAAAGCGGCGCGCGGCGCTGAACCAGATTGGCAAGCGCTTCGATGTCGAGATCGCCGGCTGCCGGGTCATGCGCGGCCATCAGGTCCTCGAACAGATTGATGAGCGCGCGGCCGTCGCCATCGGCCATGTTGATGAGTTGGGCGCGCGCATCGGCCGTGAGCGGCGCGCGGGCGCCCTGCGCGGCTTCGGCGCGCTCAAGCAGCGTTTCAAGCGCCGCTTCGTCCAGCCGGTGGAAACGCAGCACCGTTGCACGCGACAGCAGCGCCCCGTTCAACTCGAAGGACGGGTTTTCAGTCGTTGCGCCGACCAACGTAATCGTCCCGTCCTCCATGACCGGCAGGAAGGCGTCCTGCTGGGCACGGTTGAAGCGGTGAATTTCATCGACGAACAGCACCGTGGCGACGCCGTCGCGGCGGCGCAGGCGCGCACGCTCGAAGGTCTCGCGCAAGGCTTGTACGCCGGACGTTATCGCGGAAAGCTGCTCGAACTCGTAGCCGGCAACCGAGGCAAGGAGGCGCGCGACCGTCGTTTTGCCAGTGCCAGGCGGCCCCCAGAAGATTACGGAGCGCAAAGCCCCGCTCTCGACCATGCGCGCGAGCGGCGCGCCTTCGCCAAGCAGGTGGTTCTGCCCGGCGACCTCGGCAAGCGTTTTCGGGCGCAGCCGGTCGGCCAGCGGGCGCGGCGCGCTGTCTTCAAGCCCGGCGGCCTCGAACAACGACGCCATGGCTTCTCCCTTTCGGTCGGGACGCGGTCCGCGCTACCAGCGAATGGCCGTGCGCAGGACGTCGCCGCCGCGCTTGATGCTGAGGCGCCAAACGCGGGTCCGGCTTTGAACCGCTTGCTCGAGATCGCGAACGCGATCGATGCGCGCGCCATTGATGTCGAGGATGATATCGCCGGGCCGCAATCCGACGCGCCGCGCGGGAGAATAGCCTTCCGTCTCCCGCACCACGACGCCGGAAGTCTCGCGCATCCGCAGCTCCTCCGCGACGGCTGGCGACAGATTCTCCACCGTCGCGCCGGCAAACGGGTGTTTGCCGCTCAGCTTGGTCGTGTTGCGCGGCGGGTCCTCTGGCGGCGGCTGCAGGCTGATCGCCACAGTCCGGCGTGCGCCCCCGCGCCAGATTTCGAATTCAGCCGTCTCGTCGAGGCCCTTGGTGGCGATGCGGTAGCGCAGCCCGTCGGCATCGCGGATCTCCTGACCGTCAATCATGAGAACCACGTCGCCCTCCTTAAGGCCTGCCTCGGCCGCCGGGCTGCCCGGCGCGATCTCGGCAATCAGCGCGCCGCGCGGCCGTTGCAGCCCAAGTCCTTCCGCCAGGTCCGGAGTTAGCGTTTGCAAGGACACTCCGAGCCACGGACGCCGCACTTGCCCGCCCTGAAGCGCCGACTCCACCACCACGCGCACCATGTTGGCCGGAATCGCAAAGCCGATCCCCTGCGAGCCGCCGCTGCGGGTGAAGATGGCCGTGTTGATGCCGACCAGCCGCCCGTCCATGTCCACCAGCGCGCCGCCCGAGTTGCCTGGGTTGATCGCTGCGTCGGTCTGGATGAAGAACTGATAATCGGTGATGCCGACGCGGGTGCGCGCGGTCGCGGAGACGATGCCGCTGGTCACAGTCTGCCCGACGCCGAAGGGGTTTCCGATCGCCAGGACCAGGTCGCCGACTTCGATCTGATCCGAGTCGGCGAAGCTAATATGCTGGAACTCTTCTGCCTCGTCGTTTTCCAGCCGCAGCACCGCCAGATCGGTCTGCTCGTCCTCAAGGATGACCTCGGCCCCATATTCACGGCCGTCGGCAAGCGATACCTTGATGTCGATGTCCTCCGCGCCGCGCCCGTCCCGCCCGCGAATGACATGGTAGTTGGTGACGAGCAGGCCGTCCGCGCTCACGATCACGCCAGAGCCCAGCGATCGCTCAGCCCGGCGGCGCGGAACGCCGAAGTCGCGCCCGAAGAACCGCCGGAAGAAGTCGTCATCGAAGAGCGGTGAGCGTGGCATTTGCGCGCGCTGGCGCACATAGATATTCGCGACTGCCGGCTGCGCTTTCTGCACGGCCGGAGCGAACGACAGCCTGATCTGCTGGCGGCTTTCAGGGATCTGACGCTCAAGAAGGGCTTCTTCCGGCTCGGAGCGCTGGCTGCGGGCATCGTCCGGCGCGGAAACATAAACGCCAACGCCAGCGGCGATGGCGAGGAAGGCGGCCACAGCCGCAAGGCGCACCGCTGGAGACATTGTCTGCTCCCTCATGCGCGCGATGGAGCCTGCCTCGCCGCTTGCGGGGAGGCGCTATGCCATCGCCTCTTCAGACTGTTCTTCCGCCTGCTCCTGCGTCGGGCCGGAATCCCGGCCCCGTGCTTCCGGGTCGCGGTCGACCAGTTCGATGACAGCCATCGGCGCGCCATCGCCATGGCGGAAGCCTGCCTTCAGCACGCGGGTATATCCGCCATTGCGTTCAGCATAGCGCGGCCCGAGCACGTCGAACAGCTTCTTCACCATCGCTTCGTCGTTCATCCGCGCTGCCGCAAGTCTGCGCGCGTGAAGATTATCCGGCCCGCGCTTTCCCAGGGTGATCAACTTGTCGACCACAGGGCGCAGCTCCTTGGCTTTCGGAAGCGTCGTGATGATCTGCTCATGCTTGATGAGCGCGTCGGCCATGTTCTTGAACATGGCGCGGCGGTGGCTCGCGGTCCGGTTGAGCTTGCGTCCCGAATTGCCGTGGCGCATTTTGCGTCTCCCTCACGGGGCAGGCGTGTTAGAGGCACGCCGCCGTCAATACTGATCTTCGTAGCGCTTCGCCAGATCCTCGATGTTGTCCGGCGGCCAGTTCGGCACATCCATGCCCAGATGCAGACCCATCGACGCGAGCACTTCCTTGATCTCGTTGAGCGACTTGCGGCCGAAGTTCGGCGTGCGCAGCATCTCCGCCTCGCTCTTCTGGATCAGGTCGCCGATATAAACGATGTTGTCATTCTTCAGGCAGTTGGCCGAGCGCACGGACAGCTCGAGCTCGTCGACCTTTTTCAGCAGCGCCGGATTGAACTCCAGCTCCGGCACGGCCTCCGCCGCCGCCGGGCGTTCCGGCTCGGCGAAGTTGACGAACACGTTGAGCTGATCCTGAAGAATGCGGGCGGCATAGGCGACCGCGTCATCTGGCGCAACCGAGCCATCGGTCTCGATCTGCATCGTCAGCTTGTCATAGTTGAGGATCTGCCCTTCGCGGGTGTTCTCGACCTTATAAGACACCTTCTTGACTGGGCTGTAGAGGCTGTCGACCGGGATCAGGCCGATCGGCGCGTCTTCCGGACGGTTACGCTCGGACGGCTCGTAGCCCTTGCCAAGGCCGGCTGTGAATTCCATGCGGATCGAGGCGCCCTCATCGAGCGTGCAAAGCACCAGCTCCGGGTTGAGGATGTCGACATCCGCGCCGGTCTCGATATCGCCTGCTGTGGCCACGCCGGGACCTTCCTTGCGCAAAACCATGCGCTTGGTGCCTTCAGAGTGGATGCGCAGCGCGATTTCCTTGATGTTGAGCACGACATCCGTGACGTCCTCGCGCACGCCAGGGATGGAGGAGAACTCATGCAACACGCCGTCGATGTGCACGCTGGTGATCGCCGCGCCCTGAAGCGAGGAGAGCAGAACCCGGCGCAGCGCGTTGCCCAGCGTCAGGCCGAAGCCGCGCTCAAGCGGTTCGGCGACAATGGTTCCGACACGCCGCGAGTCGCGCCCGAGCTTCACGTCGAGTTTTTTTGGCTTGATCAGGTCCTGCCAATTTTTCTGAATGACTTGCATGCGACACGCTCCTGTTCGTTCGGGCGCAAGGGCTAGGCGGCGCAGCGCTGCAAGGTCGCCCGCCGCATCGAAAAGTGTCCGCCGTTTAGACGCGGCGGCGCTTCGGCGGCCGGCAGCCGTTGTGCGGGATCGGCGTCACGTCGCGGATCGACGTGATCTGGAACCCGCAGGCCTGCAGCGCGCGCAGCGCCGACTCGCGCCCTGAGCCGGGCCCGCGGACCTCGACATCAATGGTCTTCATGCCATGCTCAAGCGCCTTCTTACCCGCATCCTCGGCGGCCATCTGCGCCGCGAACGGGGTCGACTTGCGCGAGCCCTTGAAGCCCATGCCGCCCGCCGACGCCCAGGACACCGTGTTGCCCTGCGCGTCCGTTATCGTGATCATGGTATTGTTAAACGTCGCGTTCACATGCGCGACGCCAGACGTAATGTTCTTTTTCTCGCGGCGCTTGACCCGCGCCCGGTCCTTAGCCATCGTTTTGCTTTACCTTTTGTGACGCCAATTCGTGTGCCGGCGGCGTTTTGGAGCGCCGGTTCGGCCAGCTTACTTCTTCTTGCCTGCGATCGGTTTGGCCGGGCCTTTGCGCGTGCGCGCATTGGTGTGCGTGCGCTGGCCCCGCACTGGCAGGCCGCGGCGGTGCCGCAGGCCGCGATAACAGCCCAAATCCATCAGACGCTTCACGTTCATCGCCACATCGCGGCGCAAATCACCCTCAACCGTATAGTCGCGGTCGATGATCTCGCGGATCGTGATGATCTCGGCATCCGCCAGCTCGTTGACGCGCCGCTCGGGCGGCACATTGGCCTTCTCGCAGATTTCCTTCGCGAAATGCGGACCAATGCCGTGAATGTAACGCAGCGCGACATCGACGCGCTTGTTGGTCGGAATGTTCACGCCGGCAATACGAGCCACGTTGCGTTCTCCTTAATCGCCAATCCGGCCCTTGCGGGCCGCATGTCTTCCTGTTTGTTGTGAGCAGAGACAAAGTGCCGCTGGTCCCGGCCGGATAAGTCGCGCAAGCCTCGCAAACCTATGCAACAAGCCCGTGCAAAACGGCAACGGTCAAATCCTCGCGGGAGCTATCTACCGGAAAGTTGATCGCCCCGTCAAGTCGCCGGGCTCTCCGATCCGTGCCGCGATATGCAACATCCGTGCCGCTTATCAAGCCATGGCGTGTTCCAGCGCCTTCGTCACCTCCTCGATGGACTGCTCGCCGTCAATGACGCGAACCTTGCCCTGTTCCCTGTAGTAGTCGACAAGCGGCTTGGTCTGCTCGTGATAGACCGATAGCCGGTTGCGCACCGTGTCCGGATTGTCGTCCGGGCGGCGGATGAATTCGGTGCTGCCGCACTTGTCGCAAACCCCAGCTGTTTCGGGCTGCTTGAATTTGTCGTGGTAACCCTCGCCGCAGTGCGCGCAGGTGTAACGCCCGGCGATGCGCTCCACAAGAACCTCATCGCCGACCTCAATGACCAGCACCCGATCAATATCGCGGCCGCGTTGCGCCAGCATCTCGTCGAGCACTTCGGCCTGGTGCTCATTGCGCGGGAAGCCGTCGAGGATGAAACCCTTGTCGCCCAGCTTCTCGATCCGCTCCGTCACGATCTCCACAACCAGGTCATCGGGCACCAACTCGCCAGCCTCCATGTAGGACTTGGCCTTCTGGCCAATCCCGGTACCCTCGCTGACCGCGGCGCGCAGCATGTCGCCGGAGGAAAGCTGCTTCATGTCGTGGCTCTCTTCGAGGATCTTGGCCTGTGTGCCTTTTCCCGATCCCGGCGGCCCGATCAGGATGATGCTCATCGCGTTCGCCTCGCTCCCCTCAGCTTCGACTTCTTGATGAGCCCTTCATACTGATGGGCCAGCAAGTGGCTCTGGACCTGGGCGACCGTGTCCATCGTCACGCTGACAACGATCAGCAGCGATGTGCCGCCGAAGTAGAACGGCACTGCCGCCTGAGAAATAAGCACCTCTGGCAACAAGCAGACCAGCGCGAGGTAGCCCGCGCCGACCACGGTGATCCGCGTCAGCACATAGTCGATATATTCCGCCGTTCGCTCGCCGGGCCGGATGCCGGGAATGAACCCGCCATACTTCTTCAGGTTGTCCGCCGTCTCCTGCGGATTGAACACCAGCGCGG
>CAZYUT010000062.1:0-11866 GCA_964650735.1 uncultured Hyphomicrobiaceae bacterium
TATTGCTCCGGCCGCTCCAGCGCGGCGAAGCTCAGTCCCGGCACCTCGGTCTCTGCCGCGTGCCCACCAAGCGCATCGAACCCAGACAGGTCGCCGCCGTAATGCAGCAGCAGCGCCTTCAGGAAATCCTCGCTGACGACGTTATGGGTGCGCTGATGGATGAGACGGCGCAGGCCGCGCGCAAGCGGCGGCACGGCCTCCAGGCAGTCGAGATCGCCCGCCTCCGCCTTGGCCTTGAAGGTGCGCGCATCGGCACTGCCCAACAGCGACAACAGCGCGTCCGCCAAGTCTATCAGCGGCGGCTGCCACTGAGGCGCGCTACCCCGGCGAACCAGCAGCATGGCGATCTGTTCCGGCGTCGGCACCGCCCGGCCTTGCGCGCGCCGCGCCATCTCCTCCGTCAGTTGCGGGGCGAAGTCGTGCGCTAGCCGGTGGCACAGTGCCCGGTCCTCATCCTGCACGGCCCGGCGGAAGCGGGCGGCATCCTCGGCGCGCAGAAGGCCCAGCAGCGCCTTCGCATCATCGCCAAGCCGGGGGATGCCGAAATAGGGATTGTTCAACTCGCGGATGACCGCCTCCAGCATCCAGCGGTCATAGTCGGCGTCCGTGACCGGCGAGGTCATCTGGATAACGGCGGGGTAAAGCTGGCCCTGCACAGCAAGCTGGCGCAGGCTGGCGGCGAGCAGATGCGTCTTGCCAAAGCCCGCCTCGCCCAGGATCAGCGCGATGCGCGCATTCGGGTCCGCATCGCCCGCGCGGGTCGCGCGCACGGCGGAGGTGATCGCCCCGCGCGCCTCCGCGTGGAGCGACTCAACATCGAAATTCACTTCGTCTTTCGCGCCCTGCAACGAGGCCGTCTGAGAAAAGACGCCGCTGAAGCGCGGATCAATGAAGATGCCAAACGCATCGCTCATGAAATTCGTCCCCTAAAAACCAAGGATCTGCCTTCGTCCGGGCGATCTACTCAACGACAATGAAATGCACCACATCGCCCGCGCGCGTTGGAGTCGCCGAGCGTTTGCGCAGGTCCTCGTCCATCAGGTGCGGCATGTCGAGCCGCGTCAGATGGAAATCCGCGCCCGCGCGGACCGCGGCCCACAGCCGGGACTTGAAGTCATCGAGCGACAAAGGCGCATGGCCGTTCGCGGCGTAAGCGTCATACACTTGCGCGATCGCCACCTGCCCCCCGGTGAAGTGCCCGCCGCTCGCCTTGGGCGTTTTCAGGGTGCGGGCGAGGGCTGTCACCGCTGCGCCGAAGTCGGCGGGCTTGGCTGCACCCGTCTCGACGGGCGTGCGCGCTCCGGTATGAGCTTGTTCCACCGCCGCGCGAACCAGCGCGTTGCGCAGGCCGCTCACGCCCGCCGGCGCGCCCGGCAGGATGCGCCGCATCAGCGCCGGCGTCGCCTGATCGACAGTGCCGTGCGTCAGACCGCAGAAGCGAACGTACAGCGCCCGCGTCAGCGGGTCATTCGGACCGGTCATTTCTGTTGGAACCTCCGCGCTCAGCAGATCAGGACAACGCGCCGCGGCGATGCGCCAGACGAGCGCCGCGCGCATTGCGCCAAGTTTCGGGAGTGTCGCCGGATCGGCGAGATCGAAAAGCACGGCAAGCGTACAAGCATAGAAGTTGCGCGCGTCAGCGAGGTATCGCTGCGTCTCCAGCTGCCTGGCGTCGAGGCGAAGGGCCAAGGCAGGCAACTGCCGCCCGGCCAGCGTGGGCCAATCCGCGGAGAGGTCGAAGCGCCGCCCAGCTTCCGCCTGCCCCGCCGCGGTCAGCCGCCAGCGTCCACCGACCGCCTCCGCAAACCCATCTGCCGCCGACAACTCCAGCGCCGCGGCCGCATCTGCCACGCCCCACGGCTTCAACCTGCGCGTTACCGCCTCCCGTGGCCCCTCCCCGCACGCGAGGCCGGCGAGCGCGACGTCCCGCGCCGCTATCGGCACAAGGCGCGTCAAATCGGCGGATGGCAGGCTGGGAAGATGGCTGGTCATGCTACGAAACGGCGCCCCGGGTCCGGCGTTCGGCGAATCATGACGCGATCATCGCGCGCGCAGGTTGTCCTGTCGAGAGCCGCCGCGCTTATCCCCAGTGGCCACGGCAAGCGCGCAACGCCCGCTCAGAACCTGACTTTCAGGCCCACCGAGTAGTTCATGGCGTCGTCGGAGGTCAGCTCGGTGCCCTCCTGCGTGCCCGCGATGCCGAACGGCGAGCCCCCGCCCGCTTCGTCGTCATTGTTGAACCTGACCGCAGGCACATAACCCAGATATTCCGCCTCGCCGAAGACTTCCAGGCTACCCCAGTCCCAAGCCTTGCCAAAGCTCAGATGCACGCCGGCGATGACGGAGGTGTCATTGTCGTCAAGATCGACCCCGCCATACTCGCGGATGAACTGATTGTCGCCAACCAGCACGTAACCTGTATATCGGCCCTCATACTCGGCATTCACGCGATACACACCGCCCTGCGCATCGACGCTCAGCACCCAGCCATCCGGCAGAAGATAGCGGTCCTCGAAGCCGATGAAGCCGCCATAATAGTGCGTGTCGATCCGCTGTTCATAGTCGACCGGATATGGCGAGAGCGGGTCTGTGGCATGGAGATCGGTGCGCTCGTTGAGGCCGCGCACACCCAGCCCAATCTTCCATGGGGCAATAAAGCGCGCGGGAACCGTGTCTTTCAGCCCGCCTTCAAACCAGCCGAACCGGGTGTCAACTGATACGCCCCAGTAGTGGAGGGTTCTGTCGGTCTCGGTGGTGAGACTGCCGAATGGACCAGTGTTGTTTTCCTCGAAGGGGTCAAAGTCGATGATGTTGACGTAGGCGCAGTCGGCGCTTTCCGTGAATTCGCAGCTTGTCCGCTGGCTGTCCTCGTAATGGGCGTAGAAACCGTTGAAACCAAAGGTTGCAAAATTGCCCTCGCCGAGCGGATGCATGGCGGCATTGTCGAGCCGCGCATCAAGGCGCATGCCGTCCAGATCGCCGTCATGCTCACGCAAGCGGGATTCGGCTTCATCGAAGTAACCTCCGGTGACAACGGTGCCGACCCGCATTTCCGGAAGCTCGAACCATGAGTACCCAACGGACAGCGATAGATCGGCCAGATTGGGATAGCGCAATTTCTCATAGTAGGTCAGCCGTTCGAGATCGCCCTCCAGCCGGGGGTCCTCGCCATCGACGATGACGCGCACCCCAGCCAGCGCGCGGAAACGCTCGTAATCGAGGTCTTGGAGGTCCTGCTCGAAGAATTCGTAGCGGAGTTCGGAGTAAAGCTGCATGCGCGGCGAGAGGTTGTAGGCGATCAGCCCGTCCAACTCGGTCGACTCGTATTCGAAGCTATCGCCGATCTCGCGGATATCCTGGCGGATCGCGCGCAGCGAAAGCGAAAGGCCCGGCAGCGGACTGTAGGTACCAGAAATCTCATAGGATTTGATGTCCGACAGCCGGCTCCAGGCCGCCGAGGGTTCGCCGATGACGCGCTCCACCGAGGCGGTCAGCGAAAACACCTGGCTCGGCCGCCACGTCAGCGCGCCGTCGAAATAGTTCGAGTTGAAGTCGTCGACCTCGTCATCGTCCAGCGTCCGCCGGTTCCAGCGCCACCCGAAATCGCCGTAGAGCACCGGTGAAAACACGATGCGCACGCCCGCCTTGGCGTAGAGATCGTCTGCATCGCGGTCAACGTCATCCTCCAACTGCTGGTTGGTGTAGTTGACGTCTGCGGCATTAACCTCGCCATAGAATCCCCACCAGTGGTGGTTGCCGACCAGAACGCCAGCCCCGATCTCGGCGCGCTGCGCGTCATAGGCGTCAGTGCGATAAAGCGCCTTGACCTCTTCCGGCGTGTCGGGCGAGACCGGCGCGGATTCCAGATACCGGATATCGGTGAAGCGCGTGCGCACGAAGCCGGTCACGACGTCCGACTGGTAGCCGAGTTCGGCGAACGCGCCCGCGATCTGATCCTCAGTGAAGGAGAATTCATCGTTCTCGAACAGCGCGCCAGCCTGCACCGCCAGCCCCGGCGCCAGGGCGTGGATGATCTTGCCCTCGAAGTAGCCCTTCAGCCTGTCGGCGCGGTCGACACTCTCGGTGTAATGCTGCCAGGCGCCTTCGGCGGAAATCTTGAGCAGCGTGCGGTCCCAGACCGAGGTCAGGTTCAGGCCCACGCCGGTCAACAAGACGGGCGAGCCTTCCTCGTCGAACTGCTTGTCGGGGTTGCTGTCATAACCAGCCGCGATGAACGCGCTCGGCGTGACGACGATGCCGGGCCCGAGGATGATGCCGATTTCGCGGGCTTGTTCCAGCTCGGCGGCCTTGAGCTTGTCGGCGGAGCGTTGGAAGGCCTGGTCACCCGCTGTGGCCGGCTGAGCCAGCGCCGCTTGCGGGTAAGCGGCGAGAATTCCAAACAGTATAAGCGTGCAGGTGCGCAGCTTTCGGCGCATGATTACCCCCATCTGGTCTGCGCCTTTCGGCCATCCCTCAGGCCTTCGGGCGCTTCGCGTACATGAGCGGGGCGGCTTGCGCGCCCCGGACTTTCACAACGCTACGTCTGGGAAAAACTTACGCCGATACAGTAATAACCCTCTCACCTCCCAGTTTACGCGCCAACTAAACTTGCAGAAGAAAGATTAGTTCTGTGCTTGGGTGCGGACGGTGGCACTGGTTGTTGTGCCGGTATTCACGTCCAGAAACCCGCTCGATTCCGCAGAAATGTTTGTGTCGGCCGTTGCGACACTGTGAGTTCCGTAAATTGAGGTGCGCGACAGCGCGCGAGCCAGCTCCTCAATCACCACGTACGCTTTGCCCTCGATGTAGATGACGACATGGTTCTCGGAGCGCGCCTTGGCCATGACGTTGTCGCCCTTGGCGTAGACTTCCGCATGCGCAGATTTCTGCTGGTCATAGCGGGCGTTGCCGTCCTCGACGACGAAAGTCGTGAAGTTGCCGGCAAGCGCATCGGCCCAGGCCTCTGTGAAGCCGTTCGCGGGGTCGAATGCGGCGCCTGTCTGGACTTCCGCGAAGGTTCGGGATTCGTAGCGCGCGCCTGCGGCTTCAACCGTTGTTGCGGTGTCCGAAGTCGCCGCGCCCTCAGAATAGGCGAAGTATGGCTGCGAAAAGCCGCCGTCTGCCTGGGCAGCGGCAGTGCCGGCCAGGATCAGGATGGCTGACAGCAGCCCCGCGGACCGAGCGCGGCCCTTCTTGTTCTCGATAAACATATTTCCCCCGTCAAGTTGCCGTGAAGTCCGAGAGCCCGCGCACCGGCCGCCGCCGGCCAGGGAACGCCCAGTCCCGGCCTCTTGAGTTTCGCCAGATCCATTTGTGCAACCTCAGAGCCGACTGGCTCGCGCCGTTAGCGTCTGGGCACAGCGTGTGAGCGGACGCATGAGGCCTTTCCGCCGACCAGATCAGCCGACGGAAAGACGCGCTCATCCAGTCAGATTAACGGTGGTTCTTTTTCGGCTTGGACGGGGTGGTCGGCTCGAAATAGCCAGACTTATAACCATCGCCGCGACCGGCGCCAGAGCCGGCGTAAGAGCCGGTATGGGACTGGGCTGAGCCGTACCCGTAATCCGCATAGAATTCGGAGTAGTTCTCGCCAGCCGTGTAGGCGCCAGTGACTTTCGCGCCCAGGGCAGCGCCGCCCGCGGACCCGCAACCGATCCTGATGCAGGCCAGACCAGCAGCGGCCTCGCCGGTGACGGACAGGGCATCGCCACCGCTATAGGTGCTGCCGTAGTACCCACCGTGAACCTTGGCGTCGCCAGCGGACACCGAATCCGCGTAGGCCCAATTTCCGTGGTTTCCGCCTGCGCTGCCGTATTCGAAACCACCGGCCTGAGCCGCGGTCGACACGCCAGCCGCCAGCGCAGCAATTGCCACGATACGAACGATATTCATGATAGTCTCTCCGATGCTAGGTTGTGTTACCGGGTAACCGGCAAGCCCGTCTGCCCACGGGCTTTCCAGTTTGGTATTGCGACTCGGAACTGCCTTTCCGAATCCGCACGCCGCTTATAACAACCGCGCCATAAAGAAACAATGAATGCGTGTATAATTGGCCGCATCTACAACCTTGCGTTGATTATGCGATGTAATTTGGCAACAAGCTTCTCTTTTCGCTTGCTCATGCTGCCGAATCGCTTGCGTCTTTATGAGTTTGATCGCCGCGACGCCGGTTAACGTTTTCGCCGTGCGTCTCGTCGCCAACGGGCCTCATGCTCACAACGGGCCTCATGCTCACAACGGGCCTCATGCTCAACCCTGCCCGCGCGGCCCGCATCCCGCTTCAGCGGTCGTAAGCGCTTAACCAAGTATCATTTCGAGACGCCAGCGACTATCATGGCCCCGTGGTGAGGCGAGCAAGGCTCTGTCAGATTTCTGGGGGGACCCGATGGGGGGATGTGTCTGCGCCGTCCGTTACGAGCGTCGCAGCTTGTCGATCATCGTTTGTGTCGCGCTGGCGCTGATCGTTCAGCTTTTCGGTTCCAGCACGGTTCGCGCGCAGGATGAGGCCCTGGCCGCCGCGGGACCGCCGGTCTCGATAGCGCTGCTCGTCGATTCGGATATCGGGCGGTGCTACGACCGCGGCTATGTCGCGGCAATCGAGCGCTTGGTGGGCCTGGAAGAGGACAAGATCAACGCGCGCGGCGGCGTCAACGGACGGCGTGTCGAGATTTCCATTCTGGATGGCCGGCGCGACGCGGACCAGACGATTGAAAACGTGCGCGCGGCGCTGGGTCTTCCGGATCTCCTCGCGATGATTGGCCTGTCCAGCGCAACCCGTGGTCAAAGGGTCTTGGCAACCTTGGGCGACGAACTCCGATCGGGCGGCGTTCCCTTCATCTCCCACATCTCGGTCTCCGAGATGTTTGCCGATTATCCCAACGTCTTTTCGACCCGGCCCTCCCAGGAGGCCGAGCGTGTCCCAGTCATGGCTGCGTTCGTGGAAGAGATGGGCTTCCGCTCTGTCGCCTTCGTCGGTCGCGCGGGCCCGCCGTTCATCAAGGCGATCGGCGATGGCCTGAAACGCAGCCAGATCGCGGATCGGCTGCGTGCCGATCATCGCATTCAGCGCGCGGGGGATCGCGGTGCAAGCCTCGATCAACGGGCCCTCGCAGCCGCCATCGCCGACATGAAGGCGAAGCAGGCCGACCTCGTCGTCCTTGCGGTCGGCAACGTCACGTCGGCTGCGGTTCTCACCTCGTTCGTGCAAGCCGAATTCACGCCGGCCATCATGCTGGTCGGCGATCTCGCGCGCCTCGCCGATGATGTGACCGGCGTGTACCCCAACGCGATTTACCAGCTCGATTGGACTTCCGTGCCAGAGGTCGATCAGGATTCGGTGCGCAATGTGGTGACGCAGACCAACCCCGAGGAATGGCTGTTCGAAGGCGCCAAACTTGCCGATGCGCCCGGATGGCAAGAAGGCACATGCGACCCGGATTACGAGCCGGAACCGTTTTCCCGGACCAATCTACAGGCAATCGGCTACGGCGCCCAATTCGCCGATATGGTCGCTCTGGTGACGCAAGCGGCCAACAACGCGGGTCGGCAGGCCGAACTGGGGGACATGCGCGACGCTGTGCTCCGCGCGCTCGGCGAAACCTATGCGGCGGGTAAGGGCGCCTTCCACGGCCGGTTTGAAAATTGGTCCTTCTTCCCGGATACCCGGACCCGGGCCCAGACGCCGTTCATCATCATCCTGCCCCACACGCTGGGCCGGACCCAGCTCGCGCCGATCCAGTTCGTCCGGACCCGGGCAGGAACGCTGCGCCGCATCGACACGCTCTATCTCGATGTGGACATGCTCCGGACCTACGCTATCGACAACAACGGCCGCTCATTCTACGCGGATTTCTACCTGTCGATCCGCGCCTCTGAACGGCTTGGGCTCGACGACATTAAGTTCACGAACGCATTCATCGACCCGCGGACCAACGGGCCGCATCTCACGGTCGAAACGATTTATGGCGGCGGCCAGACAGAGGCGTATCCGGAAAGCATGCGCATCTATCGCATCTCGGGACGCTTCCGCTTCAACCCGGATTTCGCCAACTACCCATTCGACTCCCAGCAATTCTCGATCGACATTCAGCCGCGCAGCGGCGACAAGCAATTCATCATCCAGCCGCCGCCGCTCGATCTGCGCGACCCCGCGCTCAACGTCGAAAACTGGGATGTCGAGAACCAGTACGTCTCCTACTCGCACGACTTCGTTCCCGTCGTAGATGCCTTTACCCATGAGCCGAGCATTGTGCCGTTTTATGAGAGCCGGTTCGTCTGGCAGATGACGCGCGAGACGACGGATTACTACTTGCGCGTGCTCGTGCCATTGATGTTCATCCTTATTGTCGCGTATTTGTCGATTTTCATTCCGCAATCTCATCTCGAAGCGATCATCACGCTGCAGGTTACCGCGCTTCTGGCGGCGGTTGCACTCTATCTCTCGCTGCCGCAAGTCGACTCTGATACCGCCACCCTATCCGATCGAATATTCGTTCTCGACTACATGATGGTCAGCCTAATGATTTTCATATCAATTCTCAGGATCAACGTTCGCGCGCACAAATGGCGGCTCGTTAATAACGTCCTCGTCGTAACGCACGCCGTCCTGATACCTGTGATGGTGATTGTTTCAGCCGGTCTGATCCTCGATGCGCTGCCGGTCGAAACGGTGAGCGAACTTGCAAGCTGGGATTACTGGCGCGAACTGATCGGCATGGGCTGAGGCCTGCCGCTCCGCTCACGATGCGCTCGCGCGAACCGAACAGTTGTTCCTTGCGACAAGCCGCGCGTCTGTCAGAGCCGCATTCATTGTGTTCGAATCTGGTTTCCGCTTCACTGCTGTGCCTTATCGCGCAATTCATCCGAAAACCAATTCTCATGCCGGTTCTCATGCCGGATCCAGTCCGGGACATGCTTTTCGGATCGCGCTCTAACCGAATCAACACGTCGATCAGAAACGGTTTCTTGAGGCGCCGCCCTGTAGCCTTGTTGCGGAAGAGCGCCAATCAGCGCGGTCACGGTAGAAATCCGATTCCGTATGAAGACGGCTCTGACCAATTTTTTGACCGCCCGCTACACGCTGGCCATCGCGCTTCTGGCGCTCGTGGTCACCGCCTCGTACCTGCTTCTTATCTGGGCGATCGAGACCGAGCGGACCCATGTTCGTTTGGTCCAAATGGCGCGCCAGCAGGTCGCCGATACCGAAACGGCTCTCTACCTCGCGCATCTGACCGCCTACGCCCCACCCAGCCAGCGAGACCGGTATCGCGCTAAACTCGCTGAGGCCGTCGGCCGCATCGAGGAGAGCGACATCGTGCTGAGCCTTGAAGATGGGGCGCAGGAAATTCCGGCGGACATGAAGGCCGTCCTGCACGACCTTTATCATGGCCGGGAAAACTTCGACCAGCAGATGGAGAGCTTCATCAGCCACGCGCGCGAGCTGCTGGATGACGGTGGCGACCTCGCCGAACTGAACGAACTGGCAAGACTTCACATCTCTCTGATCCCGGCGCATCACCGTCTGACGGAACTGCTGCGCGCAGAGGCCGACGAAGCGGTCAACGAGATCAAGCTGCTGGCGGCGGTGTTATGGCTCGTCACCCTGCTGGCGCTCGCCGCAACCGGACTGTTCATTTTCCGGCCCATGGCAGAGCGCGCGGCGCGCTCCCTGAGCGACATGCGAGAGGCCCGCAACCGGGCGCGCAAGGAGGCCGCCGCTGCTTCGGCCGCGCGTGAAGCTCAGACCAGCTTCATTCGCACCATGAACCATGAGCTGCGCACACCGCTAAACGCAATGCTCGGCATGGTGCACCTGCTCACCCTGCGGCCGCTCCCGCCGAAGGCCGAGGAATACGTGCAAGACATCCAGCGCGCTGGCGAGCATCTGCTGATACTGATCAACAACTTGCTTGATCTCAGCCGCCTCGATGCTGGTGAGGTCGCGCTTGATGAGACGCCAACAGCGCTGGACCACCTGGTCGAGACCACCGCGGCCCTTTTGCGCCCGCTTGCCGAGGCGAAGTCGGTCAAGCTCACCGTCAGGTGCGATGAGATGCTGCGCCAGCCTTATCTGGCCGATAGCATCCTCATTCAGCAGATCCTGTTCAACCTGATCGGCAACGCGATCAAGTTCACCAATGACGGCAAGATCGAGGTCCGAGCGGCCCTGGAAGGCGCCGCCGTCGATGGAACCCACCGCATTCGCTTCGAGGTGGAGGATACCGGCATCGGGGTCGCCGAGGAGGATCGCGGCGCGATCTTCGAGGAGTTTCGCCAAGCCAGCATCTCCCTCTCGCAAGGCGATCGGGGCACTGGCCTCGGCCTTGCCATCAGCCGGCGGCTCGTCGAGCTGATGCATGGCGAGATCGGGGTGAGTAGCCGCGAGGGCGGCGGCAGCGTCTTCTGGTTCACGCTGCGGCTGCGGCACGCACACACTGAAGCCGCAGCGTCCTGCAATATCGCGGCGTCCGCGCCCCCGCAGGACCAGTACCACGGTCAGACCCGGCAGCTATGATCCGCGGGCGACCCGGCGGTGCGGGTCAATCGCCGCGATGGGCCGAAATCACCCACGATGAGGTCGGCGCCCAGATCCCGGCTTCATTACGCTCCAGGGTTTCGAAATAGGCGCGCATATCCGCCTCGATGTCGTCACGCTTGGCCTCGGCAAGCGAATCGCCCGCCTCGCGAAACACTTCGCCGGCTGGCCCGACAGCAAGTGCAAAGGCGATGCATTCCTCTGGGGTCGTGCCGATCATGATCTTCTCGTCGACGCGCTCGAAGGTGATATCCCTGTATCCGGCGCTTTCCATCATACGGTAAACCATGTCCTGATCGCCCATTGAGAACGGCCCCGGCCCGCAGGTTTCGGCGTCTTCTCCCGGCGGCGGCAGATGGCGCAGCGTGATGTCTTTCGCAGCCTGCCAGGCGGGGTTGTCCTCGCGCCGGCGCCAGACAATGTGGGTCATCCGCCCGCCGGGCTTGAGCGCCAGCCGCATCCGGCGCAGCGCCGCCACCGGGTTGGCGAAGAACATCGTTCCGAAGCGCGCGATCACGTAGTCGAACTCATCCTCCGGCAGCGCGGTCTCGGCATCGCCGCGCTTGAACGTCACGTTCTGCAGTCCTTCCGCGGCGGCATCCTTCCTTGCTTCCTCCAGAAAGGCGTTGACGCAGTCGATACCCACGACGCGCCCTTCCGGCCCGACGATCCTTGCCACCTGGATTGACATATCGCCCCAGCCGCAACCGACGTCGAGCACGGACATACCTTTTTCGAGGGGCAGTTTCGGTATGGTCGCTGCGGAATGCCGCGACAGCCCGCCTTGCAGGATATGGCGATACTTGGTGAATTTCGGCTCGAGGATATTGTTCCAGAACTTGACGAAATCCGTGTCTTCCTGGGGGGCCGCTTCAATTGTCATGGCTACCTCCTGCACGTCAGAGCGGCATCCTACCACACCCGTCGGCATGTCGAAATGCACGTCGAAATGCTTGCGAAACGCATGTTCTGATCTGATCGCGTGGCACATGTCTGTAAGATCGGCGTCGCTCTCTCCGCGCCGAAATAGCCGAAATAGCAGTATCCGTTGTTCGGCTGGACGTTCTTCGGATGAGTGGCCCGGCTGCGCAAGCGGGGACAGGCGCTGGAGAAGGAGCAGTTCAACAACAAATTAGGTCCCGCAAAAAATCACGATTTAAGAGCAGGAAAAGGACGCTGCACCGCTCCCGAAATCGTATTTAAACCGCCAGCCTTTTCCACCAAATCAGTATCGCTGGGCGGGCTGCGACGCGAAACATAAACGCATTACCGGACCCGCGTCTCCCAGCGCCTTGTGCTCAAGCTCTTCAGGCAAGCATGGCGGAGAGGGAG
>CAZYUT010000063.1:0-11713 GCA_964650735.1 uncultured Hyphomicrobiaceae bacterium
GACCTGCGGCTGCCATTCCACGGCTTCGCGGCGAATATCTCCCGCGCCCGGCTCTGGTCACATGAGCGCGACAGCGTGCAGGCGATCGTGCGCACCAACTGGACGCCGCCGGGCGTGCTCGCGCCATTCATAACCCCGGATGGCGATATGCTGGTCGATGCGTCTGGGGCCGCGCCGCCGCCGCTCGAAGAGCTGCGCGCGCTTGGCGTGGGGCGGCTGTTTGCCGTGCAGCCTTTGGCCGGGCCGCTCGGCCGCGCGCCGGCGGCTTATCGCGATCTGCGCCGGGTGATGCTGCGCTCGGCGCGGCGCAAGGGGCTGGCGCAAGACGCCGCGCTGCCGGCTATCCCTGACATCGCGCTGCGTGCGCAAACCCCGCGCTGGTTCACCGGCGACGATCTCTCGGATGACCTGATCGTGTTCCAGCCGCCGATGCCGCGCGGCGTCTCGCTGCTCGACTTCGCCCGCCATGCCCGGATCATGGCGCTGGCGCATGACTGGACCGTGCGCGAGATCGCGCATTTGCGCGAGGAAGGCGATCCGGTGTTCGCCGCGGTGGCCGCCTCGTTTGAGCAGGTGTTGGAGGAAAACCGCTAAAGCCCGTCAGCCCTCGCCGAGCCGCCCGTTCGCCGCGTCAGCGAGGCGCGCGCGAATCGGACTAGCCGGATAGGTGCCGAGGAATGTCACCTTTGAGGAGAAAAAATGCAGTTCCTCCAGGGCAAGCTGCACGCGGCGCTCATCGGGGTGCCCCTCGATGTCGGCGTAGAACATCGTAGCGTGGAAACTGCCTTCGAGCTGGTAAGATTCCAGCTTGGTCATGTTGACGCCATTTGTTGCGAAGCCGCCAAGCGCCTTGTAGAGCGCGGCCGGGACGTTGCGCACGCGGAACACGAACGTGGTGATGATCGGGCCGTTCCCGGCTGCGACCGGAGCGGGTTCGCGGGCAAGCACGAGAAAGCGCGTGGTGTTATGCGCGGCGTCCTGAATATCGCGGCGCATGATCTGCAGGTCGTGCACATCTGCCGCCAGCTCTGACGCGATCGCTGCCTGTGAGATGTCGCCCGCACGCGCGATCATCCGCGCCGCCCCGGCGGTGTCCGCCTGCGTGACCGGCTCCAGCCCGAGGCTCTGAATGACCTGCCGGCACTGACCCAGCGCCTGGATATGGCTATGCACCGTGCGCAGGTCTTCCATCCGCGCGCCTTGCAGCGCCAGGAGCTGGTGCGAAATCCGCTCGAAATGCTCGCCAATGATGTGCAGACCGGAGTCCGGCAACAGATGATGCACATCAGCCACGCGGCCAGCCACCGAATTTTCGATCGGGATCATCGCGCAGGCCGCCTCGCCGGCCCGAACGGCGTTGAGCGCATCTTCAAAAGTCGCGCAGCCGGCCGCTTCCATCTCCGGGAACTTGTCGCGGCAGGCAATATGCGAGTTTGCCCCCGGTTCGCCCTGATAGACGATCCGGCCCTTCGCGGCCCGCGCTTGCGGTTTGGAAATACGTTGGAGGTCTTGCGCCGGGCTGCGGCGGCGCCTTTTGACTTTGGCTTCGGTCATGTCGGATTTTCAGTTCTGCGCGCCGATCAGCGCCTGCGCCGCATTGTTCTGAGCCGCAAAAATGGCGCGTGTCCGCTCCAGATCGGCTGGTGTATCGACCCCCAGCGGCACACTGTCAACCACGCGCACGCCGAACCGCATCCCGGCTTCCAGCGCGCGGAGCTGCTCCAGCCGCTCGCGCTTCTCCAGAGTAGAGGGTGGCAGCGACACGAACCGCTCGAGCGCCTCGCGCCGGTAGGCATAAATGCCAATGTGGTGGAGGAATGGTCCGTAGCCCGCCGGGGCGGCCGCGCGCGTGAAATACAGTGCGCGCAGCGTCGCGCCTTCGCGCCGGGGCGTGCCCACCACCTTGACGACATGCGGATCGATCACCTCGCCAGGATCGTCGATCTCTGCTGCGAGGGTGGCAATGTCGATGTCCGGGTCCTCGAGGGGCGCGACACAAGCGCGCACCAGCGCGGGGTCGAGCGTGGGCAGATCGCCCTGGATATTCACGATAATGTCCGCCGAGCCGTCGCCAGCGATCTTGCAGGCGGCTTCATAGACGCGGTCTGAGCCGCTGGGGTGATCCGCGCGGGTCATGACGGCCTCGCCGCCGGCCGCCCGAACCGCGTCCGCGATGCCCTCGTCATCCGTTGCGACAAAAACGTCCCCCGCATTGGCCGCAACCGCGCGCCGCCATACGTGCTCGATCATCGGGCGGCCGGCGATATCAACGAGCGGCTTGCCCGGCAGGCGGCTGGCTTGCATGCGCGCTGGAATGATAATTACCGAGCGTGACATTGTCTTTATTGCTTCTGTGTCGGATCAGTGAGCCGGCCCCCAGGCTTTCCCGATCCAAGTTGCATGGCGCCGCCAACAAAAGCTATATCATGCCGGCCGGTCAACCGATTTCCTCGCAGGACCGGAGTGGACGGGCATGTCGGCGTAAAGATTGAGGATCGCAGCATATGGATCTCTGGGAATTCAACAAACTGGCGGCAGCCGTGCTTCTGAGCCTGCTGGTGATCGTTGGAGGCGGCACCGCAATCTCGATCCTGTACCCCGAGGGTGGGCCGGGCCAATATCAGGTCGTCGAAGTCGAGGGCGAGACCCGGACTGCCGAAGTGGAGGCGCAGGAAGAAGAGGAGCCGCCCGTCGAACCACTTCCCGTGCTGTTGGCTTCCGCCGATCCATCCAATGGCCAGACGATTGCGCGCCAGTGCACCGCTTGCCACGTGTTTGAAGAGGGCGGCGCCAACCGCGTCGGCCCGCATCTGTGGGCCGTGCCAGGCCGCCAGGTCGCGTCGATCGACGGCTTCGCGTACTCCAACGCGCTGCAGGAGTATGGCGGCGAGTGGACTTACGAACGCCTGGACTGTTTCCTGGAACATCCGTCGGGATGCGTGCCGGGCACGAGCATGGCTTATGCTGGCATCAAGGACCCTCAGGATCGCGCGGACTTGATCGCTTATCTCGCTTCGCTCGGCGATACGCCGCCGTTCCCGGAGCCAGAGGAGACGGCGGACGCGCCTGCCGAAACCGACCAGGCGGCGGCGACGGAACCCGTGCCCGCCGAGGGCGTCGAGGACGCTGCCGCTTCCGAGCAGGCCGCGCAGCCCGAAGAAGAGGCGACCGAGCCAGCCGCCATGGAGGCAGCCGAAGACGCCATGAGAGACGAAACGGTTGGTGAAGCCGCTGGGGATGCGCTTGCGGACGCGGCTGCGGCCCCAACGGACGAGGGCAAGCTGGCCGCCATGTTTGCCGACGCCAGCGCGTCGGAGGGCGAGCAGGCCGCCCGGGTCTGCGCTGCGTGCCACACCTTCGACGAAGGCCAGCCCCACCGCGTCGGCCCGAATCTACACGGCATAATGGGCAATGCGATCGCCTCGGTCGACGGATACAATAGATACTCGAACGCGTTGAAGGCGCTGGGAGGCAACTGGACTTACGAGCGCATGAACGATTGGCTGGCCGCCCCAATGGACTATGTGCCGGGCACGACCATGGCCTATGCTGGTGTAAAGGATGAGGCCACGCGCGCCGACATCATCGCTTATCTCGCTTCGCTTGGCGATGCGCCGCCGCTGCCGGGCGCAGAGCAGGACGCGGGCGAGGCAGATACCGGCGACGACGCGGCGCAGGCCGTTGACGACGCGGCCGAAACCGATGCTGCGAGCCTCGAAGGAGAGACGGCCGCCAACTGACCCGAGCCTGGCGCGTCGGCGAGCCGCCCGCGCCAGCCCTCCCGGCCACTGAAATGCCGCTCGCGCCATCACACTGGCAATGGAGGTTTTTTAATTTGCCGCTGAACGTGCTGACGGGGCATGTTAAAAGACCGTCTGAAAAAGGGCTGGCGCAAGTGAACTGCGCCGCCTGCAGCCGCATCCAGCAGCGTTCGGGAGAATCATGGTTTGCCGTAGTATTGCCGTTGGCTTGGCCGTTCTCGGCCTGATCCTGTCCGGCCAATCAGCGACAGCTGACACCTCTTCGGATGCCGAGCGGAAAAAGCATCACGGCCTGTCGCTAATTACCCCGGAACCAGAGCTACCGCCAGATTTCGAGCACTTCCCTTACGTGAACCCCGACGCGCCGAAGGGTGGCGAGGCCAATCTGTGGGCTTTTGGCACCTTCGATTCGGTCAACCCGATTCCGCTCAAGGGGAACAAGGCGCAGGGCCTTGGCCTTTTGTTCGAACCGCTGATGGTAAGCAGCCTGGACGAAGCCTCGACTGAATACGGGCTGATCGCAGAGTGGGTGTCCTATCCGCAAGACTATTCCTCCGCGACGTTCGGCCTGCGCGAGGAAGCCAGGTGGCATGACGGCGAACCGATCACGGTCGAGGATGTCATCTTCTCTTTTGAAACGCTGAAGCAGAACAACCCGTTCTACGCGGCATATTACGAGAACGTGACGCGCGCGGAGAAGACCGGCGAGCGTGAGGTGACGTTCCACTTCGACGTCGAAAACAATCGTGAACTGCCGCTGATCATCGGACAGCTCCGCATCTTCCCGAAGCATTACTGGGACGGCTCGGAGGACCGTGACCCGGCGCGCACCACGCTGGAGGCGCCGCTTGGCTCGGGACCATATCGTCTGGTCCAGGTCGAGGGGGGAAGGCGCATCGTCTACGAGCGCGTCGAAGACTACTGGGCGAAAGATTTGCCGGTCGCCAAGGGCCAGTACAACTTCGACAGGATCAAGTTCGAGTATTACCGTGACTCAACGGTGGCGTTTCAGGCGTTCACTGCTGGCAAGATCGACTTTTACGTCGAAAACAGCGCCAAGAACTGGGCAATGGGCTACGATTTTCCGGCGCATAATCGCGGCGAGGTGATAAAGGAGGCCATCGAACTTGATACGCCGCAGCCGATGCAGGCTTTCGCGTTCAACACCCGGCGCAGCCGCTTCGCCGACCCGCGTGTTCGGCGGGCCTTCAACTACGCATTCGATTTCGAGTGGGCCAACGAAACCCTGTTCTACGGACAGTACGAGCGCACCGACAGCTTCTTCGAAAACACCGAGCTGGCCTGGCAGGGGCTGCCGGAAGGGCGCGAGCGCGAAATACTGGAGCGGCTGCGCAAGAAGCACCCCGAACACGTCCCCGAAGAGGTGCTGACCAAAGAGTACTTCAACCCGCAGGGCGGCGGCCGCCGTGAAATGCGCGACAATCTGCGCGAAGCGCTTTCGCTGCTGGGCGAGGCCGGATGGGAGGCAAGGCAGGGGCGACTGGTCAACGCCGAGACCGGCGAACCCTTCGCAGTGGAGTTCCTTTTGCAGTCCCCCGCGATGGAAAGGGTGGTGCTGCCCTACATGCAGACGCTCGAGCGCATTGGCATGGAAGTCTCGGTGCGGGTGGTCGACTCATCGCAATATCAGGAGCGCACCAACAATTTCGACTTTGACATCATCGTCGATAGCTTCCCGCAATCGGAATCCCCTGGCAACGAGCAGCGCGACTTCTGGGGCTCGCGCGCAGCCGGGACGCCCGGCAGCCGCAACACCGTCGGCATCCAGAACCCCGCGGTGGATGAGCTGATCGACAAGATCATCTTCGCCAAGGATCGCGACGAACTGGTCGCGGCCACGCGCGCGCTGGACCGGGTGCTGCTATGGAACCATTACGTCGTGCCGCAATGGTTCTCTCCGGCTGTGCGCATCGCCTATTGGGACAAGTTCGCCCATCCGGAGCCGCCGCCTGACCGCGCGATCGGCTTTACCCAGGTCTGGTGGTATGACGCGGACGGCGCGCAGAGCGCGCGTGCAGCGCAATGAGCGGTGCGATGATGTGGGGTGCGTTGCGTCATCTGTTACCGGCTGTCGGGCTGGTTGCGCTCGTGTTCGCAGGGCAGGCGCCAGCCACGGCGGGGGATGCGCCCGACGGTGCTCGTCACGGCCTATCCGCGTTTGGCGAGCTGAAATATCCGCCGGATTTCAGGCATTTCGACTACGTCAATCCCGACGCGCCAACGGGCGGCCGCCTGTCGATGATCGGCACGGCCGGCCTGATCACTTTCAACAGTTTCAACCCGTTCATTATCAAGGGCGACCCCGCCCAGGGCATGGCGCTCTTGTTCGACAGCCTGATGACGCGCGCCTATGATGAGCCGGACGCCGTCTACGGCTTGGTCGCGCATTCCGCCAAGCTGGAGCCGGACCGCAGCGGCGTGACCTTCTACATGCGCCCGGAAGCGACCTTCGCGGATGGCTCGCCGGTGACGGCGGCAGACGTCATCTTCACCTATGAAACGCTGAAGCGCGACGGCCGCCCGATCTACAACGCCATGTTGAGCGATGTGGAGGAGGCCGAGGCGCTTGACGATCACACCGTGCGCTTCACCTTCAACGGGCCGGGCAAACGCCGCCTGCCGATGATGATCGCGCAGCTGCCGATCCTGTCGAAAGCCCATTACCAGGAGCGCCCCTTCAACGAATCGACGCTGGAACCGCCGCTCGGCTCCGGCCCCTATGAGATTGTCGATTTCAAGCAGGGCCGCTTCGTCACCCTGCGCCGCCGGGACGATTATTGGGGCTGGGAGCTACCGGTCAATCAGGGCCGCTACAATTTCGGCGAGCTGCGCTATGAGTATTTCCGCGACCGCACGGCCGAGCTTGAGGCGCTGAAGGCCGGCGAGTTCGACCTGCGCGAGGAATTCACCTCGAAATCCTGGGCAACCGAATACGATATCCCGCAGGTGCGCTCCGGCCGGATGAAGCTCATGACGCTGGACGAGGGGCGGCCCTCCGGCGCGCAGGGCTTCTTCATCAACACGCGGCGCGAGAAGTTCGCCGACCGTCGCGTCCGGAAGGCGCTCGATTACGCGTTTGACTTTGAATGGACAAATGAGAACCTGTTCTACGGGCTTTATGAGCGCACCGCGAGCTACTTCGAGAATTCGCCGCTGAAAGCCGAAGGCGCGCCGAGCGAAGCAGAGCTGGCGCTGCTTGAACCTTATCGCGACCAGCTTCCGGAGAGCGTTTTCGAGGATGCTTATCTGCCGCCGGAAAGCGACGGCTCCGGGCGCGACCGGCGGAAGCTGCGCCAAGCCTCGCGCCTGCTCAATGAGGCGGGCTGGATAATCCGCGATGGAAGGCGCGTCAACGCAGAGACCGGCGAGCCGCTGGAGATCGAGTTTCTGATCTTTTCGCCGACCTTCGAGCGCGTCATCGGCCCCTATGTCAGAAACCTCGACATGATTGGCATCGACGCCCGCATCCGGCGGGTCGATCCTTCGCAGTTCCAGGAGCGGATGAAGAGCTTCGACTTCGACATCGCGACCCAGCGGTTCGTGCTCAACCAAACGCCGGGCCCGGAGCTGCGCAACTACTTCGGCAGCGACGCGGCGGAGGCGAAAGGCAGTTTCAATCTCGCGGGGATTTCCTCGCCAGTCATTGACGCGCTGATCGACGAGGTGCTGGCCGCCGAGACGCGGGAGCAAATGCAGACAGCCGCGCGGGCGCTCGACCGGGTGTTGCGCGCGGGCCATTACTGGGTACCGCAATGGTACAAGACTGCGCATCACCTGGCGTTCTGGAACAAATTTTCCTGGCCAGAAACAAAACCGCCTTATGATCGTGGCGTGATCGAAACCTGGTGGTACGACGAGGACAAGGCGGCCCAGATCGAAGCTGTGCGCTAAGAGGCGCGCGGGCGGCGCGCACGTGACGCTAAGCCAGCTTGTCCGCGAAAGGTTCAGGCATCATGACAGCCTACATCATTCGCCGCCTGTTGCTGATGATCCCGACGCTGCTGGGCATCATGGTCATCAGCTTCATCATCGTCCAATTCGCGCCCGGCGGGCCGGTTGAGCGAATCATCGCGCAACTGACCGGCACAGACGTCGCCGCCACTGCGCGCATCGGCGGCACGGAAGGCGGCGACTTTGGCTCGTCCGTGTCTGGCGAAGGAGGCGGCGACGGCTCATCGCAGTACCGCGGCGCGCAGGGCCTCGACCCGGAATTCATCGCGCAACTGGAAAAGCAGTTCGGCTTCGACAAGCCGCCGCACGAGCGCTTCGTGATGATGATGTGGAATTACATCACGTTCGATTTCGGGGAGAGCTACTTCCGAAGCGTGGATGTCATTGACCTGATCGCCGAAAAACTGCCGGTCTCGATATCGCTCGGCCTCTGGATGACGCTGATTTCGTACGGCATTTCAATCCCGCTCGGCATCCGCAAGGCCGTAAAGGACGGCACCAGCTTTGATGTCTGGACCAGCAGCGTTGTGGTCATCGCCTATGCGATCCCCGGCTTCCTGTTCGCAGTGCTGCTGATCGTGCTGTTCGCGGGCGGCACCTTCCTCGACTGGTTTCCGCTGCGCGGGCTCACATCGGACAATTGGGACGAACTCAGCTGGCCGATGAAGATTGTCGACTATTTCTGGCACCTGACGCTGCCGCTGCTGGCGCTATCGCTCTCGGCTTTTGCCACCACCACATTCCTGACCAAGAACTCGTTTCTCGACGAGATCAAGAAGCAGTATGTGATGACCGCGCGGGCCAAGGGCCTCAGCGAGACGCGGGTGCTCTACGGGCATGTGTTCCGCAACGCGATGCTGATCATTGTCGCGGGCTTCCCCGGCGCTTTCATCGCGGCGTTCTTCACCGGCTCGCTGCTGATCGAAACGATCTTCTCGCTCGACGGGCTGGGCCTGTTATCCTTCGAGTCGATCGTCAACCGCGATTACCCTGTGGTATTCGCAACGCTCTATATCTTCTCGCTGATGGGGCTGATCATCAATCTGATCTCGGATTTGACCTACACTTGGATCGATCCGCGTATCGATTTCGAATCGCGGGAGGTCTGATCGGGCATGGAACAGAAGGTCAGCCATTTCGAACACGAAGGTTACGTTGAGGCCGGGCAGGTCGTTCCGCCGCGACGCCGCTGGTTCGAGCTCTCGCCGCTGAACAAGCGCCGCTGGAACAACTTCAAGGCGAACAAGCGCGGCTTCTGGAGCCTGTGGATCTTCCTGATCCTGTTCATCGTCTCGCTGTTCGCCGAGTTCATCGCCAACGACAAGCCGATCCTGATCCAGTACCAGGGCGAGTATTACACGCCGATCTTCAACTTTTATCCCGAAACGGCGTTCGGCGGCGAATTCGCCACCGAGGCGGAATATCGCGACCCCTTTGTGCAGGAGCTTATCACGGAGGATGGCGGCTGGATGATCTGGCCGCCGATCCGCTACAGCTACAACACCATCAACTACGACCTGCCGGTGCCCGCGCCCGCGCCGCCGTCATCGGAGAACCTGCTCGGCACCGACGACCAGGGCCGCGACGTGCTCGCGCGGGTCATTTACGGGTTCCGGATATCGGTGCTGTTCGGGCTGACGCTGACCATCCTGTCGTCCGTGATCGGCATCGCCGCGGGCGCGGTGCAGGGCTATTTCGGCGGCTGGACAGACCTGATCTTTCAACGCGTCATTGAAATCTGGCAGGCGATCCCGACGCTCTACCTGCTCATCATCATCGCGGCGGTGATCGAGCCGAATTTCTGGATATTGCTCGGGATATTGCTGCTGTTCAGCTGGGTGGCGCTCGTCGGTGTCGTGCGCGCCGAATTCCTGCGCGGGCGCAACTTCGAATACATCCACGCGGCGCGGGCTCTGGGCCTGAGCGACGCAAAGATCATGTTCAAGCACCTGCTGCCGAACGCGATGGTCGCCACGATCACCTTCATGCCGTTCCTGTTGAACGCCTCGATCACGACGCTGACTTCGCTGGACTTCCTTGGGTTCGGCCTGCCGCCCGGCTCGCCATCGCTCGGCGAATTGCTGGCGCAGGGCAAGAACAACCTGCAAGCGCCGTGGCTTGGCATCACCGCGTTCATGGTCATCGCGATCATGCTCAGCCTGCTGATCTTCATCGGCGAGGCGGTGCGCGACGCGCTCGACCCGCGCAAGACCTTCCGGTGAGGCGGCCGCCATGACCTCGACCAAGCTTCTGGATGTGCGCAACCTGGCGGTGAACTTCACCTCCGACGAAACCGAGGTGGAAGCCGTCAAGGGCGTGTCATTCAGCATGGACCGTGGAGACACCGTCGCGCTCGTCGGCGAGTCTGGCTCAGGCAAGACCGTCTCCGCCTTGTCCGTGATGCGCTTGTTGCCGCCGTCCGCCTCGCACCCCACCGGCGAAATCTACTTCAAGGGCCGCGATGTCCTGAAGCTCCCGCTCGGCGAAATGCAAAAGCTGCGCGGGCGCGACATCGGCATGATCTTTCAGGAGCCGATGTCCTCGCTCAACCCGCTGCACAAGGTCGAGAAGCAGATCGGCGAGGTGCTCAAGGTTCATCAGGGCATGTCGGACACCAAGGCGCGGGTGCGCGTTCTGGAACTGATGGACAAGGTCGGCATCCCGGACCCGGAAACGCGGTTGAACGCATACCCGCACCAGCTTTCCGGCGGGCAGCGCCAGCGCGTGATGATCGCCATGGCGCTGGCGAACGCGCCCGACCTTTTGATCGCCGATGAGCCGACCACCGCGCTCGACGTGACGATCCAGGCGCAAATTCTGGAGCTGTTGCAGCGGCTGAAAAAAGAGTTGGGCATGGCGCTCTTGCTGATCACGCATGACCTGAACGTGGTCCGCAAGATGGCCGAGCGCGTCTGCGTGATGAACCACGGCGAGATCGTCGAGGCGGCCGAGACCGAAAAAATCTTCACCGAGCCCAAGCACCCGTACACCAAGCACCTGCTCGCCGCCGAGCCGAAAGGCGAGCCGCCCGCGAGCGACGACACCGCGCCGGTCATCATCAGCGCTGATAATCTGCGGGTCTGGTTCCCCATCAAGCGCGGCCTGCTGAAACGCACGGTCGGTCACATCAAGGCGGTTGATGGCCTGTCGCTGCAAATCCGCGAGGGGCAGACGGTCGGCGTGGTCGGCGAATCCGGCTCGGGCAAGACGACGCTCGGCCTGGCGCTCCTGCGGCTGACCTCCAGCAATGGGCCGATCGTCTACATGGGCCAAAACATCGACGGGCTGACGTTCAAAAAAATGCGCCCGTATCGCCGGCAAATGCAGATCGTGTTCCAGGACCCTTATGGCTCGCTGAGCCCGCGTCTGTCGGTCAGCCAGATCGTGGAAGAGGGCCTGATCATCCAGCACCCGAAGATGCCGCCGGAAGAGCGCCGCGCGCGCGTATCCAAGGCGCTGAGCGAAGTCGGCCTCGACCCGGCGACGCAGGACCGCTATCCGCATGAGTTCTCCGGCGGGCAGCGTCAGCGCATCGCCATCGCCCGCGCGATGGTGTTGGAGCCAAAATTCGTGATGCTCGACGAGCCGACCAGCGCGCTGGATGTGTCGGTTCAGGCGCAGATCGTCGACCTGCTGCGCGACCTGCAGGACCGCCATAATCTGGCCTACATGTTCATCAGCCACGACTTGCGGGTGGTGCGCGCGCTCTCCAACTACGTCATCGTCATGAAAGACGGCAAAGTCGTGGAGCAGGGCGAGGCGCGCGAGGTCTTCAATAACCCGAAGACCGCTTATACCAAGGCGCTGATGGCCGCCGCGTTTGCGCTGGAGACGGCGCACGCAGGCGCGGTCTCGACTTAGGATCTTGTTCGGGCGCTCAACGCAGGTCATTGCGAGGCCTGACAAGGCCGAAGCAATCCAGCGGCGATGCTAGAGCCTGTTCAACGAAATCCGAATCGCTGAACAGGCTCTAAGTTCTT
>CAZYUT010000064.1:0-11318 GCA_964650735.1 uncultured Hyphomicrobiaceae bacterium
TTGTGGTGCACGATCATATTATTGTCGGGCGCGAGGGCTCGTGCAGCCTGCGCGGGACCGGGCTTATGTAGCTTGCCCGCACAGCGCAGCGAAGTGATGCGCAGTGCCCGGGATCGCTCGCCCCTGGATACCGTGTCTGCGCCGCGTGACGCTGGGCCGCGCCGCGCACGGGATGGCCCTCGGCGTCATTGCGCGTGCAGCTACGCAATCCAGTCCGGAACGTCTGGGCCGGTACTGGATTACATCGGCCCTGGGGCCACACAATAACCAATCGCGACGCAGATTTCGCGCTGCCGCGGCCTACGCCGGAGGCGGGCCGAAGACCAGAACGGCGTTGAGCCCGCCGAAGGCGAAAGAGTTCGACATCGCATAGCTGATCTCGTGCGCGCGTCCTTCGTTTGGGACATAGTCAAGATCACACTGATCGCCCGGCTCATCGAACCCGATCGTCGCGGGTGCGAAATTCTCCGCGATGGCCTTGATGCACGCGCTCGCCTCGATCGCGCCACCCGCGCCGAGCGTATGCCCGGTCATCGACTTGGTGGAGGAGACCAGCAGATCGTTCGCGGCGCTGCCGAACACGCGCTTGATCGCATTGGTCTCGTTGATGTCGTTGATGGTCGTCGCCGTGCCGTGCGCGTTGAGATAGTCGATGTCCGCCGGACTGAGCTGTGCGTCTTCCAATGCGAGCCGCATCGCACTCGTTGGTCCTTCGATGTCGGGATTGACCATGTCCCCGGCGTCTGCCGTCATGCCGAAGCCGAGCACTTCTGCAAGGATTGTCGCGCCACGCGCCTTCGCGTGCTCCATCTCCTCGAGCACAAGGATGCCCGCGCCTTCGGCGAGCACGGTGCCGTTGCGACGCTTGGAGAATGGAAAACAGCCATCCGGCGACAGCACACGCATGGCTTGCCAGGCGCGCATCGAGCCGAAGGTGAGCGCGGCTTCAGCGGCCCCAGCGATGCCGAGCTCAGCGGCGTTGCCGCGGATGAGCTGATACGTCAGGCCAATCGCGTGAGCAGCCGTGGAACAGGCGCTGACCGTGCCGAAGCACGGGCCCTTGATGCCGTAGTCGATGCCGACATGGGCCGCGGCCGAACTGCCGATCGTGCGCAGAAGTGTGAGCGGATGCGTAGCCTTCTTGTTGTGAATGAAGAGGTCTTCGTAAGCCTTTTCCAGTGTTACCAGGCCGCCGATCCCCGAGCCAATGATGCAGGCCGCGCGCAGCCCATCCTCGACAGGCCCGTCGAAACCGGCTTGGGTCATCGCCTCTTTCGCCGCTGCCCCGGCGAACTGCGAATAGCGGTCCGCGAGCAGAATATGCTTGCTGTCCAGCAGCTTGCGCGGCTCGAAGCCGTCCACCTCGCCAGCAATGTGGATGTAAAGCTCGCTGGTGTTGAACCCCTTGATTTCGCCAATACCGCAGCGGCCGGCGCGCACGCTTTCCCAAAAAGCCTCGATGCCGATTCCGATCGGGGTGACAGCCCCATGCCCGGTCACGACGACGCGGCGCGCGCCATTGGACTGTTTCATTGCTCTTTCGTTTCGTTTTCGAGCCGCCGCACTTGACTGCGAGCCCGGCCAGGCCGCGCTGTTCCGCCAGCCCTCGTCAGGCTGCGGCGCCGGATGCGTCGGAACTGGAGACGAGCTGTCGCACCCGCTCGACCACCGACCCTACGGTGGCGAAGTCTTCCATTTCCTCATTGGCATTGTATGGGATTTCGATGCCGAAGCTGTCTTCGATATCGAATACGATCACTGCGAGGTCGAGCGATTCGATCTCGAGATCGCTCAGCTTTGTATCCAGAGCGATCGTCTCTGGCGGATCCTTCATGTTCTTTTTCAGGATCTCGATGATCTTGGAAGCGACTTCGTCCATACCGAACCCCCTGCCTGCCGTGGCTGGATTGTTAGTCGTCGATGTGGAATGCACACAGATTCATTCTTGGAAATTATCTTGGTGCCCCAACATATTGTTGGTTTCCCTTAATCGGAAACGCAGCGCAAGTCCAGCGCCGGATGGTATCGATTGGGTCTTTCACCCGCGCGTCCTTCCAATTGGCGTGGGGCGGACGCAAGCAACTGGATAGCCTTGTCCCGTATCCCCGCCATCATCGCGGCGAATGTGTTATGAAAGTGACACAAGCGCTGCAAGGGACAGGTTTTTCCGGATGGGTTTTCGGCGAATTCGATCTGGTTCATATTGCCCGTGCGGAACGGACGCATGTTTGTTGGCCGAAGCCACGAGATGACACCGCGGATATGGCGAAGCACCATCACGGCCCCGAAACGCGCCCCCAAGCCGGCAACCCTTCCGACGACCCGAAGCGCGACCTTTACGGTATCGGCGAACTGGCCGAGGAACTGGGCATCAGCCAGCGCGCAGTGCGGTTTTACGAGACAAAAGGGCTGCTAAAGCCGCGTCGCGTGGGCGTCAACCGCGTTTACGACCGCCGGGATCGCGCGCGGCTGAAGCTGATCCTGCGCGGCAAGCGGCTCGGGTTCTCGCTGCAGGAGATCGCAGAATATCTCGATCTGTATGACGAGGACCCGGAGCAGAAGCTGCAGACCCGGCATCTGCTGAACAAGGTGGAACAGGCGATCGAGGATTTGCAGCGCAAGCGCGCGGATATCGACTCAACGCTCGATGAGCTGGCCGTCATCCGCGCGCAATGCCTCGATCAGCTTGAGAGCGAGGAATAGCGCCCTGCTCAGGCCGCCTGTTCGGTGCGCGGCGCTTCCAGGATCGCCGCGACGCCCATGCCGCCGGCTGTGCAGATGGAGATCAGCCCGCGTCCGCCGCCGCGCTCGTTCAGCAGCTTCGCGAGATGCGCGGTGATCCGCGCGCCGGTGGCCGCGAACGGGTGGCCGTAGGCAATGGAAGAGCCGCGCACATTGAGCTTGCTGCGATCGATTTCGCCCAGCGGCGCGTCCCGGCCCAGCACCTCGCGGCAGTACTCGGCGGATTCCCATGCCTTGAGGGTGCACAGCACCTGCGCGGCGAACGCCTCGTGGATCTCGTAAAAGTCGAAGTCCTGAAGCGTTAGCCCGGCGCGGTCCAGCATCTTCGACACTGCGATGGCCGGAGCCATCAGCAGCCCGCGCCCGCCGACAAAGTCGATCCCCGCCGTCTGACCCTCAACGATATAGGCCTGCGGAACGAGGCCGTTCTCCTTCGCCCAATCCTCCGAGGCGATCAGCACCGCCGCAGCACCGTCAGTCAGCGGCGTTGAATTCGCCGCCGTCAGCGTCCCGTTTTTCGACTTGTCGAAGGCCGGGTTGAGCGTCCCAATCTTTTCAAGGTCGATATCCGCGCGGATGTTGTTGTCCTGAAACACGCCCGCGCAGGGGACGATCATGTCGTCCAGAAAGCCGTCCTTGTACGCCTGCGCCGCGTTCTTGTGGCTGTTATAGGCGAGCAGGTCCTGTTCTCCGCGCGGGATCGCCCACTCCTTGGCCATCAGCTCGCAGTGTTGGCCCATCGAGAGCCCGGTGCGCGGCTCGTTCACGTTCGGCGCTTGCGGCGCCAACTCGCCCGGTTTGAAATCGCCGAACTGCTTGACTTTCTGGCCGAAGCTCTTGGCGCGCGAGGCATTGATCAGCCGCTTGGCGAACTTGCGGTTGAAGACGATTGGCGCGTCCGAAACCGAATCTGAGCCGGTGGCGATCGCGCAGTCGATCTGGCCAGTGGCGATCTTCGCGCCGCTGCCGAGCGCCGCCTGCAAACTCGTGCCGCAGGCCTGCATCATCGTCACGCCAGGTGTGGTGGGGGCGAGGTCGGTGCCGATAACGGCCTCGCGCGCGAGGTTCCAGTCCTTCGCGTGGGTCACGACCGCCCCGCCGACGACCTCGTCGATATGCTTGCCCTTGAGGCCGTACTTCTCCGACAGCCCGCTGAGCGCCGTGGTCATCATGTCAAGGTTGGTCAGTTCGGCGTAAGCGGTGTGGGAGCGGCAAAACGGCGTGCGCACTCCTCCGATAACGGCAACTCGTCGCATGGCGTGGCTCTCTCAATTTGGTGTTCAGGCGGCCTGCGCGGTCTTTTCACTGGCCTGGTTCTGCGAGCGGCGGTAATGCAGCGGCCCGCCGCGGAAGGGGGCGAAGCCGGTGCCGAAAATCACGCCGGCGTCGACCAGATCGGCACTCGCAACGATACCGTCCTCCAGCGCGCGCTCGCACTCGTCGATCAGCGGTTTCAGCATCTCCCCGCCGAGCTGGTCGAGCTCCGCCTCATCATATTCCGCCGCGGCTTTCTTCGGCTTGCCCTTTTCCCAGATGTAGAAGCCTTGGCCGGTCTTCTTGCCGAGCTTGCCCGCTGCAACGAGCCTGCCGAGGTCGCTATCCTGCGCCGGCCCTGAGCCAAGCGTTTCGTTCACGCTCATGCAGACGTCCAGCCCGACCACATCCGCGAGTTCGATCGGCCCCATCGGCATCCCGAATTTCTCCGCTGCAGCGTCCAGTTTCTCCTTGGGCGCGCCTTCCTGCAAGCGGGTGATCGAGCCGAGCAGATATGGCGCGAGCACGCGGTTGACGAGGAAGCCGGGGCAGCTTTTCACGATCAGCGGCAGCTTGCCGATATGGTTGACGAACGCGCCGCCCTTTTCGACTTCCTCGGCGCGCGACTGCTCGCCCCGCACGACTTCGACGAGAGGCATCTTCTCGACCGGATTGAAGAAGTGCAGGCCGATCAGACGGCCGGGGTCCTGCAAGCTCTGGGCGATATCCTCGATCCTGAGCGAGGAGGTGTTGGTCGCCAGGACCGCGCCGGGCTTGAGCTGCGGCTCGATTTCGGCGAACAGCTTCTGCTTGGCGTCCAGATTTTCGACGATGGCCTCGATCACAACATCGGCGCGCTTGATGTGCTCGCCCGGAACGTCGCTGATCAGGCGGCTCATGGCCACGTCAACATCCCGGCTGGAGCGCATCCGCTTCTTGAAGAGCTGCTTCGCGCGGCCGAGGGCCTTGTTGACTTGGTCCTGCGTCTGGTCCTGCAGCGAGACTTCCATGCCGGAATAGACGCCCCAGGCCGCGATGTCGCCGCCCATTGTGCCCGCGCCGGCCACATGAAGGCGCAGCGGTTTGAACCGGCCCTTCGGCGCCTGATCCTTGAGCATCTCCTGCAGCCGGAACACGCGGCGCAGGTTGCGTGAAGTCTCGCTGATCATCAGCGGCACGAAAGTGCGGCTTTCTGCGGAGGCCATGCGCTGGGGATCTCCGCCGTAGCGCTCGAACAGGTCGATCAGCTTGTAAGGCGCCGGGTAATGGTCGGGGCGCGCATGCTTGGCGGTTTCCTTGCGCATACGGTTTGCAAGATAGCCGCGCGCGGGCGACGAGGTGAGCAGGCGCTTCCACCACGCGCCGCCTTTCGACTTGCGCTTCTGCAGCACGGCCTTGCGCGCCATCCAGGGCAATTCCAGATGGCTCGGCGCGAGTTGGTCGACAACGCCCATGCCGCGCGCCGCGTTCGCGCGCAGCATCTTGCCGGTGAGCATCGCCTGCATGCCCGCGATCGGCCCGGCGAGCTTTAGCATCCGCACTGTGCCGTTCAGCCCCGGAATAATGCCAAGCTTGACTTCTGGCAGGCCGATCCGTGTGCCGTCCTCGCGCGTCGCAATGCGGTAATGGCAGGCCATTGCGAATTCCAGCCCGCCGCCGAGGCAGTAGCCGTTGATCGCCGCGACCGCAGGGACCTTCAGCCGCTCGACGCGATTGAACAGCTCGATCACCGGGTTGATGACATCCTCGACATCCTTCTCGGTGCGCAGTGCGTCGAACTCGCCTATGTCAGCGCCCGCGATGAAATTGTTGGGTTTCGCGGAGATGAACACGACGCCCTTCACCTCGCCGCGCTGCGCCGCGTCCTCGACCGTGCTGATGATCTGCGCCAACTCTTCGACCGGCCCGCGGCCCAGAGTGTTCATGCGCTGGTCTTTCGCGTCGAACCAGGCCCAGGCGATATCGTCGACGTCGATATCGAAGCGCCAATGCTTCAGGTTTGGCAGTTCGTAGGACATGTCGTTTCCAGTCGTTTGTCTTTATTCAGCCGCCTTCACGTTGCCGTCGTTGCGGTCAGCGCCGGGGGCGGCCTCGGTTTCGGCAGGCTCGCTCAGGCGGTCCTGATAGTCGGGCCACGGTGTGCGCTCGACCGCTTCGGCAACCACGGGCCGCGCAGGCCCGGCATTGTCCTCGCGGGTCCGGCCGGTGATCGCTTCCGGCTCGAAGTGATCGACCGAGATCACCTTGAACACCAGATCTTCGGTCTCGCGCAACAGCTGGGCTTCCTCGCTGGTAATGATCCCCTTCTCTTCGGCCTCGCCCAGCCAGTCGCGGTCGAGAGAGCGGCGGAGCACACCGGCTTTCAGCGCCTTGTCAACCTTGCGCTCGGCCGGTTCGGCCTCGATCACCTTGTCGAGCGTCACCTCGAGGATCCCCATCGGGTCGTTCACGTCGCGGCTGATGTAGATGTCACGGGTCAGGCGGTCGCGCACCTCGCCTGGCCCGAGCACAGCGCGGACGGCGGACTTGCCGAGGCTGTGCCCGGCTGGCACGACCGGGAAGCCGAACGGGAACACAAGACGGCGCAGCACCCAGCCGACGCCGAAAAAGGGGAAGTTGCGCGTCACCTCCTGCAGCGCGGTGTAGAAGCGGTACAGCGAATTGCGCATGCACAGTTCCACGATGCGCCGGTCCGCAAGCGGCTGGCCGTCATCCTCGTAGCGCTTGAGCACTGTCGAGGCGAGATACAGTTCGGACAGCGCGTCGGCCATCTGCCCCGTCAGGCGCTGGCGCGTGCGCAAGCCCCCGCCGAGGAGCGCCACGCACATATCCGCCACCAGCGCGAAGTTCTGGCTGGCGCGGCTGAGCTGGCGATACCACTTGGCGGTCTCGGACACCTGCGGCGCATCGGCGAACCGGCCGAAGGTGACATTGTGGTACAGCGCGCCGAACACATTGCCGATTGCGAAGGCGACGTGATTCTCGAACGCCTCCTCGAACATCTCGAAGCCCTGATCCTCGTCCCAGTGCTGGGCCGCCTGGATTTCCTTGTAGAGGAACGGGTGCGAGCGCAGCACGCCCTGGGTAAAGGTGATGAGGCTACGGGTGAGGATGTTTGCGCCCTCCACCGTGATACCGATCGGCACCATCTGGTAGGCGGACTGGAGGTAATTCGACGGACCGTCGCAGATCGCCTTGCCGCCGTGAATGTCCATCGCGTCGGAAACGGCATCGCGCATCCGCTCGGTGGACTGGTATTTCATCAGCGCCGAAAGCACGGACGGTTTCGCGCCCTCGCCAACCATCGCGGCGGTGACAGAACGGGCGGATTCAAGCGTGTAGGCGGTCTCCACCAGCCGTGCAAGCCGCTCCTCGACGCCTTCCATCCGGCCAATGGCAATGCCGAACTGCTTGCGGATGCGGCCATAGGCGGTGGAGGTGCGCAGCATCGCTTTGGCCGCTGCCGTGCTCGTTGCGGGCAGCGAGATCGCGCGTCCCGACGACAGGCAGCTCATCAGCATCCGCCAGCCCTGACCGGCGCGCTCGGCCCCGCCAATGATGGCATCGAGCGGCACGAAGACGTCCTCACCCCAGGTCGGACCGTTCGGAAAAGCGTTGCCGCAGGGCAGATGCCGGCGACCGATGTTCACGCCCGCCGTGTCGGTCGGCACAAGCGCCAGCGTGATGCCGAGGTCGTTGCCCTTGCCGAGCAGGTTTTCCGGGTCATGGAGCCGGAAGGCCAGGCCCAGCAGCGTCGCATTCGGCGCGAGCGTGATGTAGCGCTTGTTCCAGGTCAGCTTGATGCCGAGCGTCTCCTGCCCGTTGTGCTGGCCCTTCGTCACGATGCCAACATCACGCATGGAGGCTGCGTCGGAGCCGGCATAAGGGCTGGTCAGCGCGAAGCAGGGGATTTCCTCGCCCTTGGCCAGACGCGGCAGGTAATGGTCTTTCTGGTGATCGGTGCCGAACTTTTCGATCAGCTCGCCCGGGCCGAGCGAATTCGGGACCATCACGACGGTGGCGACATCAGGGCTGCGCGAGGCGATCTTGCCGATGATCAGCGACTGCGCCTGCGGTGAGAAACCCAGACCGCCGTGCTCCCTAGAGATCAGCATCCCGAGGAAGCCGTTGTCGATGATGAACTGCCAGATATGCTGCGGGATCTCGCGCTGATCGAAACGGATCGTCCAGTCATCGATCATCGCACAGAGTTGTTCGGTCGTCTCATTGAGGAACCGCTCTTCCTCGCCGGTTAGCGTGGGCGCGCCCACCGCGCGCAGTTTGCTCCACGCCGGCGAGCCGGAAAACAACTCTGCATCGAAGCCGACCGTCCCGGCTTCCAGCGCTTCCTTCTCGGTATCCGAAACCGGCGGCAGGATGCGCCTGACGATCTGGAAGGCCGGCCGCGTGACAACTTGCTGGCGGATCGGGCGGAAGGAGAGCAGAGCAAGCGCGATCGCGGGCGCCCAGGCAACCCAGGCGCCAATGCTGCCGAACGGCGCCTCGAATGTTGCCCAGGGCAGGCCGGTCTGCGCCAGAAAAGTGATTGCAGCGATGACCACGGCCCAGGCCCACACCGGCGAGCGCTGTATCGCCAGCGCCGCCAGCGCGGCAAGGCTCACGAGCACAAAAATCAGCGTAATCATGGCCTATCGATCCTTTTCGTCACGGCGCATATGAGACAGAGAGGATATAACTATTACTGCATCCCATTAACGTAAGCGTCAACTCACGCTCGTATGATGTCATGCGCTGCCGATGGCGCTCTGAGGCGCGCAGTCTAACAGGAATGGCGTTGGGACGCGAACGTCAATGGCCGTCGCATTGTTCCATGCGGAAAACCTTGCGATCGCTTTTCGGAGGCAATGTGGCCGCTGCTTGTTGCATCCATATGATCGGCGCGGCATTACACCCAGCATGATCCGACGCGTGGCCTTTTCCTTGCTCCGGCCCTATTTCCGGCTGACCCGCGGCATGACGCTCGGCGCGCAGGGCGTCGTGCTTGACGCTCACGAGCGCGTACTCCTCATCCGCCACAGTTATCAGCCCGGCTGGCGGTTCCCTGGCGGCGGCGTCGAGTGGCGCGAGACGCTCGCGGAGGCGCTGGCGCGCGAGCTGTTCGAGGAGACCGGTGTGCGCGTCGCGGGCCGCCCCCCGCTGCACGGCGTGTTCGGCAACTTCACAGCCTTCCCGAGCGATCATGTCGCGCTGTTTGTCATCCGCGAGTGGGATCAGCCGCATGTGCCGGAGCCGAACCGGGAGATCGCCGCGCAGGGCTTTTTCCCGCGCGACGCGCTGCCCGAAGACACGGTGCGGCCGGTGCGCCAGCGCCTCGCCGAGATTTTCGACGGCGCTGAGCTAGGCGCTCATTGGTAGCGGCGATGCCTTCTCCAGATGGTCGCGGCCATGCGGCCCGTCGAAGTCGATCTCCGGGCCAACCGGCACGATGCGCGTCGGGTTGATCGTCTCGTGCGAGCCGTAGTAGTGCCGCTTGATGTGATCAAGCGAGACAGTCGCCGCGATGCCGGGAGTCTGGTACAGCTCGCGCACATAGCCCCAGAGGTTCGGATAATCCGCGATCCGGCGCTGATTGCACTTGAAGTGGCTGTAATAGACGGCATCAAAGCGCACGAGCGTGGTGAACAACCGCCAGTCCGCTTCCGTCAGCCGGTCGCCGACCAGATAGCGCTGGCGCGAGAGCCGCTCCTCGATGTGGTGGAGCGTATCGAACAGGGGTGAGAAGTTCTCCTCATACGCCTCCTGCGTGGTGGCGAAGCCGCATTTGTAAACGCCGTTGTTGACGGTGTGGTAGATGCGCTCGTTGATCGCGTCGATGTCCTCGCGCAGGTCCGCCGGGTAATAGTCGCCTTCCGCCGCGCCGAGATGGTCGAAGGCGCTGCCCAGCATGCGGATGATGTCCGCGGACTCGTTGCTGACGATCGTCCCGCGCTCTTTGTCCCACAGGGTTGGGACGGTGACTCGGCCGGTGTAGTCCGGTTTCGCTTTGAGATAATTCTCGTAGAGCCGTTTCGCGCCGTTCACGGTGTCGCGCGTCGCGCCGGGGTAGCTGTCGTCGAAGGTCCAGCCTTCCGCACCCATGTCCGGATGGACCACATCCACGCTGATCATGTCCTCCAGCCCCTTGATGGCGCGGAAGATCAGCGTGCGGTGCGCCCAAGGGCAGGCGAGCGAGACATAGAGGTGATAACGGTCCGGCTCCGCCACGAAGCCGCCTTCGCCTGATGGGCCGGGCGCGCCGTCCGGCGTGATCCAGTTGCGAAACACGGACTCGCTGCGCACGAAGCGGCCGCCGGTCTTGCCGGTGTCGTACCACTTGTCGTGCCATACGCCGTCGATCAGAAGTCCCATGACAGCCTCCTTTTGTTCGGCCTTGGCCTCGCCATGTCTGAGCGCGGCGAACGGGGATCAAGGCGAGCCGGGGATTTCGCCTGTCACATTCAGGTGAGACGGGGCGGGTGGTTTTGCTGGACGGGACCCCGCGCGCATGCTAACGGCAGCCGCATGAAGGGGATGCCGGTTCATGAGCGCCCGGGAGCACTGGCGCGACGACGAAGCCGCAGCTTTGAGCGCGTGAGCGCGTGCGTGCGGCCGGCCCCTTGTCTTGCCTCCATGTTCTGATCCGACCTAACCCGCCGCGCCCGCACAGATGACGTTTGGCAGTGTCTTGCGGTGGGAAAATCTGATGTTGGATAATCGGGCCATCCGGCTGGTCGAGCCGGCAGATGCGGCGCTGATCGAGCAGCTTCACGATAAGGTCTTTGGGCCGGGGCGTTTTGCCCGCACGGCGTATCGCGTGCGCGAGCAAGCTCCCCAGGCTGGCTTTGGGCTGATGGCGTGGAGCGATGGCGTTCTCGCCGGGGCGGTTCACTTCACGCCGGTCAGGATTGGCGGGCGGGCGGGTGCGATGATGCTCGGGCCACTGGCGGTTGCGCCAGCGTTCAAGGGGCAGGGATTCGGGCGCTGGCTGGTCGAGGAGGGTGCAGCGGAAGCGCGCGCGCGCGCCGTGTCGCTGGTTATCCTTGTGGGCGATTTGCCATATTACGCGCGGATGGGCTTTCAGCGGATTCCCGCGGGGCAAATCTGGTTGCCCGGCCCGGTCGCGCCAGAGCGACTGCTTGCGCGGGAGTTGAACGAGGGCGCGTTGAATCGCTATCACGGCGGGGTGGCCGCGGATCGTCGTTGCCAGGATGCAGAAAACGGTCGATGACCGCGGCGCCCGGTTCGCTCGTTAGACGCTCCGTAACGCCTAGAGCACTTTCAGCAAAAGCCTGTCCCGGACTTGATCCGGGATGGGCACCGGT
>CAZYUT010000065.1:0-6743 GCA_964650735.1 uncultured Hyphomicrobiaceae bacterium
CCGTCACGCCCTGCGCGCGCATCTCCGCAACAACCTGCTCGGCTGCTTCCGGCGAGTTGAAAAACGTGATGGCGACATCCGCACCCTCGGCCGCGAAGCGCTTCGCGATGGCCGCGCCGATCCCCCGGCTCGCACCCGTCACCAGCGCCTTTTTGCCCGCCAGCCGCATCGCCCCTAGCGCCTCAGCGCCCGCGCCAGCCAGGTCACCAGGCCGACGCCGGTGATCGCCACCAGCACCATGTCGAGCCCGGCCAGCGCTGGCAGTACGAGCCAGTAAATGTGCCAGTACCAGGCGAAAAACATGCCGGCCAGCACGACCGCGCCGTAGATGCCGAAAACCAGCCGGCTGATGCCCGGTGCCTGAGCCATCGCGTCCTAGCTGCCACCCACGCCTGGGTTGACGCCCGTGCCGATATTGCGGAACAGTTCCTGCAACAGGCCTTCCTCGCCGGCGTAGGTCGGCGTCCTGCGGGTGATGAAGTCGATCACCTTGCCGTCCTCCAGGCCATAATTGGCGACGCGCTGGACCTGACGGCTCTCATCGAAATATACAGCCAGCACGCGGCGATCCACAACCTGCGGGCGCATGAAGCCGATGGGCGTTTCGGTCTTTGTGGAGATGTAATAATGGACGCCATCGCCAGTGGTGGATTTCGCATTGGGGGAGCCAAGCGTCAACTCAACCTGATCGATGGTCATGCCCGGTTGGATCTGCTGGATTTCCGCCTCGGTGAAAATCGCCCCATGCTGCGAGGTGCGCACGGCGCATGCGGTCACGGTGGCGGCCAGCATGCAGACCAGCACAACCCGCCTTGCTCGCGCCCCAAACACCTCTTGTGTTGGGCTGGCGGGTCTTGCAGATTGGCTTTCGTATGATTTTGGCATAAAGGATCCACCTTGGTGATCTGGAACGTCAAACATCTGAGCGTTGCTGCGGGCGCTCCCTCCGGCGTCTGGGCCCGGCGGTTTGATGGCGGGCGGCCGACTCTTTAAAGCAACCAAAACGCGGAGTTCTCGAAAGCATCATGTTCCGTTGGTTTGGCGAACGCGCGGCGCGCAAGGAAGCTGCCGAGAAAATCTACGACGCAATTGTGGCGCAGTCGCGCAACCCGGCCTTTTATCTGCGATTCGGCGTGCCGGATACGCTGTCCGGGCGCTTTGACATGCTGGTCATCCACATGTTCATGGTGCTGCAGAACCTGCGACTGGCTGGCAAGGAGGGTGAATTGCTCGGCCGCGAGGTGGTCGAGGCGTTCATCCGCGAGATGGACAGCATGGTGCGCGATCTTGGCGTGAGCGAGGATCAGGTGCCGGCCGAGGTCCGCCGGATCGCGGGGCTGTTCTATGGCCAGATCCTGATTTACGCCCAGGCCGCGGAAAAGGAGGATACCGCCGCCCTCGCCGAAGCGGTCTGGAAGAGCTTCCGCTCGGGCAACCCCAACACGCAGGTTAACGCCCAGGCCGTGGCCGAATACATCATCACGGCGCTCCACACCGTCCGCGAAACGCCGCTGACGCATTTGCTCCAGGGCTTTCTCGGTTTTCCGGAAGTGGCGCGGGCGCGGCGGGCCGGATAGCCCCCTTTAATCCGCGTGGGTAAAGCGCATATCCCGGGCAAGCCCGCAGTACGGATTGACAGGTTGCATGATGGCACACCCGGACAACGGCGCGATCCTCTCGCGCACGATCGACACCGGCGAGATCCCGCCGGAGGGCATCGAAGGCTGCATCGAGGCCAGCGCCGAGGAGCGCGCCGCGCTTGCGGATCGTCTGGATCTCGCCGCGCTCGATGAACTGGTGTTTGCCTACAAGCTCATGCCCGTCAGCCGCGGGCGGTTCCGCCTCACCGGCCATTGGCGCGCCGAAGCCGCCCAGACTTGCGGCGTCACGCTTGAGCCGATCGCCCGCGCGTTCGACGAGCACATCAACATCGAGTTTTGGCCGCGGCACGTCTGGGAGCAGCGGATCGCGGAGGCCGGCGCGGTGTCAGTTGAACCGGACGAGGAAGGTCCAGAGCTGATCGAAGAGGGCGTCATTGATCCGGGGCGGCTTCTGGAGGAGTTGCTGGCCGTGTCGCTGCCGCCGTTTCCGCGCCGCGAGAATGCTGCGCTCGAATGGGCCGAGACCGCAGGCACGCCGGAAAGTCCCTTCGCTGTGCTCAAGGACATGCCCAAGCGCAACGGCGGCGCAGCGTGATCCGGCGCGCGGGTCCTGGCGCGAACGCGGAAATTGGTTGTCACGACGCTCGAAATGGTTATGGTCTGAGCGCTTTCGGGCGCGAGAGGGGCTGACAATGCGCGGGTGCGCTTGCCGGCGCGCAAGGGCGACCTTAGTTCGGCAAAAATGACCAATGCGATCACGATAGCCGTGGACGCGATGGGCGGGGACCATGGTCCGTCCGTCTCCGTGGCTGGAACCGCGCTGTCGGCTGTGCGCCATCCCGATGCGCGTTTTGTGCTGTTCGGCGACGCGCAGCAAATCGAGTCTGAACTCGAAAAGCACCCCGAACTCACGGACAAGGCCGAGATCATCCACACCGATGTTGCCGTAGCGATGGATGCGCGCCCAAGCCAGGCGCTCAAACACGGGCGGTGGAAAAGCAGCATCTGGCTGGCGCTGGAGGCCGTCAAGCGCGGCGACGCCGATGTGGTGATTTCTGCCGGCAACACCGGCGCGCTTATGGCAATGGCAAAATTTTGCCTCAAGACCGTGCCTGGAATTGACCGGCCGGCAATTGCCGCGATCTGGCCTACGGTATCGAGCGAGTGCATTGTGCTGGATGTGGGCGCGAATGTCGGGGCAAACGCGAGCCAACTCGTGAATTTTGCCGAGATGGGCGCTGCGATGGCCCGGGCGCTGTTTCAGGTTGAGCGCCCCTCTGTGGCGCTTCTGAATGTCGGCGTGGAGGAGATCAAAGGGCTGGACGAGGTGAAAAAAGCCAATGCTGCCCTGGCCTCCTCCACCCTGCCAGTGCGTTACTATGGCTATGTCGAAGGTGACGATATCGGTCAGGGCGTCGTGGATGTCGTGGTGACGGAGGGGTTCACCGGCAATATCGCCTTGAAAACCGCGGAAGGCACCGCCAAACAGATTGCCGAGTATTTCCGCGCGGCCGTGAACCGTTCGCTTATGTCGCGGATCGGCGCATTTCTGGCGCAGGGAGCCTTTCGCGCACTGCGCAAAAAGATGGACCCGCGCCAGCTTAATGGCGGCGTGTTCCTCGGGTTGAACGGGATCGTGATCAAGAGCCACGGCGGCACCGATGCGATCGGCTTCGCCAGCGCAGTCGACCTAGGCTACGACATGGCGCGCAGCAACTTGTGCGAAAGCATCGCCCGCGATGTGACGAAGTTCCAGGCCGCGCTGGATGAGAACGCGGACAACCCACCGGGCGGCGCCGCGAGCGCGCCCGCGCGAAAGACGGTTGAGCAAGGAACCCACTAAGTTGAAAACTGTCCGCTCGGTCATTCTGGGTTGCGGGGCCTACCTCCCTGAAAAGATCCTCACCAACGAGGACCTGGCCCGCATGGTCGATACCTCCGACGACTGGATCACCGAGCGCACTGGCATCAAGCAGCGCCATATCGCGGCGGAGGGCGAACTGACCTCCGACATGGCCGTCGCCGCCGCCCAGCAGGCGCTAGAGCGCGCCGGCCGGGATGCGCGCGATATCGACCTGATCGTGCTGGCGACGTCGACGCCGGACCACACGTTCCCCGCGACGGCGACAACTGTCCAGGCGAAGCTCGGCATCCATCACGGCGCGGCCTTCGACATTCAGGCGGTCTGCACCGGCTTTGTCTACGCGCTTGCCACGGCGGACAACTTCATCAGGACCGGCCAGGTCAAGCGCGCGCTTGTCATCGGCTCGGAAACCTTCTCGCGCATTCTCGATTGGGAGGACCGCGGCACCTGCGTGCTGTTTGGCGACGGCGCCGGCGCGGTGGTGCTGGAGGCGCAACCGGCACGCGGCGATGATACGGATCGGGGCGTGCTCGGTACCTACCTGCATTCCGACGGACGCTATAGAGACATGCTTTACGTCGATGGCGGCCCGTCTTCGACCCAGACGACGGGGCATCTGAGAATGCAGGGGCGCGAGGTGTTCCGTTTCGCCGTGAACAAGATCGCCGCGGTGATCGAAGAGGCGCTGGAGAACCACAAGCTCGGCGCGTCTGATGTCGACTGGTTCGTCCCGCATCAGGCGAACCAGCGCATTCTCACCAGCACAGCCAACAAGATCGGCCTTCCCGAGGCCAAGATTGTCGTGACCGTCGACCGGCACGGGAACACCTCTGCCGCGTCGATTCCGCTTGCGCTCAACGTCGCATGCGAAGACGGGCGCATCAACGAGGGCGACCTTGTTCTGCTGGAAGCGATGGGCGGCGGGTTTACCTGGGGCGCGGCGCTGGTGCGCTGGTAGACACCCATTTGCCGCCCGGCGCGAGAAAAATCCGTTTTCAGTCAGCGTTTTGCCGTCGTGGCAATTGACCCGGCCTGAAAAACTCCGTTACCATTCCCTTTAACGTCCCGACTGTGGAGAGGTCGTGACCCATGGCTTCACAGGCCAAGACAGTCACGCGCGCCGACCTCACCGAAGCCGTGATCCGGGAGGTGGGGCTGCCGCGCAACGAATCCGCCGAGATGGTGGAGAGCGTCATTCAGGAAATCGCCGCCTGTCTCGAACGGGGCGAGCAGGTGAAGATTTCGTCGTTCGGCACGTTCAACGTGCGCGAGAAGCGCGAGCGCGTCGGCCGCAATCCGAAAACCGGCGAAACCGTGCCGATCGCGCCGCGGCGGGTGATCGGGTTTCGCCCCAGCAACATCATGAAAGAGCGTATCAACGACGCGCTGAGCCGCAAGCGGGCAGCGGAATAAAGCATTCAAGCCTGTCAACGTTCCAGAGGGCAGATCGTTGGGCAAGTCGCCAGAAGCATTTCGGACCATCAGCGAAGTGTCTGACGAACTTGATGTTCCCAAGCATGTGCTGCGGTTTTGGGAAACCAAGTTCGCTCAGGTCAAACCGATGAAGCGGGGCGGCAACCGCCGCTATTACCGCCCGGAGGATGTGGAGTTGTTGCGCGGCATCCGCACACTCCTGCACTACGAAGGTTACACCATTCGCGGGGTACAGCGCGTCTTCCGTCAGCAGGGCGTGAGTTTTGTCAAACGTCATGCGCGCGCCGCCGGGTCGCGCGACCCGGCACAGTCGCCATCGGCGTTTCCCGATCTTGCCGGAGAGACGGCGGGTCACGCGCGCAAGGAGGCCGCCGAACGCGCAAAAGCCGGGCCCAAACCCGCAAGCCGCGCCGCTGACGCGCCGAAGAACGCCGCGACAGACCCGCTCACACGCGCCCAGCGGCAAACGCTGGAGGCTGCGCTGCGGGACCTGGAGCAGTGCCAGCAGCTTCTGGCAGGTGCAGAACCCGAAACACCGGCCGGCTGAGGATCGCGATACGCCCGCTTTCCCGCTTGACCCTGTCTGGACCAGTGGGCAGACTGCCGTCGCTATCAGAGGATCCGTCGGAGCGTAGCGCAGCCCGGTAGCGCACCGGTCTGGGGGACCGGGGGTCGTGGGTTCGAATCCCGCCGCTCCGACCATCTCGCCATCCTCGAATTCACGAAATCCGTAACCGGCTTTGACGGTGATTCTGCCTCCGTAAAGAGCCCTGCGCAAACATCCACAATTTTTCACTTGTGCTGTGATTTTTCGCTGGATAAGTTTACAGTCTATCGTGACAGCGAACGCAAAAGAGCCCGATGAGCGTCAATCCTGGCGATTGGCAGCGCGCTCCCGTCGTTCGCAAATTCAGTTCGCGGGCACGTACCGAGTAGAATGGGGGAACGAAATGATCATCAAAAATAAGAATGTCTGTTGGCCGTTTTGCGTGAAGTTGGCTCTGGGGCTAGCGGCCGTACTGCCAATGAGCGCCGATCCCGCGCACGCCACCGGGGTCCCAGCCGAGGAGACCCTTACCCTGCGCGCAACGATCCCGGCAGTTTGCCGATTTCTCCAAGGTTTTGGCGGAAACTTTGATATTACGATTGCCGACAGCCAGCCCTTGCCGATGGAACAAACAGTAAGTCAAACAGCGCAGATCGCTTGCAACGCGCCAGCAACACTGGAGTTGGAATCGTTGCGAGGTGCGATCGCGCACGACGCCGTGTACGAGGGCGACGAAGACGAGCCAGGCGGCAGTATTCTTTGGTCTTTCGACTACATCGCGAGATTGAAGCAAGATGGTAGTGAGATCTTGCAGATCAACACCGAAGACGGCAATCCGCCCGGCACTAAAGTTGTCAATGCCCTAGATCCAGCCTTCGATACATCTGAAGCGATCAATCTGGAACTGACGATCCAACCGGAAGACGTCAACGGCACCGGCGTTCTGAAGCAAGGCGACTATTCCGATTGGCTATATGTGCGGGTGATCCCGCAATAGTCAAACAAGCCTGTCTGAGCAGCGCAGACCGGCGTCTGTCACCGCGGCATCGTTGATGGACGCGAGGCTCAGTCGCCGTCCGCGCCTGCTCAGACCTGATGCGGGCGCGGCCCGCCTAGAGGTGGGCCGACCACGCAAGTGTGGTTGCCGCGTCCTGCTCCTGTAGCCTGCTCCGGCTCCAATCGCAATCCGAAGAGCATTTTGATGCGTGTACTGCGTTGCATCCCAACCCAACCGGCTGCCCTCCAACTGGCTGCCCTTTTGCTTGCCGCCTGCGCCCTTCAGGGCTTCGCTGCTCCG
>CAZYUT010000065.1:6843-11236 GCA_964650735.1 uncultured Hyphomicrobiaceae bacterium
CCAACTGGCTGCCCTTTTGCTTGCCGCCTGCGCCCTTCAGGGCTTCGCTGCTCCGGACGCCCAGGCGATGAGCGTGAGCCCGATCTATCTCGACATGGCGACCGTCGGACCGCAGAGCCGCGCCGACATCCGCATCACCAACGGCTCCAATCAGCCGCTCCCGATCGAAGCGGTCGTCCAGCGGGTCACCGTGAACGCCGAAGGCGACCAGATCGTCGAGCGCGACGAGGCCGATTTCCTCGTGCTGCCGATGCAGGCGATGATTCCGCCCGGCGGGAGCCAGATCCTAAAGGTCCAGTGGCTGGGCGAGCCGCTGATCAGCGAAAGCCGCGCCTACCGGGTATCGATCAACCAGCTCCCCGTCGCGCAGCCTGGCAGCACCACGTCGATCCAGGTGCTGATGAACCTCGCCGTGATCGTGCATGTCGCACCGCCCGAAGGCGCGCCGGCCCTGGAACTGGTCGGCAATGGCATGGCGACCGGGCGCAGCGGCGAGCGCATCCCAACGATCACCGTACGCAACCCCTCCAAGGTGCATGCCCGCTTGCCCGACGCGACACTCCGGCTCAGCGGCGGCGGCTGGAGCAAGGTGCTGCCTCCGCATGTTCTCGACGGCATGCTGGGCATTGCCGCGGTCATGCCGGGCCAGACGCGGACCTTCAACCTTCCGCTGGCGCTGCCGGACAATGTTCAGTCCGTGCAGGCCCAGCTCGACTATCAGCCGCCATCGCGCCGTTAGCACAGCCGGCGCTCGCACTGGCGGAACGGAGGGCAGTTGAGATGCCACGGCGGCGGGCTTGGTGCAGCGCGAGGCGTTTGGCGGCCTGGGTTCTCGCCACGTTGCTGGCTGCGCTCACACCGGCATCTGCATCGGCAACGGCAACGGCGCAAGCCTTGCCCCAAGCGAAACTCAACCCAACCGGCCGGACGCTGTCGCTGATCGTGGAGCTGCGCGAGCGCGACCGGCCACTCGGCGAGGTCGCGATCAAGATCGCCCCGGACGATGCCGTCTCCGTCAACAAACAGCAGTTCGTCAGCGCCAGCGCGCCCCTCTTGCGCGACGCCGCGGCCGCGCAGCTGCGCGCTGTGCCGGCTGCTGAAGGGTTCGTGACGCTTGCAGCACTCAAGGCCGCCGGGTTCGACACCCGCTTCGACGCTGCCAACATGCGCATGCTGTTCACCCCTGCGGCGGAGCAGCGGCCGCGCCGCACGCTTCGCATCCAAAGCGCGCCACATTTCGCCGCTCAGCCGGAGCCGCCCTCGCGCTTCAGCGGCTATCTGAACCTCAGCACGGCCACTGACTATGTCAGCGCATCCCCGGCCGGCGGCTCGCGCTTCAACCCGCCGCGCGCCAACATCGAAGCGGTGTTGCGCTGGGAAGATATCATCTTTGAAACCGAGCTGACTTACGATGGCGGGGCCAGCAAGGCGGATCACGCCAACGGGCTGTCTTCGCTGGAAGGCTTCAGCCGCCGCGGCACCCGGATCGTGCGCGACCTTCCCGATGACGCGTTGCGCGTTCAAGCAGGCGACATAAATCCGCCGGTGACCAGCTTCCAGCGCGGTCCGGACCTTCTCGGGGTCTCGGTGGAGCGATCGATGCGCAAGCTGCGGCCCGGCGAGAACATCCGGCCGACAGGCGAACGCTCGTTCCGCATTACCCGGCCATCCACGGTCAAGATCGAACTGAACGGGAACATCGTGCGTCAGCTCCGGCTCGATCCGGGCGAGTATGATCTCACCGACCTGCCGCTGCAATCGGGCGCAAACGACATCCGCCTTATCATCATGGACGATCTCGGCGAACAGCGCGCGCTGGAATTCACCTCCTACTTCGATGCAACGCTGCTGGCGGAGGACATTTACGAGTGGGGATTTTCGGCCGGGGCGCTCACCGACGTCGAGGACGGCGCGCTGACCTACCAGGACGACTTCATAGCCTCCGGCTTCTATCGCCGGGGCCTGAGCCCGGAGATCACAGGCGAGGCGCATCTTCAGGCCGGCAGCCACGCGGCGATGGCCGGGGCGGGTTTGTTCACGGCAACCCCGTTCGGGTTCTTCGGCATCGAGGGCGCGTTGAGCTTCCATAGCGAATTTGGAGCCGGCGGCGCGCTCCAGATCGACTGGGACGCCCTCAGCGTCATCGACGCGGGCGCAAATCTGCGGCTGTCGGCAGACCTGCGCAGCCGCGCTTTCGCGCTGCCAGACCAAGACGATCCGCTGGAAGACTATTGGCTCAGCCTGCTGGCAAGCTATTCGCGCGAATTGCCTTTTGGCTTTCATGGCAGCCTGTCGGGCCGCTACGCCTTCGCAGCGGACCGCAGCGATGAGAAGGACGCCTACAGCGCGCAACTGGGTTTGTCGCGAGCCTTTGGCAGGGATTTCGGGCTCAGCCTCACGATCCAGTACAGCTCCGACGCTCTCGAGCTTGACGGCCTGGATGACGCGGAAGACCCCGCGGATGGCGAGCTGCGCGCGGCGCTTCGGCTTTCCTGGCGGCCCGAACTCGGAACGAATGTCACCGCGCGCTACGAGACCGGCGATGCCACCGCCAGCGTCAGCGCGACGCGCAGCGTTCAGCGCGGCATCGGCTCATGGACCGCGACCGTCGAAACGATCTACGACGCGCCCGCCGAAGACCTCGCCGCAGATGCCGGGCTGACCTACGTCGGCAACCGCGCACTCGTCAGCGTGCAACACACCGCCAGCCTGGACGCGACCCAGGGCGCAGCCGTGCTGCCAGCGGTAAACGACCAGCGCACCTCGCTGCGGGTTGGCACAGCGATTGCGTTTGCAGATGGTCACGTCGCTGTTGGACGGCCAATCGCAGATGGCTTCGCCATCATCGCGCCGCACGAGAGCATCGGCGATCGCCGGATCCTACTGGGCGACCGCGCTGATCCGCAGGCCTACAACGACGCGCTCGGTCCTGCGCTGGTGCCCGATCTTGGGGCCTATGCTCCGCGAAACCTGCGTTATGACGTGGATGACCTTCCCGTCGGCTACGATCTCGGCACGCGCGAATTCACGCTCCAACCGTCTTATCGCGCGGGCTACGCCCTGACGGTTGGCTCGGCGCACTCGGTGACGGCTTTTGGCACGCTTCTGGATGCCAAGGGCGAACCGGTCGGGCTTGTGACTGGTACCGCGACCCGACCGGCGGGAGGCGGGCCGAAGGTCAACTTGTTCACGAACGGGGCAGGCCGTTTCGCGGCACAGGGGCTGGCGCCGGGACGCTGGCAAATCGAGATGGCGACTGAACCGGTCCAGCATTTTATGCTCGAAATCCCAGAGGGAACCACAGGCCTTTACAGGGCCGGGACGCTCGCCCCCGAGCCGCAGGGGGAGGCAGGATGACCACACCCAGGTTTCGCGGGTCCGCCGCTTGCTCGGTCATGGCGGCGGCACTGTCACTCGCTGGCGGCGTCGCGGCCGATGAGGGCTGCGAAGACGTGCGGGTTATCGGTGGGCCGAGTTTGAACATCGCCGAACCCTACGACCCGTTTGCGCCCACCGATCTGACCGAGATCAACATCGTGAGCATTGCCAACATGGGCGAGGAGACCTGCGCGCTCGCTGTTGCGTTTGTGGCGCCAAACGGCGGGCAGCTGCGCAACGCGTCGGATTCGCTTGGCTATTCGTTGGAAACGCTTGACGGTGCGGCGCTGCTCAATCCTCCGAGCCTCGCCGACCCCGATACCGGAAATCATATCGACCTGGCGCTCGCCGGAGGCCAAACGGCCGGCATCAGCGTTCGGGTGCGCGTTACAGCGCAGCAGATGGCAGCGCCAGGGGCCTATGAGGACCGCGCCGCCGGACTAAGGCTGTTTCGCACCAGCGGGCATGGACTGCCTGTTGAACTCGGCCAGACGCCGGTGCCGGTCGGTATCGAGGTCGCTGCCGTGTGCCGCCTTACCCCGCCGCAGCCCGGCACGCTGGACCTCAGCGACGACATTGGCGCCGATGCCCGCCCGGCAGGCGGGTGGTATGCGGTCCAATTGCCTGAAGCCGCGTGCAACACGGGCGCGCGTCTCGAAATGTCCGCAGGCGCATTGGCGCGGCCTGAGAGCGAAGGGGCCGCCGGCCTTGACGACTTCATCGACTTTGAAGCGTTAGCGGATTTTCGCGGAACCCGGACGGTGCTGCTGACCAATGGAGCCGATCCGCCAACTGAGGCATATTCCACGCTGGTCGCTCAGGACGGCGCTCCCAGCCCTATCCGGCTCCATCTGCGTTTACGCCCGTCGGGCCCTCTGGCGCCCGGCGATTATCGCAGCGAACTGATCATCGCGCTGGAGCCGTCGTCTTGAGCACGAGCGTTTTCAGCAAACATGGGAACCGGTTCCGCATTCAAAGACGCCACTCAACAGCAACTTGGAGCGCATCCACTGAT
>CAZYUT010000066.1:0-11096 GCA_964650735.1 uncultured Hyphomicrobiaceae bacterium
ATTGGCGCGTCCACCGGGCTGACGCTCACCACCTTCGCGCTGCAAGTGCTCATGGTGGCGGCGCTCGGTATCGCCGTCGGCTTGATCGCCGGATCGCTGATCCCAATCGCGCTCGACCGCGCCTTCGCCGATCTGCTGCCGATCCAGATCGACCTGACGCTTCAACCGGAAGCGCTGGTGCTCGCGGCGGCTTACGGCCTGCTGACGGCGCTCACCTTCATTCTCTGGCCGCTGGGCCGCGCTGGGCAAATCCGCCCGGCCGAACTGCTGCGTGAAGAGATCACCGAACAGAAAAGCTTGCCGCCGCGCGCCTTCATTGCCGGCTCTGTAACGAGCGCGCTGGCGCTGGCCGGGCTGGCGATCTGGCTGTCCGAGGTGCAGACAATCGCCGCGATCACAGTCGTCGGCATCGGAGTCGTATTCGCTGTTTTCCTCGCGATCGGGCGGCTGATCCGCGGTCTCGCGGCGCGCACCCCGCGTCCGCCCCAACCCGAACTGGCGCTTGCGCTCGCCAATATCGGCGGGCCGGCCGGACTGACCATCACACTGGCGCTTTCACTCGGCGCGGGGCTGGCGCTGTTGACCATGATTGCGCTGGTCGACACCTCGCTGCGCGCTGAGTTGCAGACCGAATTGCCGGAAAACGCGCCGAGCCACTTTTTCCTCGGCATCCCGAAAGAGCGGTTCAGCGACTTCAGCCGGATCATCTCCGACAACGCGCCTTCGGCTGAGCTGAACACCGCGCCCATGCTGCGTGGACGCCTTACCGCAATCGACGGCACGCCGACGAGCGAAATCGATGCGCCGCAAGACGCCCAGTGGGTGCTGGATGGCGACCGGGGGATTACCTACGCGGGGCAGCCACCGGAATATTCAGAGATCATTGAGGGGCAGTGGTGGCCGCCGGATCACAAGGGCGAGCCGCTCGTCTCCTTCGAGGTTGATCTGGCGCGGCAACTCGGCATCGAAGTCGGCGACACGCTCACGGTCAATGTGCTGGGCCGCGAGATCACGGCGCGCGTGGCAAACCTGCGAACGGTCGCGTGGGAGCGTTTGAGCATCAACTTCGTCATGATCTTTTCGCCGAACGCGCTGGAGGACGCGCCCTATCGCGTGCTGGCGACAATGAACTGGCCCAATGGGCGCAATGCGGAGGCCGAGACTGCGGCGCTGCGCGAAATCACCGCGACCTTCCCGACCGTGACAGCCGTCACCGTGCGCGATGTGCTTCAATCGGTCGGGCGGGTGCTGGAGCAGGTGATGACCGCGATCCGCATCGCAGCGAGCCTGACGCTGGTGGCCGGCGTGATCGTCCTTGCCGGAGCCTTTGCGACCGTTCAGCGACGGCGCATCTACGAAGCCGTGGTGTTGAAGGTGCTCGGCGCGCGGCGGCGCAATATCATTGTCGCGCACATCCTCGAATATGTGCTGATGGCAATTGCCGTGGCGGTGTTCGCGGCAGGCCTGGGCGCGCTGGGCGCTTGGCTGCTTGCGACCTTCGTGCTCCAGGTGGAGTTCATACTCTCGACGGTGGCGCTGGTTCAGGCCGGCGCGTTGGCGGTGCTGCTGATGGTGATTTTCGGCTCGATCGGCACGCTGCAGGTGCTCGGCGCGAAGGCCGCGTCCTATCTGCGAAGCGAATAAGCGGCGGCAGCCTAAGACCTCCGTCGCAAATCGGCTGGTTTACGGTACGCTGAGACTTGTTTTTGACGAGGATCAAAACATATTAGGCTCGCAAACCAGTTTTTCCGGCCGGACGGCCACGTGACTTTGGTTTCAACAGGGGAATGACACAGATGGCGGATTTCGACAGGAACCAGGCAGCTTATGCGCGTACTGGCGCTCAGGAGGCCATTGATGAGGGCCTTCGCTCCTATATGCTTCAGGTGTATAACTACATGGCCGCTGGCGTCGCCATCACCGGCCTTGTGGCTTATGCGCTCTACGCCTTCGCCGTACAGCCGACCGCCGCGGGCGCAGCCGCGCAGGTGCGCGACGGGGTGTACCTCACTGACTTCGGTTATGCGCTGTTCGCCAGCCCGCTGAAATGGGTCGTGTTCCTCGCGCCGCTGGGCATGGTGTTCTACCTGTCCGCGCGCATTCACAAGATGAGTTTTCCGGGCGCGCAAACAGCGTTCTGGGTCTTCGCCGCGCTGATGGGCGCGTCGCTGTCCTCGATCTTCCTCGTTTACGCGCACGGCTCGATCGCGCAGGTGTTCTTCATCTCCGCGGCCGCGTTTGGCGCGCTCAGCCTGTGGGGCTACACCACCAAAAAGGACCTGTCCGGCTGGGGCTCGTTCCTGTTCATGGGCTTGATCGGCATCATTATCGCCGCGGTCGTGAACCTGTTTATCGGCTCGTCCGCGTTGCAGTTCGCGATCTCGGTGATCGGCGTCCTGGTGTTCGCCGGCCTGACCGCGTATGACACCCAGCAAATCAAGGAAATGTATTTCGAGGGCGACAGCACCGCCGTCGCCGGCCGCAAGGCGATCATGGGCGCACTGCGGCTGTACCTCGACTTCATCAACCTGTTCGTGATGCTGCTATCGCTGTTCGGCAATCGCGAGTAGCCTGCAGCAGACCGAGACAGTTAGAGAGGCTCCGGCACGTCATGCCGGGGCCTTTTTTGTGAAATCCACGGCTGGGCCGGATTTGTCAGACTGTTGGCTGGCGGGCGATGACGAAGACGGATATTGCGGTCCGCGACTGTACCGAGGCGGACATGCCCCGTGTGACCGCCATTTACGCGCAATCGGTGCGTGAGGAAACGGCGTCCTTCGAGCTGGCGCCGCCAGACCTCACGGAAATGACCCGCCGGCGCGCGGCGGTCGTTGAGAAGGGCTACCCCTATCTGGTGGCGGAACTTGATGGAACCGTTGCCGGCTATGCCTACGCGAGCGCTTTTCATCCCCGCCCGGCTTATGCCCTCACCGTCGAGAATACCGTTTATGTCGCGCGGGATGCACAGCGCCGGGGCGTCGGCCGGGCGCTTCTGACATCGCTCATCGAGGCCTGCACGGCGAGCGGTTTCCGCCAGATGATCGCCATCGTCGGCGGCTCGGACCACGTCGCGTCGATCGCCCTGCACAAGTCGCTGGGCTTTACCGAAGTCGGGATTTTCAAGTCAGTGGGCTACAAGCATGGGCGGTGGCTAGATACCGTTTATCTGCAGCGGGCTCTTGGTGCGGGAGACACCACGGCGCCGGACATACCGTTGGCGGGCTGACGCCGCGGCATCCGCCAGTTGTTGCTGGCCAAAGCAATCCCGCGGCACGCCGGAACGGATTGTCGGCGCACGGCAGGTTCAAGACCGCATGCTGACCCCATGCTCAAACAATCTCAGGCCGAGTAACCTTCTGAAGCGGTATCGTCAGGGCTGGCGCCGTTAGCGCCGTTGGCCTTCGCGGTTTTCGGCCGCGCGCTGCTGGTCGACTCGACCTTCTGGCGCTTGCGCCGGGCCTGCGCGCCGCGGGATTGTTTTTGCCCCTCGCTGAAATTGCCATCCGCCTTGGCATCAGCACTGCCCGAGCCATTGACGGATTTCCGATGACGGTTCGCCCGCGGTTGGTCGGCATCACCGGCCGCGGACGCCTGCACGGCGCTGTCGCCCTGTGGCGCGGGTTCTTCCTCCGTACCGTCCATGTCAAACTCGTCGCCATAATCGCGGCCATTGCCGCTCGGCTGCGCCGGACGCTCTGCGCCGTTCTGCCGCTCCGCCTGCGCCGCCATGATGATGCGGTTATAGTGCTCGGCGTGCTGGAAATAGCTCTCCGCGACGATGATATCACCGGACGACAACGCATCGCGCGCCAGCGTCAGATACTTCTCCGCGATGTGCGCGGCGGTGCCGCGAATTTTCACGTTGGGTCCGTTGGATTCGAAATTGCGCGTCAGCGCACTTTGCGGCTTACGGCCACCGCTACGGTTGCGCCCCCTGCGGTTTTGCTGTCCTTGCCTCATGGGCTCCTGTCTTGAGTTGCTGCCTCAAACGATCTGACGCGCTCGCGCAAGAAGCGCTCGTCGCGCCAGGGCTAATGACGCCAGTCCCGGTCGTGCGCAGGCGTACGCGTGGGTTACGGCCTGCTCATCGTGTCATGCCTCTGGGTGATGGCTTACGCATTTGTCGTCGCCGGAACGTCCTGAAAGCTGGCTTTATCGCATGCCGCCGTGGCGCGCCGTTACCCTGATCAGGTGCTGACGGACTTGTAACGTCCGTCGACCGCGTCTTTCGCTTACACCGGGCCGCTCATTTCGCAGCTGTTCCACAGCTTGCTGTGCCGCACACCGGTAACACGTTATCTTGGCAAAATGCTTGACCATTCGGGCAGCGCTCGGGACCGGGGTCCATGGGACCGTATGCGCGAAATCATGCCCGTGATGTTTAGCGCAGGCTAGCGCGAATGGCCCAGCTTTCCAACTCTTTTTTTGCCATTTGGCGTCGCTCGGAACGCTTCATGACCAGCGCGCGCTCCGTGCCGGAGAGATCGCGCGCGGCGGCCAATCCGCCGGGCAACACCGGCTGCATATCGATTGCGGTCATCATCGCGCCGACGGCCGGAGCCTGCCCCTGTCCGACCTCGAAAGCGGCGATCCCGCCGGGCTTTAGCACGCGCGCAATGTCACCGAGAATGGCGCGGTACGCGGCCAGCCCGTCCTCCCCGCCATCCAGCGCCGCCAGCGGGTCGTGCGCGCGGACCTCGCGGCTCAGACCGGCCAACTCGCGGCGGGCGATATAGGGCGGATTCGAAACGACGATGTCGAAGCTGCCGCCGATCCCGCGCAGCCAGTCAGATTGGACGAATCGCGCGCGCTCCGCCACACCAGCGGCCCGCGCGTTCTCCCGCGCGGTCAGCAGCGCCGCATGGTTGATGTCCGTTCCGACGCCCACCGCATGTGGCAGCTCGCTCAATAGCGCGATCAGGATACAGCCGGTGCCCGTGCCCAGATCGAGAATGCCTAGCGGCGCATCGCGCTCTTGCACCGCGCCAAGAGCAGCCTCAACCAGCGTTTCCGTGTCCGGGCGCGGATCGAGCGTTTCAGGCGACAGGCGAAACTCCAGCCCCCAAAAGGCGCGGCTGCCAAGAATGCGTGAAACCGGTTCGCCCGCCAGCCGCCGGGCCGCCGACTCGACCAGGCGCGCGCGCTGCGCATCAGTCAGCGCACGCCCGGAATCGCGAATCAACTCGGCATGGGTGATACCGCAGGCCGCCAATACCAGCAGACGCGCATCGAGCGCCGGATTGGCAAGGCCGCCCTCGCGAAATGCCAGGGTGAGCGCACGCCGCGCGGCCTCAACGCTATGCCCCAACTCACGCATAGCTTTCCTGCTGATCCATCGCGGCAAGCTGGCGCGTCTGGTGATCGGTGATCAGCGCGTCGATGATCTCGTCCAGCCCTTCGCCGGCCAGCACCTGTTGCAGCTTGTGGAGGGTCAGCCCAATCCGATGGTCAGTGACGCGGCCCTGCGGAAAATTGTAAGTTCGGATGCGCTGCGAGCGGTCGCCTGAGCCAACCTGGCCCTTACGCTCGGCGGCCCGAGCCTGCTCGGCGCGCTGCCGCTCTTCGTCGAAAAGCCGGGCGCGCAACACCTGCAGCGCCCGCGCGCGGTTTTGATGCTGCGACTTCTCCGCCGACGTGACGACAATGCCGGTCGGAATATGAGTAATGCGAACGGCGCTGTCGGTGGTGTTGACGTGCTGGCCGCCCGCGCCGGACGCGCGCATGGTGTCGATGCGCAAATCCTCGTTGCGGATTTCGATATCGATCTCCTCGGCTTCCGGCAACACCGCCACTGTCGCCGCCGAAGTGTGGATGCGCCCGCCCGATTCAGTCTCAGGGACCCGCTGGACGCGGTGCACGCCTGATTCGAACTTCAGCCGTGCATAAACGCCCTTGCCCGAAATCGACGCGATGATTTCGCGATAACCGCCCACCTCCGATTCGCTCGCGGAAAGCACCTGCACGGACCAGCCCTGTTCCTCGGCGTAGCGCTGATACATCCGGAACAAGTCGCCAGCAAACAGCGCCGCCTCGTCGCCGCCAGTGCCTGCGCGCACCTCCAGGATGACGTTGCGCTCGTCGGCGGCGTCTTTGGGCAGCAGCTTGATCTGCAAATCGCTCCGCAGCGCTTCGATCCGCTCGCGCAGATCGGCCTGTTCGGCGCGCGCAAGCTCAGCCATCTCCGCGTCGGTATCCGGCGCAGCGAGCAGTTCCTCGGTTTGTGCAAGCTCTTCTTCGGCGCTGCGCAGGTCGCGGATCACCTCCACGATCGGGTCAAGCTCGGCGAACTCGCGCGACAGCGCGACAAAGCGGTCTTGCTCCGGCGCGGAGGCAAGCTCTGACTGGATCGCCTCCCAGCGTTCCACGACGATGTTGAGCCTATCGGACGAAATCTCTGGCATGTTTTCAGGGTATGTTACACGTGCGCATCAGCCGAGGGGGATATTGTTGGCCTCGGCGAAATCCTGCAGCCGCGCGCGGATGGATTGGTTGCCGGTCTCAAGCCATTCGAGCACATAGCTCTCCAGCTTCTGCGCATCAAGCTCAAGCACCATCGCCTTGACTGGCCCGATAGATGCCGCGGACATCGAAATCGAGCGGTAGCCCAGCGCAATGAGCGCCATGGCCTCGATCGGACGGCCCGCAAGCTCGCCGCACAACGTCAAGGGCACCTCGTGACGCGCGGCGCTTTCGGCGATCTGGCGCAGCACTCGCAGCCCCGGCGGCGAAAGCGGGTCGAAACGGGCGGCAACATTTGCGTTGCCCCGGTCCGCGGCGAAGAGAAACTGGAACAGGTCATTGCTGCCTACCGAGATGAAATCGACCTCGGGAAGCACCTCATCGAGTTGCCACAGCAGGGCGGGCACCTCCACCATCGCGCCCATATGCACCTCGCGCGGCAGTTCATAGCCGTGACGCTCGGCGTGCGCCAACTCCTTGTTGAGATAACCTCGCGCCTCGCGCAGCTCCCCCACATCGGTGACGAAGGGGATCATCATGCGCAGGTCCCGCCCTGCGCAGGCGCGCAACAGCGCACGGATCTGGGTGCGCAACAGCGCCGGGCGGTCAAGAGCGATCCGGATGGCGCGCCAGCCTAGCGCCGGGTTTTGCTCCTGCGTGTGCCGTATGTAGGGAAGCACCTTGTCCCCGCCAATATCCAGCGTGCGGAACACGACCGGCTTGCCGTCCGCGCCGTCCATGATCTCGCGATAGGTGCGCATCTGCTGATGCAACTTCGGCAGTTTCGATGAGATCATGAATTGCAGCTCGGTCCGGTACAGACCTATTCCGTCTGCGCCGCTGTCGATGAGATGCGGCACGTCAATCGGCAGGCCGGCGTTCATACGCAAATAAACGCGCTGGCCGTCAAGCGTGCGCGCCTCCCGGTCGCGCAGGCGGGCGTACTGCGCCATGCGCCGCGCGCGGAAGCGGACTTTGTCGCTATAGGACTTCACCAGATCGCCGCTCGGCCGCAAATGCAGGACGCCCTGCTCTGCATCGAGGATCGCCGCGTCGCCCGGCGCAGTGATATTCAGCACGTTTTCGGTTTCGCCCACGGCCGCGATACCAAGTGCGCGCGCGACGATCGCCACGTGGCTGGTCAGTCCGCCCTCTTCGAGCACCAGACCGCGCAGCTTCTCCCGGTTATAGTCCAGCAATTCGGACGCGCCCATCGTCCGCGCGACCAGGATGGTGTCCTTCGGCAGTTCCTCGCTCGCTGCGGTTTCGTTGCGCCCGGCCAGCAGTCGCAGCAGACGGTTGGCAATATCGTCCAAGTCGTGCAGCCGCTCGCGCCAGAACCGGTCGCTGTGGCGGAGCATCTGTTCGCGCTGGGCGTTCTGGACGCGCTTTACGGCAGCCTCGGCCGTCAGTCCCGCGCCCACCGCCTCGCGCAGCCGGCGCAGCCAGCCTTCGTCATGCGCGAAAACACGATAGACTTCCAGAATCTCGCGATGCTCGCCGGTCAGCGGCACGTCGCGGCGCTCCAGCATCGCATCGACGCTCTGACGCAGCTGCTCGATCGCGCTTTCGAGCCGGCTGAGCTCACTTGCCGGGTCGTCAGAGATCAGCCGCGTGACCATGATCTGCGGCTCGTGGAAGACAATGTGCCCCAGCGCTATGCCTTCGGACAATACGACCCCCTCGAGCGATTGCGTCTGCATGCGCCGCGGGTCGGCCTCGCTTGGACTGACGCCCTCGATCGCGCCGGAGCCGATGATCTCGGCGAGCACCATCGCGATGGTCTGCAGCGCCTCGACCTCTTCGTCGTTGTATTTGCGCGGCTGGACGTTCTGGATCGTCAGCACGCCGAGCGTCCGCCCGCCACGCAAGACCGGAACGCCGAGGAACGACGTATAGCTCTCCTCGCCCGTCTCTGGACGTAACGAAAAGGCCGGGTGCGACTGCGCATCGGGCAGATTCACAGGCCGTGCGCTGGAGGCGATCAGGCCGACAAGACCCTCATCCGGTTGCATCCGTGTGTTGTGCACGGCTTCCTGCTTCAACCCCTGGGTCGCGTAAAGCTCAAGCGCGCCGTCGGGCCGGGCGATGTAGATCGAGCAAACCTCGGCAACCAGATTTGCTGCGACCAGTTCGACAATGGCATTGAGACTGACCTTACCGCCCGGGGAATTGGCCATGGCCTCGCGCAGGCGCCTTAGCAGGACCCGTGGTGCGCTCAGTCTCCAAGGCATACGCCCGGTTTCTCCTTGGTCGGGATTGGCCGCTGACATGGCGGTCCGGTCTTTCCGATCACGAGCGCCCGCTGGCCCTCATGCGATTATGTGCAGACGAGAACAGCGCAGTGCGCCAGGCGCCGCGCCGCCCTTTGGTTTCGTTATGGGAAAACACATGAGCCGGGCGGACGCTCAATAACTTCCGTCAAAAATCAGGCCGTCTCTGTCGCATCCAGCCCATAAACGCTGTGCAGGGTGCGGATCGCAAGCTCGGCGTAGTCGGCGTCGATAAGGACGCTGACCTTGATCTCTGAAGTCGAAATCGCCTCGATATTGATGCCTTTCTCCGCCAGCGCACGGAACATCTGTGCCGCGACGCCAGCGTGACTGCGCATCCCCACCCCAATGATCGACAGTTTGGCAACATCTTCCGATCCGCGCAAATCCGAATATCCGATTTCGTCTTTTGCGGTCGCCAAAACGTCAAGCGTGCGCCGCAAGTCGCCTGCGGGCACCGTGAAGGTCAGGTCGGTGAAGCGGCCGTCCTCGGACACGTTCTGGACGATCATGTCCACATTGATGTTCGCCGCGGCGAGCGGGCCAAACACGCTCGCGGCAACGCCCGGCTTGTCGGCGACGTTGAGCAGGGTGACCTTGGCTTCGTCCTTCGCATAGGCGATCGAGCTTACAACCTGCTGTTCCATGATCTCACTCTCATCACACACAAGCGTCCCCGGCCAGTCGTCGCCCGGTTCGGGGTGAGCGAAACTGGACCGGACCTGCAGCGGTACGCCATAGACCATCGCGAGCTCGACCGAGCGGGTCTGCAAGACCTTGGCCCCCAGCGAGGCCATTTCCAGCATTTCCTCATAGGAAATCTTCTGAATCCGGCGCGCTTTGGGCACAATGCGTGGGTCGGTGGTGTAAACGCCATCAACATCTGTATAGATATCGCAGCGATCGGCCTTGAGCGCCGCCGCCAAGGCGACCGCGCTCGTGTCCGACCCGCCGCGCCCGAGCGTGGCGATCCGACCATCCTCGGCGATCCCCTGGAAGCCTGCAACCACCGCGACCTCGCCACGCCCGATGCTCGTCTGTAGCGGACCGACGTCGATGTCCGTGATGCGTGCCGCGCCGTGCGCCCCGTTTGTGCGGATCGGCACCTGCCAGCCCAGCCAGGAGCGCGCCGGGACGCCCATATCCTGCAAGATGATCGCGAGCAGGCCGCTGGTCACCTGCTCGCCCGCAGCGACGACGCTGTCATACTCTCGCAAGTCGTGCCGCGCGGCCGCCTCGCGCACCAGCCCGACGAGATAGTCGGTCTGTCCGGCCATGGCCGAGACAACGACGGCAACCTCGTGCCCGGCCCGCACCTCGCGCAGGACATGCCGCGCCGCATTACGGATGCGCTCGACATCCGCCACCGAGGTTCCGCCGAATTTCATCACCAGTCGCGCCAAGGCGCTTGTCCCTTTCGCGTCACGCCGCAATCAAAACGCGTCCCGCTTATAGCACGCGCCGCAACTGCTGCAAGTAGGCCACAGCCGCAAAAGCTGCGGGCCGCGCGCGCATCTGCTAGGCTCGCGCGCATGAGCCAGTCAGACAGCACATTGGACGAACGCGAGGTCGAACGGTTCCGCGCGCTCGCGGCGAAGTGGTGGGATCCGGAGGGCGAGTTCGCACCGCTTCACGCGATCGGCCCGGAGCGGCTACGCTTCCTGCGCGAGCAACTGGTGCGCCATTTCGGGCGTGACAGCAACGCGGCGGCGCCGCTGGACGGATTGCGCATCGCCGATATCGGCTGCGGCGGCGGGCTCGTGTCGGAGCCGCTGGCCCGGTTGGGCGCATCCGTGACGGGCATCGACCCGGCGGAGGAGAATGTGGCGGCCGCGCGCGCCCATGCCGCCGGGAGCGGGCTTGAGATCGACTATCGCGCCGCGCGGGTGGAAGACCTGGCGGCTGAAGGCGCGCAGTTCGACGCCGTGATCGCGCTTGAGGTGGTCGAGCATGTACCCGACGTGGCGGCGTTCATCGGCGTCTGCGCGCAGGTCCTGCGCCCTGGCGGGATGATGCTGCTCTCGACCATCAACCGCACGGCGCGGGCCTTCGCGCTGGCGATCGTCGGCGCGGAGTATGTGCTGCGCTGGCTGCCGCGCGGCACGCATCAGTGGGACCGCTTTGTGACGCCGGAGGAGTTGGCGGATGCGCTGCGGGCGAGCGGTTTACGCGTCGTCGATACGCGGGGGCTGACCTTCAACCCGCTGACGCGCGAATGGCGGCTGTCGAGTGACACAGGCGTCAACTACTTCATATCCGCCGCGAAACCAGCGGTCGATTAGAACAGTTTTTGATGATAAAGAGCCCCCAGAGCCTGTTCAACGAAATCCGAATCGCTGATCAGGCTCTAAGTTTTTGTTTTGC
>CAZYUT010000067.1:0-10998 GCA_964650735.1 uncultured Hyphomicrobiaceae bacterium
TAGAGCAGATGCAGGATCGCGTGCTCGACGCCGCCGATATACTGATCCACCGGGAGCCAGCGATCCGCTGCGGCCTTCTCGACCGGCGTTTCGGCGCGGGGCGAGCAGAAGCGCGCAAAATACCACGACGAGTCGACGAAGGTATCCAGCGTGTCGGTCTCGCGCTCGGCCTCGCTGCCGCATTCCGGGCAGCGGATGTGTTTCCAGGTCGGGTGATGGTCGAGCGGGTTGCCGGGTTTCTCGAACGAGACGTCCTCCGGTAGCAACACCGGCAGATTCTCCTCGCGCTCCGGGATGATCCCGCAGGCCGGGCAGTGGATCATCGGGATCGGGCAGCCCCAATAGCGCTGGCGGGAGACGCCCCAGTCACGAAGGCGGTACTTCACCTGCCGCTTGCCGAGTTTCCGCTCCTCCACCAGTTCGGCGATATTCTCTTTGGCCTCCTCCACGCTCAGGCCATCGAGGAAGACAGAATTATAGATGCGGCCGGGGCCGGTGTAGGCCTCCGAGCCGATCTTGAAGCTCTCCGGGTCCGCGCCCTCGGGGATGACGACCGGCTTGACCTTGAGGCGGTACTTGCGCGCAAAATCGAGGTCGCGCTGGTCATGCGCCGGACAGCCGAAGATCGCGCCGGTGCCATATTCCATCAGCACGAAGTTGGCGACGAAGACGCGCAGCCGCGAGTTCCGTTTGAATGGGTGGATCGCTCTGAGGCCGGTGTCATAGCCCTTTTTCTCCGCGCGCTCGATCGCCTCTTCGCTGGTGCCGATCCGCTGGCATTCCGCAATGAACGCGCGCAGCTCCGGGTCCTGCTCGGCCAGGCTCTGCGCAAGCGGATGGTTCGGCGCAATCGCGCAGAAAGAGGCGCCGAAGATCGTGTCGGGGCGGGTGGTGAAAACGTCGAGCGTATCGACCGCGCCCGCCGGCCGGTTGCCGGACAGTTTGAACTTTATCAGGAGGCCCTCGGACTTCCCGATCCAGTTTTTCTGCATCAGACGGACCTTTTCCGGCCATCTGTCCAGAGTGTCCAGACCCTCCAGCAGAGCATCCGCGTAAGCCGTGATGCGGAAGAACCATTGGGGCAATTCGCGCTGTTCCACCACCGCGCCGGAGCGCCATCCCTTGCCGTCGATGACCTGCTCGTTCGCGAGCACGGTCTGGTCCACCGGGTCCCAGTTTACCCGCGCCATGCGGCGATAGACGAGGTCATGTTTCAGGAAATCCAGAAATAGCTTCTGCTGCTGGGCGTAATATTCCGGGTCGCAGGTGGCGAACTCGCGGTCCCAGTCGAGCGCAAAGCCCATCTGCTGCAGCTGGCCGCGCATCGTCGCGATATTGTCGTACGTCCATTCCTTCGGGTGGACGCCCTTCGCCATGGCCGCATTTTCCGCCGGCATCCCGAATGCGTCCCAGCCCATCGGGTGCAGCACGTCATAGCCCTGGGCGCGCTTGTAGCGGGCCACGACGTCGCCCATGGTATAGTTTCGTGTATGCCCGACATGGATGCGCCCAGACGGATAGGGAAACATTTCCAGCACGTAGTATTTCGGCCGGTCCGCATTTTCTGGGGTACGGAACGCGGTCTGGTCATCCCAGACTTGCCGCCAATGTTTCTCGCGCTCTGGTGCGTTATATCTTTCGCTGGCCATGACGTCCGGCTTTGGGATGATAAGGTTGAATTGAGGGCTGGATACCCGGGGCATCCGCCGTCTGCGCTGGTCTGGATATGAGGGCAAAAGCGCCCGGCCGGTCAAGGAGTGATGCCGCGCGCCTCAGGATTTCTTCCACGACGCCGGGACAGTTGCAATATGTGAGGCGGTCTGGTGATTTCCCGGCATGATGGTCCGCTCTGGAGAACGAGTGTGCACGAGCCCGAGACGACACAACCATCTGCAAATGCAGCGGCCGACCGGCTGGCTGTGGTGCGCGCACGTATCGCGGATGCTGCGCGGGAGGCCGGACGGAACGCGTCGGAGGTTCATTTGGTCGCGGTGTCCAAAACGTTCTGCGCGGAGGCGATTGTCCCGGTCATCCAGGCGGGCCAGCGAGTCTTTGGCGAGAACCGGGTGCAGGAGGCTCAAAGCAAATGGCCGGCGCTGAAAGCGCGCTGGCCGGATATCGAGCTGCATCTGATCGGGCCGCTGCAATCCAACAAGGCGCGTGACGCCGTAAAGCTGTTCGACATGATCCAGACCATCGACCGGCCGAAGATCGCGCGCATTGTTTCACGTGAAATCGCGGAGGTCGGCCGGTCGCCGCGCCTGCTGGTTCAGGTCAATACTGGCGAAGAGTCGAACAAGGCGGGTATCGCGCCCGCCGAGACCGTGGACTTCACGCGCTACTGCCGGACCGAGTTGGGCCTCCTCATCGAAGGCTTGATGTGCATTCCGCCAATTGACGAGGAACCGGCGATCCACTTCGCCTTCCTGGCAAAACTGGCAGACGAATGCGGGTTACCGCGCCTCAGCATGGGCATGAGCGCGGACTATGAGGCGGCAGTGGAATTCGGAGCCACTTGGGTGCGGGTGGGCTCGGCAATCTTCGGGCCGCGGGAGAAAGGATAACCCATGACATTCTGGCCCAAGAACAAGGCGGACGCGGAGGCCTTTCGCGCAAGCCCGGAGGAGTTCAAGGCCTGCTTCCGTCTGTGGCCAACGGGCGTTTCCGTCGTCACGACGCGCGACGGCGAAGGCCGGGCCTACGGCGTCACCATGAACAGCGTCACATCCGTGTCGCTGGAGCCGCCGCTCCTGCTCATGTGCTTGCACAATGATTCCGAGACGCTCAAGGCGCTGCGCGCCAGCGGCATCTTCTGCGTCAACTTCCTGGCGCGCGGTCAGGAGGAGATTTCAAACCGTTTCGCGCACAAGCGTCCCGACAAGTTCCATGGCATTCCCACCCATGAAGGACGGTTGGGCGCACCTGTCCTCGAGGGTGTCCTCGCGGCGCTGGAGTGTCGCGTGGAGGAGGTCTACCCCGGCGGGGATCATCAGATCGTCCTCGGCGAGCTGGTTCACGGCACGCGCCATAACCCCGGCGCCGCCCCGTTGGTTTATTTCAACGGGGAATATTCCTCCCCGGAACGGTAGCGATCAGTTCTTGCTGCTGAAAACGAGACGCGGCGGTCCGTCCGGTTCGCCGCCATCTGCTGCCCCGCCTTCCGAGATGGGCACCTGTTCGACCACCTCCAGCGCGAATCCGTCAAAGATGAAGGCGTCGGTCGGCTTCGGCGTGTTGGTCAGTACACGGATCTTCGACAGGCCGAGATCCTTGAGGATCTGGATGCCCAGACCATAATCGCGCGCGTCGCTCTCCTGAGTGGAGCTGCGCTCGCCTGGCGTTTCGCGATTCTGATAGCGCTTAAGCTGTTCCATGAGGCCGATGCCGCGCGCGTCCTCCGGCAAATAGACGATCGCGCCCGCGCCTTCGGCGGCGATGCGCGCCAAAGATTGATGCAGCGTCGTTCCGCCGTCCTGGCGAAGGTTGTCCAGCACATCGCCTGTCAGCGACGCGGCGTGCACGCGCACCAAAGGAGCGTCCGCCTTGCTCAGATCGCCCTTCACGAGCGCGACCGGCTGTTCGTCGCTGTATTCAACGTCATAGGCGATCAGCCGGAAGTCGCCGTAGCGTGTTGGAAGGGTCGCCTCCGCCAGGCGCTTGACGATCTGCTCGTGCCGGTAGCGGTAGCGGATGAGATCCGCGATCGTGATCATCGGCATGTTGTGCTGCGCGGCGAGCTTGGCGAGGTCGTCACGGCGCGCCATGGTGCCGTCCTCCTTGAGGATCTCGATCAGAACGCCCGCCGGCGACAGCCCCGCAAGCGCTGCGAGGTCAATCGACGCCTCCGTGTGCCCGGCGCGCATCAGAACGCCGCCCTCTCGCCCCACGATCGGAAATACATGGCCTGGCCGCGCGAAATCCTCCGGCCGGGCCGCGGGGTCCGCTAGCGCGGCGATGGTCGTCGCGCGCTCTGCCGCGGAGATGCCGGTGGTCGTTGAAACATGGTCCACCGAGACGGTGAAGGCCGTGTTCTGCAAAGCCGTGCTCGATTTTGCCGCCGGCGCGAGATCAAGCCGCCGCGCTGCCTCCTCGGTCAGCGTGACGCAGAGCAGCCCCCGCCCGTTCAGCATGAAGTTGACCTTCTCCGGTGTGATCGTCTCCGCCGCGCAGACGAAGTCGCCCTCGTTCTCGCGGTCCTCATCATCGACGACGATGATGACGCCGCCTTGGCGAATCGTGTTGATGGCGGTCTCGATGCTGGAGAATTGCATGGCGGCTCCTTCTGCCCGGCGTGTCGCGTGTCTGGCCGGGATATATGCCAGCGGCGCGCGTTTTGCACGGAAAGCCTTGCCGGAAAACAAAAAGCCGCGCTGCGGGAGCGCGGCTTTCCGTCGTTTGGCATAACGCGGCGATCAGTGCGCCAGCACCGCCAGCAGCAGCAGCGCGACGATGTTGGTGATCTTGATCATGGGGTTCACCGCCGGGCCTGCGGTGTCCTTGTACGGGTCGCCGACCGTGTCGCCCGTGACCGCGGCCTTGTGCGCGTCGGAGCCCTTGCCGCCAAAGTGACCATCCTCGATGTACTTCTTGGCGTTGTCCCAGGCGCCGCCGCCCGCCGTCATGGAGATCGCGACAAAAAGGCCGGTCACAATCACGCCGAGCAACATCGCGCCCACGGCCGAGAATGCCGCCGACTTGTCCGCGACCAGCAGAATGACGACGAACACGAAGATCGGCGAGAGCACCGGCAGCATCGATGGAATGATCATCTCCTTGATGGCTGCCTTCGTCAGCATGTCGACAGCCGCGCTGTAATCTGGCTTCTCCTTGCCTTCCATAATGCCGGGCTTTTCACGGAACTGCCGGCGGACTTCTTCCACGACCTTGCCGCCCGCGCGGCCGACCGCCGTCATGCCCATCGCGCCGAAGAGGTATGGCAGCAAGCCGCCGAAGAACAGACCGACCACGACATACGGGTTGGACAGCGAGAAGTTGAGCTCGACGCCCTGGAAATAGGGATATTGATCGGCGTTGGTGATGAAGAAGTTGAGGTCTTCGGTGTAGGCGGCGAACAGCACCAGCGCGCCGAGACCCGCCGAGCCGATCGCATAGCCTTTCGTTACCGCCTTGGTCGTGTTGCCGACGGCATCAAGCGTGTCAGTCGTATCGCGCACGGCCTCGGGCAGGTCGGCCATCTCCGCGATGCCGCCCGCGTTGTCCGTCACCGGACCGAAGGCATCGAGCGCGACGACCATCCCCGCCAGCGCCAGCATGGTGGTCACGGCGATCGCGATGCCGAACAGGCCGGCGAGGTTGAAGGTGAGCAGAATGCCGGCGATGATGATGATCGCCGGGATCGCCGTTGCCTCGAGGGAGATCGCGAGACCCTGAATGACGTTGGTGCCGTGGCCCGTGCGGGAGGCTTCAGCGATGGAGCGGACCGGACGGAAGCCCGTGCCGGTATAATACTCGGTGACAACGATGAACAGACCGGTGATCACGAGGCCTATCGCGCCGCAATAGAACAACTCGACGCCGGTAAACGCCACGCCGGAGGCCTGCATCGGCGTGTCCATACCGATGATAAGGTCCGTCACCGGCCACAGCGCCAGCAGCGACAGCGCGCCGGTGGCGATAAAGCCCTTATAGAGCGCGCCCATGACATTATTGCTTGAGCCAAGGCGCACAAAGAATGTGCCGATGATCGAGGTTATGACGCACAGCGCGCCGATCGCCAGCGGGTAGATCATGGCAGGGTAGAGGATGTCCTGACCGGAAAAGTAGATCGAGGCCAGGACCATCGTCGCCACGACTGTTACGACATAGGTCTCGAAAAGGTCCGCGGCCATGCCGGCGCAGTCGCCGACATTGTCGCCGACGTTGTCCGCGATGGTGGCCGGGTTGCGCGGGTCGTCCTCGGGGATGCCCGCCTCGACCTTGCCGACCAGATCGCCGCCGACGTCCGCGCCCTTGGTGAAGATGCCGCCGCCGAGACGCGCGAAGATCGATATGAGCGATGCGCCGAAGCCGAGCGCGACAAGCGCATCGACAATGGTGCGGTCGGTGAGGTCATAACCGATCAGCAGCAGCGCAGAGAAGTACACTGCTACGGCCAGCAGCGCCAGACCAGCCACGAGCATGCCTGTGACCGCGCCCGATTTGAAAGCGATTGATAGGCCGTCGGCGAGGCTCCGGCTGGCAGCCTGCGTCGTGCGCACGTTGGCGCGCACCGATACGATCATGCCGATGAAGCCGGCCGCGCCAGACAGCAACGCTCCGATCAAGAAGCCGATTGCCACTGGCAGGCCAAGCAGGAACAGCACGACCAGAAAGATGACGGCGCCGACAATGGCGATCGTCGTGTATTGGCGCGACAGGTAGGCCCCGGCGCCTTCCTGGATCGCGCCAGCGATTTCTTGCATGCGAGCATTGCCGGGGTCAGCAGCGAGCAACTGACGGATCGTCAGGGCGCCATAAACGAGCGAAAGCAGACCGGCGGCAACGATAAGCCAGATCACGTTATCCATAGGAACCGTCCCGGTTGTGATTATTGAAATCTGGGTGCTTTTGAAGCCGCCGGACGATCGAGACCGGTCCCGGCAGTTCGTCCCCCCCCAACAGTTGGTTGCAGGCGCGTGAAAACACTGCGCGAACCGCGCGGAACATGCCAAAATCGGTGTGGCAGTGCAACAAGGTTGCAGGCTGCCCAGGCGTTAGGCGAAATGGGTGTAGCCAGGATGCGTAAGGCGCACTGGTTTGCCGTCAGCACCGACGACCGTAACCGGGGCCTTCCCGTCCTTCAGCGCTGCATCGATCTGGCCGATACAATGGACCCGCGTACCGGCGGCGTTGGCTGCCAGGGCGAGCGCATCGCTGCGCTCAGGTGGCGCCGTAAAGAGTAGCTCATAATCATCGCCACCCGTCAGGATCGTTTCGAGGCAGACGGGATCCGCGGCCAGACAGGCCCGTGCGGCGCGGGATAGCGGAACCTGCGCCGCGTGGAGTGTTGCGCTCACTTTGGAGGCTCGGCATAGGCGGGCGGCGTCGATTACCAGGCCATCGGAAATGTCCAACCCGGCGCTCGCCAGGTCGCGGACCACCGGGGCGAGGTTGGTGCGCGGCCTCGGCCTGCGATATCGCGAAAGCAGATGTGCGCGGGCCTCCGCATCGAGCTGCCAGCCCGTGACGCGCGAATCATCGGTTGCCAGGAGCAATCCGAGCGCAGCATCGCCGATGGTCCCGCTGACGTAGAGGAGGTCGCCGGCTTGGGCCGCGCTACGGCGCACCATACGCCCAGCGGGTACTGTCCCGAGTGCGGTGATGGAGATCATCGTGGCGTTCGGGCTGCGTGTGGTGTCGCCGCCGACGAGCTTGATGCCATGCCTCTGCTGCATTGTTGCGAGGCCATCGCAGAACCCGGCGAGCCAGTCGGGCGACACCGGCTGTGGCAGGCTGAGGGCGAGCGTATAGGCCACCGGATCGGCGCCTTTCGCCGCCAGGTCCGACAGGTTTACGCCCAGGGCCTTGACGGCGATGTCCGAGGGCGGATCGTCTGGCAGGAAGTGGATGCCGGCGAGGAGCGCGTCCGTGGTGATGACGAGTTGAGTGCCTGGTTGGGGCGAGAGCGCGGCGGCATCGTCGGTGAGATCGAAAGCTTCTTCCGCGCCTGCGGCCAGCGGCGCGAAGTAGGTGCGGATGATGTCGTCTTCATCCATCAGGTGCTCCGCCGCTCAGTTTGCGGCGCAAACCCGCGCGCGGCCTGTGCAGCGCCATTCATCCGCGCCTAGCAGGTTGGGAAAGGGCGCGCACTCGAGTTCGGCGCGCGTGACGCGGCCGACCGTGTTGCCGCTGCTCTCGATTGCGGACTTCCGCGCTGCGATCGCTCCGTCAAGGCTTCTGCCAGCGTAGGCGCGGGCGTTAGCCTCACCGAGGCTCACCACTTCGCTGCTGACGGGGAAGCAGGTCTGCGCGAATGCCGAATGCGAAGCAATGACAACGGCAAGGCTGGCTGTGACAGATAGGCGACGCAGCATGGCGGTCTCCAGAAACGGTTGGCCCACCGCCTTTTAGGCCAGAGGCTGATGTTCCGCAATGCTACTCGTTGACCGCCGCGACCCGTGTCCTGACCGGCGCGCGCCGCATCAGGTCCTCGATGCGCTGTTTTTCGCGCTTGAATTCGGCCAGCAGACGGCCCTGAAGCTGACGGCTGCTGCCCGTCGCGATTTTCATGGGGTCGGTGAACTTGTCGTTGACCAGCACTTCATAGTGGAGGTGCGGGCCCGTCGAGCGGCCCGTCGAGCCGATATAGCCGATGACCTGTCCCTGCTGCACTCTGACGCCCTTGCGAATGCCCTCGGCGAATTTCTGCAGGTGCGAGAAAGTCGTCTGGTAGCCGTTGCCGTGCTTGAGGCGGAGGTGGTTGCCATAGCCGCCCTTGCGCCCGACGAACGTCACTGTCCCGTCCCCCGGCGCGAGGATCGGCGTGCCGCGTGGCGCGGCCCAGTCGGCGCCGGTGTGCATGCGGCGGGTGCCGAGAATGGGATGGCGGCGATATCCGAAGCCGGAGGTGAAGCGTGCGCCCTTCACCGGCTCGCGCATCAGGAACTTGCGTGAGTTCGAGCCATCCTCGTCGTAGAAGTCCACCTGGCCGTCCGGCGTCCTGTACCGGTAATAGCGGTAGGTCTCGCCATCGACCGTCATCTCCGCGAAAAGCAGGTTGCCCGGCTTTTCGATGCCGCTGGGCTCGCGCTCGACATCAAAGAAAAAGCGCACAGCGTCACCGAAGCCGACTTTCTGTTTGAAATCAACATCATATGCGAGTGTGCGGAGAAACTGGTTGATGAGCTCCTCCGACAGATCCTGTGTAATTGCCGCGTGAAAAATGCTCTTGTAGAGCGAGGCGCGCGTGGAATATTGGCGCTCGCCTGAAACGGAATATGCAGCGATCTGAGCCTCGTCGCGCGTCGCGGCGTAGTCGCCGGAACCGGTCTGGGTGGCGCTGACCACATGTTCGTCGCCGCTGAACAGGCTGACGCGGATGGGCGCGGACTGCCCGCCCCCCGGCACGCCCTTTTCGTGCGTGAAGCGCAGCTCCTGTCCAGCTTCGAGTTGCGCCGCGCCAGGCACGGTCTGCATGGCCTTCACGATCGCCTTGGCCTCGCGCTCGCCGGCGCCCGCTTCGCTCAACAGCCGGTAAAGCGTATCGCCAGACTTGACCTCGACCGCCGTCATCGTGAAGCGCGCCTCGGCCTGCGCGGCGGGATCTGACCGCTTCCGCACGATGGTGGTATTCTGGCCGATTTCTTCCTCGGCCGGTTCGGCCTCCACCAGCGGCGCGTCCTCGGCCGGCTCGTCCGGTGCGGCCTCGAACTCTGCGCCAGTTTCCGCAAGCACAGCAGCGGCCTCAGCGACGAGTTGTTCCGCGCGGTCGGGCCCGATCCTGTAATCGTCGATCATGAAGAGGCGCTCGACCCGAATGTCGCTGTGGCTCAGCGCAACGTTGTCTGATGCCAAGTCGCGCGCCCTGGCTTCGGCGGATGGTTCGCCCACCGGCGTCCTGTTTGCGTAGAGTTCGAACGGGTCCAGTGAAGGAATGTTGCTGGCGTCCCCCGGCACCTCGGTTGCGAGAGAAGCCTCGATCAAGACGTATGGTCTGATTTCTATGAATTCGGTAGCATCCCTGCGCACCACAACGCTATCGTGGATGATGTGGCTCGTGGTTACGCCTTTGGCCGTAAGCTTGATGCGGTCGGTCTTCTGACCGAAGGCGATCTCCGGTTCATCCTGAACGATCCGGCCTACGGGTTGAGACTGCATCGCGGATATGCCGGCCTTCTGGATTGAAGAGATGATGCCTTCATCCCGCTCGAAATCCATTGAGGCATACATGACGACGGCGATGACGCCGAGGCCGGCAACACCCACCAGACACGTTGAGACAATCCATTTGACGCGCGACGCGACGCCGCCGTGCAACTCAAGCGGGAAATCGCCATGCGGTTCGTCGGGAAGCTTCGAAAGGTAGACCTGGGGCAGGGTTTCACGGTCCCCAGTGCGAACCAGCGCCCTGGATGATTGCCGCTTTCGTTTCAGCATTGTGCCCCCGCCTTGAAACTGTCCCCGACCATATTTTTCCCCCACGCAGAGTGCAAAAATGCATGGACCCCCGGCGCAGTGTGGTGCTCTGGATACCGGCCGAGCCTGAGCGACCACCGCACGGTAGATCAAAAACTCCTAAATTTTCCACGCAATGCACAAGCTCTACCCCACTTGTGGAAAACGTTTTGCGCCCTACTCCAAACTGGTGACGGCGTCGAAATTTTGACGCAAAAAATTCTGGCCCGGTTAACCCTTCCTTTAGAGATCAGCGTGTTATATAGGCTTTGTGACGGCATGATGGTGCATCGCAACGAGCGGCTGACCGCGCCGTCACCCCGACCGAATCGATGGCACTCGGAAAAATTTTCCGATTGGCGTTGACAGAGGAAGGGGTAAACGCTAGATTACGTGTCTGTTCGCGGCCAGGTTGATCGCCAAGCGCGTTTGACTCCGCGAGCCTTCCGAAGATAGATATCAGCACCAGAGATCGCTTGAAAGTCGAGCGGCGGTCAATTAACTAGTGCCGGATGTCGTTCGGAACTGTATCACAGTCTACGTCGTGGTCCGAATTGGTATCGCGGCAGCGCTCTTTGACAAAGTGGAAGATTTGGAAGGAAGAGAAACGCAGGCGGCGGATCTCTAGCGAGATCGCATCTTTGCGATCGCAAAGAGACTCTGACGACCGGCGTTTCTGTGACACAACAACTTTTCGCGCTCCACGGGAGTGCGAGAGTGTGTGTGACGTAGGACTCCGAACAATTCCTGCATACAGAACGCAGTGGTCGCTCGAAGGCGCCTCTTAGCCGGGGGACCTTCGAGTTAAGTCAGAAACAGGCTCTTTTAATCTGAGAGTTTGATCCTGGCTCAGAACGAACGCTGGCGGCAGGCCTAACACATGCA
>CAZYUT010000068.1:0-10952 GCA_964650735.1 uncultured Hyphomicrobiaceae bacterium
GCTCTAGACGACCAGCAGTTGGCCAATCAGCACGAAGCCAAACACCACGAGCACGCCCCCCGCGATCTGGTTGATGCGCTGCAAACGGTGTTCATCCAGCTTGTGCCTGACTGTCGAGATGATGTGCGACAGGCCGATCCACCACATCAGGCTGCCGCACATGACCGCCACCACGAGCGTGAGCGCCTCGACATAAGACGTCAGCCCGCCGGTCAGCGACCCCAGCCCGCCAAAGATCGCGAACATGCCGAGGATCGCGCCGGGATTGGTCACCGTCAGGAAGAAGCTCTGCGGTATCACGCTGGCATGCGGCACGATCCGCCAGATCTGATAGCGCATCATCGGCCGGAACATGTCCGGGATGGTTTCAGCAATGCGCCGCAGTTCCGCCCAGCGCGATCCTTGCGCACCGGCGCGTGGCGCGGCGAAATAAAGCCGCACACCAAACAGCAGCAAAATGGCCCCGCCAATGAGCTGGATCGTCGCCCGGTAATCGCTTGTCAGATTGGAGATTGCGGTTACGCCAAAGGCTGCCGCCGCCGCAAGCAGCCCATCCCCGAGCACAGCGCCAAAGCCCGCCGCCACGCCGGCCCAGAAGCCGCGCTCCAGCGTGCGCTGGATGCACAGCACGTTGACCGGTCCCACCGGAGCGGCGACGATCACGCCAATGACCAGCCCGGTGAGGATCAGCTGAGTCTCGGAAAGGACCGTCTGCGCCAGCGATGCGGTCTCAAAAATCATAGCGTGTCAGGCTCTGCAATTTCCCGGTGCCGCCTGCAGCTCTCCACGGCAATCAGCCCTTGCGCTTCCATTCGCGCAAAGGAATAACGAAAGCGTCTAACCACGTGATGACAACTCCGGCACGCCCTGCGCCATGGCAATAATTCAGTCGTCTCTTAACGAAGTCCGCGCGCTGTGCCTAGCGATCCTGTTCGGCCTGGCGCTCGCGCCCACAGCTTTCGCGGCCGCAGATGCGCTCGCGCAACGCGATACGCCCCCGCCCGTCCAACGCGACGTGAGCGCCCTGCCCGCCCCGGTTCAGGACATGCGCGTGTCGATCCTGCGCGCGGCCAGCTCCGGCAATCTTGAGGAAATGCGCTATGTGCTGGAGCGCAACGAGATCATGCCGTTGCTTTCGGCGGGCGACAAGGTCGACGACCCGCTCAAGCATTGGCGCGACCTCTCGGGCGACGGGGAGGGGCTGGAGATCATGGCGGTACTCATCGAAATCCTGACCAGCGGGTATGTCGTCGAGCAGCAGCCGGACACGCAGATGTATGTGTGGCCACATTTCGCGGTGCGCGGGGTGAGCGACCTGCGCCCGCCGGAGCGGGTGGAGCTTTACCGGCTCGTCTCGCCGAAGGAGGCCGGGCGCATGGCCGAGGAAGGCTATGATCATTACCGGCTCGGCATCGGCGCGGACGGCACCTGGCACTTTTTCTACAAGGGCGGGTGACCGCGCTCCGATGGCAGCGCCTCAAGAAAGCGCGCGGGCTTGCCCGCTGGCGGCGCGGTCAGTTCGCCGTCGCGCATCACAGCTTGCCCGCGCACAATCGTGCCGACCGGCCAGCCCTTCACCCGCGTGCCCGTGTAGGGGCTCCAGCCGCAGCGGCTGGCCAGCCAGCTTCCGGTGATCTCTTCCTCGCGGGCCATATCCACCAGCGTCAGGTCCGCATCGTAGCCCGCCGCGATCCGGCCCTTGCCCGCGATCCCGTAGACGCGCTGCGGCCCGTGGCAGACCAGATCGACAAAGCGCTGCAAGCTCAGCCGACCGGCGTTGACGTGATCCAGCATCACCGGCACCAGCGTCTGCACGCCCGGCATCCCCGAAGGGGACTCGGGATACGGCCGCGCCTTTTCTTCCAGCGTGTGCGGTGCGTGGTCCGAGCCCACGGTGTCGATCGTTCCGTCGCGGATCGCCGCCCAGAGCGCCGCGCGGTGCGCGCCGTCGCGGATCGGCGGGTTGATCTGCGCGTGCGTGCCGAGCCGCTCATAGTCCTCCGGCGCTTGCAAGCTCAGGTGATGCGGCGTTACTTCCGCCGTCGCGACATCTTTGTGCGCCGCCAACAGCGGTATCTCGTCCCCGCTCGTCACATGCAGGATATGAATGCGCTTGCCATACGCGCGCGCCAGCCTCAGCAGCAACGCCGTGCAGTCCAGCGCCGCCTTCGGGTCGCGCCAGACCGGGTGGCTCGACGGGTCGCCCGCGCGCTGCTCGCCCAGCCGCTCGGTCAGCCGCGCCTCGTCCTCGCTGTGGAAAGCCGCGCGGCGCGTGAGCCGCGCAAAAACGCGCTCTAGGTCCGGCTCTTCCGCGATCAGCAGATTGCCGGTCGATGACCCGGCGAACACCTTGACCCCCGCCACGCCCGGCAGGCGCTGTAACGCCTCCAGTTCGCCGATATTCTCCAGGCTCGCGCCAATATAGAAGGCATGGTCGCAATACATCCGCCCTTCGGCGCGGCGCAACTTGTCGGCCAGCGCCTCGGCGGTCGTCGTCGGCGGGGCGGTGTTGGGCATTTCGAAGACGGTCGTGACGCCGCCCATCACGGCCGCACGGCCCCCCGTCTCCAGATCTTCCTTGTGCTCCGCCCCGGGCTCGCGGAAATGCACATGGCTGTCGATCACGCCGGGCAGGACATGCAGCCCGCGCGCATTGATGACTTCCGCTCCAGCTTGCGCGCCGACCTGCCCCAGCGCAGCGATCTTGCCGTCGCGCACGCCGATGTCGCCCTCCCACACGCCATCGTGATTGACGACGGTTCCGTTGACGACGACGAGATCATAACTGGCGCTCATGGGATGACTTTGATTTTCGCAGGCGCACAGCGCGCTCTTGATGCTCACAAGCGCTTACGCAATCATGCCTGAAGGTGCAAGCGAGGAGGGCGCTCTATGAACAACGGATGCTTGGCGATTCTGCCTGATCGCGGCGTCATCAGCGTCAGCGGCGAGGACGCGATGCCGTTTTTGCACGGGCTCGTGACGCAGAACATCGAGAACCTGAAGCCGGGCGAGGCCGCTTACACGGCGCTGCTGACGCCGCAGGGCAAGGTGCTGTTCGATTTTCTGGTGCTGCGCCGCGAGGGCGGCTATCTGCTCGACTGCGCGCGCGCGGCCCTGTCCGATCTCACGCGCCGCCTTGGCTTTTACAAGCTGCGCGCCAAGGTGGAGATCGCCGACAAGTCGGATGAGTTGGCCGTTGCCGCGGTTTGGGAAGCGCCAGGCGATGTCGCCGCGCCTGCAGGGGGCTACGCCTTCACCGAGCCGCGCGCGGCAACGCTGGGCCACCGGCTGATCGCGCCGCAGGACAAGCTGCGCGCGGCGGCCGAAAAGCACGGTTGGACGCTGGCCGAGCCGAAGGATTACGACGCCCACCGTATCGCACGGGGCGTGCCGGAGGGGTTCAAGGACTATGAATCCGGCGAGGTGTTCGCGCATGACGCCTGCATCGATCAGCTGGGCGGCGTCGACTTCCACAAAGGCTGCTATGTCGGGCAGGAGGTCGTCTCGCGGATGCATCACCGAGGCACGGCGCGCAAGCGCTTCGTCGCGGTGCGGGGCCGAGGCCTGCCGGAGCCGGGCACGGCGGTCACGGCCGGCGCGACCAATCTCGGCAAGCTGACATCCGCCGCGAACGGGCGCGGCCTCGCGCTCGTGCGCATTGACCGGGCGGGCGAGGCGATGTCGCGCGGCGAGGCGATCAAGGCGGGCGATATCCCGGTCGAGTTGAGCCGGCCGGACTGGGCGGCGTTCGACTTTCCCGTGCCGGCGGAATGAGCCGGGCGCGGACGGTCGAGTGCGCCTGGACCACGAGCGACCCGCTCTACATCGCCTATCATGACGAAGAATGGGGCGTGCCGAAAACCGATGACGCCGCCCTGTTCGAGAAACTCTGTCTGGAGGTGTTTCAGGCGGGTCTGTCCTGGCTGACAGTGCTGCGCAAGCGCGAAGCCTTCAACGCGGCCTTCGACGGCTTCGACGCCGAGAAGGTCGCCCGCTACGGCCCGGACAAGGTCGCCGCGTTGATGGCCGAGCGGGGCATCATCCGCAACCGGCGCAAGATCGAGGCGGTAATCAACAACGCCCAGGCCTACCTGCGCTTGCGCGAGACTACGACGCTCCGCGATTTCCTCTGGGATTTCGTCGATGGCGAGGCGATCCAGAACCGCTTTGCCGACCCCGCCGAGGTGCCGGCCGCCACACCGCTGAGCGAGCGGCTGTCCCGCGCCCTCAAGGATCGCGGCTTTCGCTTCACCGGCCCGACGCTCGCCTACGCTTACATGCAGTCGATCGGGCTGGTCAACGACCATCTCGTCACCTGCCCGCGCCACGACGCCTGCGCCCGGCTCGCCAAGGTGTTTTAGTCGTCGTCGCTGAATGGGTTGGGCGACTCGCTTGCGCGGGGATGGCCGGCAAGTTCCAAATAGCGGCGGAACGAGATCGCGGCGCTGGCATAGGCCTCCTGATGTTCAACGCTCCAGTAACGCAGCTCCGACAGCGGGATGCGCTTGCCAGTCACCGCGCAGCGCACGAAGTCGCCGGGCACCAGCACGTGGTACTCGCCGTCGTCGTAGCGCAGGCGCGCCTCTTTCGTGAGGCCGAAGGATTTCTCGTAGCGATTCATGAAGGTCCGGGATGTTCTGATGCCGTTTCAACCACGATAACCCGCCGCGCGCCAAAGCGCGAGAGCGATCAAAGCAGCTTGCCCTGTTTGGCCGGTTTCGCCCGTTGCGCCAGACCGCGCTCGATGCCCGGTCTAGCGGGTTTCCGCGCCTGATCGGCGATGCTTGCGCCGACCCTGCCATCTGCAAATTCGATATCGACGCGGGTGAGAGCGCGCGCTGCTTCCGCCGTGCGCACGGCGTGGCCTTCGCCGTCGCGGACCAGCGCGAAGCCGCGCGCAAGGACGCCCTTGTGGCTTAGTGCGCGCAGAAGCTGGGCCTGCGCGTCGAGCCGCTGGCGCTCGCGTTTGACGGCGGCGGCGGTCGCGCGGCGCAGCCGGCCCGTCGCCACGACAAGCCGCTCGCGAGCTTGCGCGATGCGCTGGGTCAGCAGGTTGGGCCGCAGCCGCGCGCTCCAGACCTGCAATTCGCCCCGGCGCTGGGCGACATAGGCAAGGCGCGCTCGCGACAGCCGCTCAGCGGCCGCATCGAAACGCTGGCGTGGCAGCGAGAGCAGATCGCTCAACCGTGGCAGGCCGCGCGCTAGCCCGCGCAACTCGCGACGATGGCCTTCCAGCGTGCGCTGGATAGCCAGCCGTTGCCGGTCGCGCATCTCGCCAACCCGCGCCAGCAGGTCCGAGCGGCGCGGCACCGCCCACTCCGCCGCCTTGGTTGGCGTCGGCGCGCGCGCATCGGCGACAAGGTCGATCAGCGTCCAGTCGGTCTCGTGGCCAACCGCCGATATCACCGGGATGTCACTGGCGGCGACCGCGCGCACCACGGCTTCCTCATTGAAGCCCCATAGGTCCTCGATGCTGCCGCCGCCGCGCGCCACGATCAGCAGGTCCGGACGCGGCACCGGGTCGCCAGCCGCCAGCGCATTGAAGCCGCGCACCGCCGCCGCGACTTCGCCTGCGCTCGTCTCGCCCTGCACGCGCACCGGCCAGACGATGATATGGCTCGGGAACCGCTCATCGAAGCCGTGCAGCATGTCGCGGATCACAGCGCCGGACGGCGAGGTGACGATGCCGATAACCCGCGGCAGGAAGGGCAGCGGGCGCTTGCGCTCTTCCGCGAACAGCCCTTCGGCCGCCAGCTTACGCTTGCGCTCTTCCAAAAGCGCCATCAGCGCGCCCGCGCCCGCTGGCTCCAGCGCCTCGATGACCATCTGATACTTCGACGAGCCGGGATAGGTCGTGATGCGCCCGGTAGCGATCACCTCCAGCCCTTCCTCGGGCTTGAACTTCAGCTTTCCGGCTGTGCCGCGCCAGATGACGCCCGCGAGCACGGCCCGCTCGTCCTTCAGATCGACATACAGATGGCCCGAGCTGGGCCGCGAAATCCGCCCCAGCTCGCCGCGCACGCGCACGAAGCCGAAATTGTCCTCCATCGCGCGCTTGATGGCGGTGGAGATTTCGGAGACAGAGTATTCCGCGACGTTGCTCGCTGGCGCTGGCTTGGGCAAGGGACCTCCTGTTGCGCGGCGCTCACCTAACATAAGGCTTCGCCGGACCATCGCCAAAAGCCGGGCGATTCGAAAGATCGTCAGGTTTTCATTCCCCGCGTTTTCCGGTTACAACCTGCGGGAAGGCTGCGAAAGTTCATCGGTTATCCCATGAAAGTCCTTCTCATCGGCGCTGGCGCCCGCGAACACGCACTCGGCTGGGCGCTGTCGAACAGCCCGTTGCTCACCCGGCTTTATTGCGCCCCAGGCAACGCCGGGTTGGCGGAGATCGGCGCCTGCGTCGCACTCGACGTCAACCGCCATCAGGATGTCGCCGCGTTCTGCGCCGAGGAGGGGATCGACCTCGTTGTGGTCGGACCGGAAGCGCCGCTCGTCGCTGGGCTGGCCGATGCGTTGGAGGCCGCTGGCATCCGGGTCTTCGGCCCCTCGCGGGCGGCTGCCCAACTCGAAGGCTCGAAGCGCTTCACCAAGGATATCTGCGCCGAAGCGGGCATTCCTACAGCCGCTTACGTGACGTTCGAGAGCGCGGACGACGCCCGCGCGCATATCGGTGGACGCACCCTCCCCGTCGTCGTCAAGGCTGACGGGCTGGCCGCGGGCAAGGGCGTCACCATCGCGCAGACGCGCGAGGAGGCCGAGGCGGCTATCCACGCCTGTTTTTCCGGTGCATTCGGGCAGGCAGGCGCGCAGGTGGTGATCGAGGACTATCTTGAGGGCGAGGAAGCCAGCTTCTTCGCAATCGTCGACGGCAATACCGTGCTGCCCCTCGTCGCCGCGCAGGATCACAAGCGCGCTTTTGACCGCGACACCGGTCCGAACACCGGCGGCATGGGCGCCTATTCACCCGCCACGATCATGCCGCCAGGCATGTGCGATCGGGTCATGCGCGAGATCATCATGCCGACCGTCAGGGCGATGGCGGCGCGCGGCACCCCCTACCGCGGCGTGCTCTATGCCGGGCTGATGATCACCGCCGACGGGCCGAAGCTGATCGAGTACAATGTCCGCTTCGGCGATCCGGAAGCGCAGGTGCTGATGATGCGCCTGATAACCGACCTGCTGACGATCCTGCTGGCCGCCTGCGATGGCAGGCTAGACGAGGTCGAGACGAGATGGCGCGCGGAAACGGCGCTCACCGTGGTCATGGCCGCGCGCGGCTACCCCGGGGCGTACGAACGGGGCAGCGAAATCCGCGGTGTCGAGGACGCCGCCGCAATGGATGACGTGCAGGTGTTTCATGCCGGAACGAAACGCGTGGACGGAAAGTTGATTGCTGCGGGCGGGCGGGTGCTCAGCGTTACCGCGCTGGGCAAGACAGTCCGTGAAGCGCAGGCCCGCGCTTATGAGGCGGTAAGCCGGATCAATTGGCCGGAAGGGTTTTGCCGGCACGATATCGGCTGGCGCGACGTGGCGCGGGAAACGGGTGAGGCCACGAGCGATGAAAAGGGACGCGCTTATGGCGAAGGATACTGAGGCCGAGGACGGCGCGGGGTCGTTGCTGGCGCACAGGGCGGTTGCGTCGCGCGAGGCGGAAAGCGGCGCGGCCTCCGGCATCGGCCTTGCGCTTGGCGGCGGCGGCGCACGCGGGCTGGCGCACATCATCGTTCTGGAAAGCTTCGACGAATTGGGGGTGCGGCCCGACGTCATCGCCGGCACCAGCATCGGCGCGATCCTTGGAGCGGCCTATTGCGCCGGCCTGAGCGGCAAGGACATCCGCGAATACTGCGTTTCGCTGTTTTCCAATCGCACTGCCGTCATCCGGCGGGTGATGGAGGGCAAGACCGGCAAGCTGTTCGCGCTGTGGACCCCGCGCCGGCCGGCGATGTTCGATCCGATCGTGCTGTTGCGCGCGCTGATGCCGAGCGAGGTCGACTGCACCTTCGCCGATCTCAAGATCCCGCTTAAGGTCATGACCTCGGATTTCTACACCCAGAGCGAGTTCGTCATTGAAAAAGGAGATGTTCTGCCGGCTATCGCGGCAAGCTCCGCGCTTCCCGGGTTGCTCAAGCCCGTGCGCATGGCGGGGCGGGTCTTGATTGACGGAGGGTTTGTCAATCCGCTGCCGTTCGACATCATTCGCGATGTCTGCGACTTCACGGTCGCAATCGACGTCAGCGCCAGCCCGGAATATGGCCGAACCGAGATGCCGTCCGCGCTGGAGGCAATCATCGGCAGCACGCAGATCACGATTAGCTCTATTCAGGCAGAGAAGTTGCGCGCGGGGGCGCCCGATGCGCTGATCCGGCCAGACGTGTGCCAGTACAATGTGCTGGACTTCTTCAAGATCTCCACGATCCTGGAGGAGTCGGAGCCCGTCCGCGATGAGGTCAAGCACGCGCTGGACGCCTATCTCAGTCGCGTAAACGCCTGAAGAAGCGCTGCAGCAGATCACGCCCGCGGCTTTCGGCAATCCCGCCGTATACCTCCGGCGCATGGTGGCAGGTGGGCTGCGCGAAAAAGCGCACGCCGTTCTCGACCGCGCCCGCCTTCAGGTCAAAGGCCGCGAAATAGAGCCGGCGCAGCCGCGCAAACGAGATCGCCGCGGCGCACATCGTGCACGGCTCAAGTGTGACGTAGATATCGCATTCAGGCAGCCGCTCGCTGCCCATCACGCGGCAGGCTTCGCGGATCGCGATCATCTCGGCATGGGCGGTCGGGTCGCGCCATGCCAGCGTCTGGTTGCCGGCGCTGGCCACGATGCCCCGCTCATGGAACACGATCGCGGCACCCACCGGCACTTCGCCGCGCCCTGCAGCGGCTTCCGCCTCGGCAAAGGCGCGGTCCATAGGGCTTTCGCGGCGCGGATCTGGCATGTGATGTCCGGAACGCCCTGCTCCGGCTCGCTTACTTCAGCGCCTGACGCTTGCTGGCGTCGCCGTTTGCGGTCGCCGTTGCTGGGGCGGGTTTTTCCTCGGCTCGCAGGTTCGTTGCGGCCGGCTCTTCACCCTTGACTTTATCCCCGCCCAGTTCGCGCAGCAACGCATCATGCCCGCGCAACATCGGCTCAATCTTTTCCGCGGCCAGGTCGTCGGCGCGGCGGTCGTCGGCAGGGTCCCCGGGCCGCTCCTCGGCCTTGTACTCCAGCATCTCCCGCTTGGGTGCGAGCACTTCGCTGGCGCGGACGTCGCGCGGTTCGTCCATCTCCGGCGTATATGCGCCGGCCCTGAACAGCGCCTCGATCGCCTTGCCGACCCGGCGCGTGATCCGCTGGCCCTCTTCCTCGCTGATCCCGTCGGCGCCACGCGATTCGTTGACCGCGCTGACGAAACCGGCAGCCATCAGGGCCACTTCGATCTGATAGCGATAATTTTCCTGCGTGCTGTATTTCAGCCGGTCCCAGACGTCCAGGATGAGCGACCGCATCTCCTGAATGATGCTGCTAGCGCCGAAAAAATCGATCGATTTGGAATCGCCCGCGTCCATCGCGCCGATCACAAGCCGTGTGCCTTCATTTCGGCGCAGCGTCCCGAGCGAGTCGTAAATCTCTTCCACGGCGCGAATGACGCCGATCAGCACCTGGGGGTCGGTGAGCGCGCGGGGGCGTTCGGCCAGCATGATGCGCAGCCGGCGCATCTGCGTTTCGGCCCCTGAGTTGTCCGCGATTGTGAGCTCATCGGATTCGGTCTCGCGGATCAGCAGGTCGCGCAGGCGCGGCATGACATAGATGACGTTGTACGCGCCGACATCCAGATCGGCGAGCGTCTTGCGCGAGACGCCCTGCTCGCCATCCAGCAATCCCGTCCAGAAGTTGATGTCGAGCAGCGGCGACAGTCCGAAATAGGCCATCAGCTCCTTTTCCTGCTCGCCAAACGCCTGATAATGTCGCGTGAAAACACTATATGCGAGCAGAACTTTCTGGGTCCGGTTGACGCCCTCGGACTCTCCGTTTCGATTGATGCGCAGCAATTCGCGGATACGTGCGGCCTGCAGGGCATCGCGCAACGTATCCACGGCTTTCACTATATCATCGCGCCGCATGGCTCGCCCCCATCTGGCGTTTTTGTCGGGTAAACTTGTGCCTTGACAAGCCTACAACCGCGGAAAGTGCGGGCAATATGGGTCGAATTGATGGCAGGAGAACAATCCGAAAAGCCTGACGAGACGATGCGCGTGGCAAAGCGGATCGCCCATGCCGGCCTGTGCTCGCGCCGGGAGGCGGAGCGGCTGATCGCTGAGGGGCGCGTGGCGGTGGACGGGCGTGTGCTGGAGAGCGCGGCGCTGGATGTGGCGCCCAATGCGCGCGTCACCGTCGACGGCAAACCGCTGCCCGCGCCGCAGCCCACGCGCGCCTGGCGCTATCACAAGCCGCGCGGGCGGGTCACCACTCATCGCGACCCGGAAGGCCGGCCGACCGTGTTCGCGGCGCTGCCAGCAGACATGCCGCGCGTGGTGTCCGTGGGCCGTCTTGACATGAACACCGAGGGCCTGTTGCTGCTGACGACCGATGGCGAGCTCGCGCGGCATCTCGAACTGCCAGCAACAGGCTGGCTACGGCGGTACCGCGTGCGGGCGCGCGGCAAGGTCGATCAGGCGGCGCTCGACAAGCTCAAGGACGGGCTGACCGTCGACGGCGTGCGCTACGGGCCGGTCGAGGCGCGTATCGACAAGGTGCAGGGCGCGAATGTCTGGCTCACGGTGGGCCTGCGCGAGGGCAAAAACCGCGAAGTGCGCAAGCTGATGGAGTATCTCGGGCTGGAGGTGAACCGGCTGATCCGCGTGTCGTTCGGCCCGTTCGCGCTGGGTGATTTGCCGGTCGGACAGGTCGAGGAGATCAAGCCGCGCGTGCTTGGCGATCAGTTGGGGCCGGAGCTGGCGAAAAAATTCGG
>CAZYUT010000069.1:0-10599 GCA_964650735.1 uncultured Hyphomicrobiaceae bacterium
CTAGAACTGCGCGCCCGCGAAGGTCCGCGGCGCCGGATCGACCACGTTGGTACCGAACCTCTGCACCTCAAGGATCGCCAGCCCGCGCTGCGACAGACCGTTGTCCCGCAGACGGAATAGCCCATCCACGCCGGAAAAGCCGCTGTCCCGCGTCAGCCGGTCGGCCGTGTAGCGATTGCCCCTTGAGCCGTCCGACAGGGTCGCCGCGAGGCTCACGGCATCATAAGCCAGGCTCGCCAGGCGGGGCGGCGGATCGCCGTACGTCTCGACATAGCGCTTGGTGAAGTCTTGCCAGCCGCTCGGATCGGCCGCCGGGAACCACGCGCCGCGCAACGGTTTTTCCCGGCCGATGCCAGTGTAGTCCCAGCCATTGGAGCCGATAATCTGGATGGCATCCGTGTCGACCTCGAAATAGGGCAGGAGTGGCGCAAGCGCCGGCAGAGTGTCCGAACTTCCGGGCATAAACAGCACGTCGAACTGTGGCGGTTGTTCCTCTCCTTTCTTGGCCAATGCGGCAATCTGTTCGACCGGTTGAAGCATGCTGTTGGCGTCGGGCTTGTATGACTGCAGCGCCACGACTTGTCCGCCTGTGTCGCGTACGGCCGTTTCGAAAGCCTCACGCATGATCTGGCCGAAGGCAGTTTCCGGGATCAGGGCGGCGAACCGGCGATGGCCCTGCGTCGTGGCGTAGGAGACGATCCGGCGCACCTCGCTGCCGGCAAGAAAGCTCAGCAGATACACGCCATTGCCGGCGACGTTGCGGTTGCTCGAAAAGGCGATGATTGGGATGCCGGCTTCACGCGCAACCGGCGCCGCTCCCTGCACCGCCTCGGCGAACAGCGGACCGATGATCAGTTCGGCGCCTTCCCGCACAGCCTGCTCCGCGGCGGCCTTCGCGCCCTCCGGCGTGCCGCGCGTGTCCTTGGTCATCAATTGCAGTTCGGGGTTGTTGAAGTCGAACAGCGCGAGTTCGCCGGCGCGCTTCATCGCCTCCGCGACCTTCTGGGTGTTGCCCTCCGCAGACAGCGGCAACAGGACCGCGACCCTTATCGAAGGGCGCTTGCGCGCTGGCTCGCGATCCGTCTCCACCGGGCCGGCCACCTGGCTGCTTGGCATGGAGTTCGGGCCGCCGACCGTGCAGCTTGTCAGGACCACCGCAGAAAATAGAAGGATCGTCACGACCCCGAGCCGGACCGCGCAACGAAAAGCCTTCGCCTTGCCGTTGACCTTGGTGTGCGACGCACTGCCAGAACTCCGATGGGCGGTGGCTGGCATCAAGTCCCTTGCGGATTCATTGATGATGTGTCGTGAGCACCGCGAATTGCCGGGTGCTGCCAGATGCGATTCGGTTGAAACAGGAACAGACGGCTATGGCCCCTTTGTGGCGGCGGGCGGCGGCGTTCCTTTGCTGATGCGGCTGTGATACCGCTTTGGCATGCGTGAAGATGACCAATCCGATGGTGTAAAGCGGCGGATCGCCGATCGGGCGGCCAGCCAGCTCGATGCCCTGCTGCGCCGCGGGGTGGCGCCGGGCCTTCATATTGTCGCGACGCCGATCGGCAATCTCGGCGATATCAGCCTGCGGGCGCTCGCGGCAATGGCCAGCGCCGACTGGCTGCTGTGCGAGGACACCCGGCGCGCACGCAAGCTCCTGTCGCATTACGGCATCAGCCGCGAGTTGCGCGTTTATGAAGAACACAGCGCCGAGCGTGTCCGTCCTCAGGTAATGGAATGGCTGGGCGCGGGGCAGTCGGTCGCGCTCATTTCCGATGCCGGCACACCGCTGATCTCCGACCCCGGCTTCAAGCTCGTGCGCGACGCGGCCGCTCTGGACATTCCGATTTTCACAGTGCCTGGCCCGGTTGCTGCGATTGCAGCGCTGAGCGTAAGCGGCCTGCCGACCGACAACTTCTTCTTTGCAGGCTTCGCGCCGTCGAAAGCTGGGGCGCGGCGCCAGCGGCTTGTCGAACTCGCGGCGATTGATGCCACCCTGGTCTTCTACGAAAGCCCTGCTCGTTTGGCGGGCCTGCTCGCCGATATGGCGGAAACGCTGGGTGAACGCCATGTTGTGATTGCGCGCGAGATGACCAAGCGTTTTGAAACTCATTATCGGGGGATGGCCAGCGCGCTTCGCGCGCAACTTGAGGGACTGGCGCTGAAGGGCGAGATCGTCGTGCTGGTCGAGCCGCCGCCAAAACACGAGGTCAGCGATGAGCTGATTCTGCAACGGTTGGCTGGGGAGATGGGCTCGATGTCCCCTCGAGATGCTGTTCGAGAGGTTGCGGATGTGCTAAATGTTCAACGAAGGCGTGTGTATGATCTGATGGTTTCGCTTCGGAAAGATCCGAACAACTGAACTTTTCCTGTCCTGCCGCGGTTCAGGGCGCTGTTCCGCTGGCTTTCCGGGGCACGCAATCATGCATATGAGATGCTTGCGACATGGTTGGCACCCGAGCATGTTAAAAAGAAGCGGGAACCGGTTTTGCGCTGGGAGCCAAAGGCGCGGCGTTGCGACCAGAATGGACAAATCAACAATTTTAGCGCATGCTTTGCCTCCGATTTCTTTGGATGCTCTCCAGGCTGTCACCCAGGCGGCTCGGCAGATCTGTGGTAGCGACGCTCCAACGAACATCAATTACTTTACGAGAACACCCCAATGCGTGACAATTTGACCCCCGTGTCCGGCGCCAACCAAGATGGCTATCGTCCTGGCGTTGAGGGAGCTTTCCAGCGCCAGCCGTTGAGCAGAGGCGCGCTGCCACATGCCACGTCCTACGCGAAGGGCGTCGATGCGGAGGCCTTGGCTGTGGATGCACTCGAGCGCAAGGGCTTCGAGGTTCTTGATCGCCGTTACCGGACGCCTGCCGGCGAACTGGATCTCGTTGTTGCGTGTCGGAACAGTCTCGCCTTCGTCGAAGTCAAACGCCGCCGTTCGTACGCGGAAGCCAGCGAGGCAATCACCTGCCGTCAGCAGATGCGCATGGCAGGCGCAGCCGAGATTTGGCTGCAGCGGCATCCTGAATACGCCGACTGTGACATCACCTTCGATGCCGTCCTGATCGCGCCGCGCGCAGCGCCGCAGCATATCCCGGATGCTTTCAGGCCTGCGGCGTAGGTGCGCCCTCAAAACCGGCGGGAAAGGCGGCGCGCCTGAGAGCCGGCAGCCGCAAGGCTAGCGTGAGGGCGCGCACGATGAAAAGGATCATCAGCGCGGCCCACAACCCGTGATTGCCGAACGCGGGAGTGAGCGCTGCCCAGGCGAACAGATAAATGGCAAGGCTCACGAGCATCATGTTGCGCATGTCGCGCGTCCGTGTCGCGCCAATGAAGATGCCGTCAAGCTGAAAGCAGGCCACCCCGATCACCGGGGCGAGCGCGGCCCAGCCGAGGTATTCCCGCGAGAGCGCCCGCACCGCTTCGTTGACCGTCATCGCGTCAATCATCCAGCCGCCGCCCAACCAGAAAACCGTGCCAACGAACGCGCTCAGTCCCGCCGCCCAGATCGAGGAGAGCCGCACAGCCTGGGCAAAGCGCGCTGGCGTGCGCGCGCCGATAGCCTTGCCGGTCAGCGCCTCGGTCGCATAGGCGACGCCATCGAGGAAATAAGCCGAGATCGACAGGAAATGCATAAGGATCGCGTTGGCCGCCAGGATCAGATCGCCCGCGCGCGCGCCCTGTGCGGTGAAAAAGGAAAAGGCGAAGAGCAGGCTCAGCGTGCGGATCATGATGTCGCCGTTGACCGCGATCATGCGCCGGAGCTTGGCGGCGTTGAGCACCCGCCAAAGCCGGATCCGCAGGCCGGCCGCCGCGCGCAGCGCCACGGCCAATCCCACGACCGCCGCGCCGGTTTCTGCAATCAGGGTACCCGCAGCGACGCCGGCCACGCCCCAGCCGAAGCCGAGCACGAACAGCGAATCCAGCGCGATATTCGTGAGGTTGAGAAGAAGCTGCAGCCGGAACGCCATGCCGGCGCGGCCAAGTCCGATGAACCAGCCGACCAGCGCGTAATTGGCAAGCGCTGCGGGTGCGCTCCAGATACGGATGTCGAAATAGATCCGTGCCGCTTCGCCGGCTTCGGGCGATGCGCCCATGAGGGCGAACGCCGCCTCCGCGATGGGCCATTGCAGCGCGATGATCGCTACGCCGGCAGCCCCGGCGACCAGCAGCGCGCGGTAAAGGGTGGCCAACACCTCGCGGCTGCGCTCGGCGCCGCTGGCCTGCGCGGTCAGGCCGGTCGTGCCCATGCGCAGGAAGCCGAAGGCCCAGTAGAAAAAGGTGAAGATGGTTGCGCCGATGGCCACGGCGCCGATCAGGGACGCCGATCCCAGCTGCCCGATCACAGCCGTATCCGCCACGCCGATCAGCGGTGTGGTGACATTGGAGAAGATCATTGGCAGCGCGATCGCCAGAACATCGCGATGGCGCAGGCGCGCGGCCGGCTGACCGGTGCTGAGCGTGGTTAAGCTGGCCTCCCTGGCATCCGTTTTGTGACCAGCGTTGATGTCACACGGCGCGTAGCGTCGTCCTCGCATCAGCCGACGGCGCCGTAAAACGCATGCGGTTGCCCACCCTTAACGAGCCTGCCGCGGGGCAGCGTGGCAACCTCTTCGCCGATCATGGGGGGTGTGCGAATGGTGCCGCATGTCGGACTCGAACCAACGACCCCATCATTACGAATGATGTGCTCTACCAACTGAGCTAATGCGGCCCCGCCAACCTGAAATACGCGCATTGGCGCTACCATGCAAGCGTTGCACACCGATTTGGCTCGCCGTTTCATCCGGTTCGCCCATTTCATTTCTGCGCAAGCGCACGGCAAATTCGTTTGGCGCGCCATTCCATAAACCTTTACATAAACGCGCCGCGCCGATGGGATTTTCAACGAAGGAGTTCATTCATGCGCAGAGTTTACTTGGCGGCCATGCTGTTGGCGGCAATCGCTGTCATACAGCCCGGGCAGAGCAGGGCGACTGACGATCTACCCGATCTCGTCATCCGCTCGGTCGAACTGGAAGCGACGGGTAAATGCAACCCGTTCCAGCCGATCGTGACGGGGACGCTGGTCATCAAGAATGTCTCGGATGTCCGCGCGCCGCTGGTGGTCGATGCGCCGTTGTTCGAGGTGTTCGACATCGATGACCGCAGCTTTTTCGACAAGGACTTCCGCCCGCTCGAATCGCTGGCGCCCGGCGAAACGGCAACGGCGCGCGTGCGCGTCGGCGCGTTTCGCGTCAAGGACGGGCTGACCGGCGTGCGCCGCTTCATCGCGATCGCTGACCCCGAAGACCGGATCGAAGAGAGCAACGAGCGGAACAATTCCTACTTCGTGCGCGTTCGCGTCGATTGCCCATAGCGCAACGCCGCTGCCCGCCAAACCGCGCCGGGGCTTCGTGCTCCGGCGTTTACTTTTTGGCAGCTGGAACGGCGGCGCCTTGTGAGACGGTCGCGGCAGACTCACGTAACGCTGCGTGTATGAGATCGGCGCGCCGCCGTCTGCAAGGTTCTTAGTCTGATGTCCAACGAAAGCTCGTTCGAGCCAACGCGCACGCCGCCGCCGGCCTCCGGGCCGCCGCAGCCCGATCGCGGCACGTTCACACGCGGCTCGACCATGCGCCACATCCTGGTGATGAGCGGATCATCGGGCGTTGGCCTGATGGCAGTTTTCCTTGTCGACTTCGCCGACCTGTATTTCCTCGGGCTCCTCGGCGAGATCGAGGTCGCTGCCGCCATAGGCTACGCCGGCTCGGTCTTGTTCTTCACCGTGGCGCTTGGCATTGCGCTGTCAATCGCCGCTACGGCGCTCGTTTCGCCCGCGCTGGGCGCAGGAAAGAAGCCGCGGGCGCGGCGGCGGGCTGTCAACGCACTGATCTTCGCGGTCGCGGCCGGGTCCGTTCTCTCTCTTTTGCTGTGGCTCAGCGTGCCGGTGCTGCTTGGCTGGCTCGGCGCGGACGGCCGGGCCTTCGAGCTGGCAGCATCTTATCTGCGCATCGTGCTCGTCGCGACGCCGTTATTGGTCGTAGGGATGAGCTGCGCCGCGCTGCTGCGCTCGGTCGGCGACGCCAAGCGCGCGATGTATGTGACGCTGTCTGGCGCGATCATCAACGGTTTGCTGGATCCGCTTTTCATCTTCGTGCTGGGTCTGGGAGTGGACGGCGCGGCGATCGCCTCGGCGCTGGCGCGCGCCACGATGGCGGCGGTGGGGCTTTATGGCGTGGTGCTGGTGCACGGGCTTCTGGCTTATCCCAAGCCGAGCCGGTTTTGGCCTGACGCGCTGGCGATTGCGAGCGTGGCCGCGCCGGTTGCCCTCACCAATCTCGCCACTCCGATCGCCAACGCCTATGTCACCTCGTCGATGGCGCCATTTGGAGTGAGCGCCGTGGCGGGCTGGGCCGTGTTGAGCCGCCTGATCCCGGTCTCCTTCGCGGGCATTTTCGCTGTGTCGGGAGCGATCGGGCCGGTGCTGGGGCAAAACCTCGGGGCGGGCGAATATGCGCGGGTCCGATACGCCTTTGTGAACGGCGTCATCGTGGTGTTGGCGTACGCGCTGGCGGTGTGGGGTATCCTCGCGACCTTTCACGCGTTCATCGCCCACGCCTTCAACGCGCGCGGCGACGCGGCAGCGCTGATTGCCTTCTTCTGCATGTGGCTAAGCCCCGGCTTCGGCGTCCTCGGCCTGCTGTTCATGTCGAATGCCGCTTTCAACAACCTCGGACGGCCGCATTACGCGACGATCCTTAACTGGGGCCGCGCGACGCTGGGCACGATGCTGCCTGTCGCGGTTGCCAGCCAGTATTTCGGTCCCTACGGCGTCCTGGCGGGTCAAGTGCTTGGCGGCATGAGTTTCGGGATCCTCGCCGCGGTCGCGTGTTATTTGTACATCGCCAACCTCGAACGGGCCGCGCAGAGACCGGCTGCGCTGGAACCTGCGCCAGCGGAGTAGCTCCCGCCGCGTGTTGCGCGTATGCAACAGCCGGCAACACTTTCCAACATTGCCTGTTTTAGATGTGGCCAGGTTCAACACAACCCTGCCGCGAACCATTACCATCATACCCCAAGGTGTGATTCGCATCTCTCCAAGTTCCCAGCGTCGATGCGGGTGGTCCTGCGTGCGCGTTACCGAACGCCGCGCCGAACGCGCGGACTCTGAACCATTTCGACAGAACGGGAAACGAACCCATGAAACTGTTTCGGATTATCGCTGGCGCCCAGAAAGGTCGCGTCTTCGCCAATCTGGGCGCGCTTGTCGGTCTGACGGAAGAGACCACGGCAAAATGCGTGGAATGCCTGGCCGAGCCGCTGGTGGACGCGCTGGGGCGCCGGACCAGCGACCGCCAGGGTGTGATCGACCTCCTCGATCTGTTCTCGGCGCGCCGCTATGACAGGTTCCTCACGACGACGCAGATCTTCGGCCATCCGCGCTCGGCGGCGGAGGGTCAGCGGCTGCTCGATTTCCTGATAGGGGATCGTGAGACGCTGGAGCACATCATCCGGACCCAGCAGGAGAAGTTCGACCTGGAGCGGACGACCGTGGAGGCGTTGCTGCCCTATGCGGCCATCATGGTGATGGGCGCGATGGAGCATCGTCTTCGCGGGCCCTTCGTGGAGATCGTCAAGAAGCTTGAGGATCCTGAGTTGTTAAAGCAAGCCGAGTGCAATCCTTTCGTTACGCTGGCGGATGTGCTGCGGTCGCGCCTCGGGACGAGCCGGGAAGAGCCGGCGGAGACCGGGATCGTGGCGCCGGAAATCAGCCTTCAGCGCACCAGCGAGCCGGGCGACCTGATCCACAAGCTGGTCTCAGAGGGCGGGTCGCAGCACGCGGCCTGACCCGACTTCGCCTCAATAGGCGATTTCCTCGAACAGACGGTCGATATCGCCGTCCCATTCGCCGTGATACCGCTCAAGCAGCCGCTCGGCGGGCGTGCGGTTCTCGGCGACGATGGTTTCCAGGGGCTCCAGATAGCTGGATTCGTCGTCGCCCTGCGGGTCGCGGAACCCGCGCGCCTGCAGGCCGTGGCGGGCGATTGCCAGCATCTCGCCTGACAACGTGCCGAGCGTGTGGCGGCCGGCGCGGGCGTTCAGACCATGCCGCGGCACCTCGGCGCGCATCGCCTCGCGCTGCTCGTGAGTCCATCTCTTGGCCATGTCCCAGGCGGCATCGAGACTGGTCTGGTCATACAACAGGCCAACCCACAGGGCGGGCAGCGCACACAGGCGCGGCTGAGGGCCGCTGTCGGCGCCGCGCATCTCAAGGAAATGCTTGAGCCGCACCTCTGGGAACAGGGTCGTCAGGTGATCGGTCCAATCCGCGATGGTCGGGCGCTCGCCGGGCAACGCCGGCAGCCGCCCCTCCATGAAAGCGCGGAATGATTCGCCGGCGACGTCGATCTGCCGGTCGCCGCGCTTGATGAAATACATCGGCACGTCGAGCGCGTAGTCCACATATCGCTCGAAACTCATGCCGTCCTCGAAGGCGAAGGGCAGCGTCCCCGTGCGATCCGGGTCGGTGTCGCGCCACAGCTCGCTGCGATAGGAGAGGAAGCCGTTGGGCTTGCCGTCGGTAAAGGGCGAGTTGGCGAACATCGCCGTTGCCAGCGGCTGAAGCGCCAGGCCAACGCGCAGCTTCTTGACCATGTCTGCTTCGCCGGCGAAGTCGAGATTGACCTGCACGGTCGCGGAACGGAACATCATGTCCCGGCCCAGCCGTCCGACCTTCGGCATGTAGGCGCGCATGATCTCGTAGCGCCGCTTCGGCATGATCGGCGTTTCGGCCAGCGTCCACTTCGGCGAGAAGCCGATGGCGATGAACCCGATATCGAGCGCATCGGCGACTTCACGAACCTGTCTCAGATGCGTGGAGACTTCCCGGCAGGTTTCATGAATGTTGACGAGCGGTGCGCCGGACAGCTCAAACTGCCCGCCAGGCTCCAGCGTGATGCTGCCGCCATGCTCGCAGCTCGGATCCTTCAGCGCGACGACATTGCCGGCTTCCATTATCGGCTCCCAGCCGAAGCGCTCGGCGACGCCCAGCAGCAGCGCCTGGATGCTGCGCTCGTTCTCGTAAGGCACGGGCCTTAGATCGTCGCGGCGAAAGCCGATCTTCTCGTGTTCGGTGCCGATGCGCCAGTCCGCTGGAGGCTTGCAGCCTGATTCCAGATACGCGATCAGCTCGTCGCGGCTTTCAATGGGCCGCGCGATGGCGTCCTCGTCGTGAGCCAACATGGGTGCTGTTCTCCCGGTTGCCTGAGGGCGATCCCGCGACCGCCGTTATTCTTGTTAGCCAGCTCAGCCGACGGCCTAGTGACGCAAATCGCGCACCCCGAACTCTTGGCGCTCAACACCGCAGTATACAAGATCGAATTGCCTTATCGCCAGTCGCCGAGAACGGCGTTCACCAGCGCGAGCGCGGCGACGGCGGCGGTGTCGGCGCGCATCACGCGTGGGCCGAGCGAGATCGGCATGGTGAAATCGGCTTGGCGCAGAATCGCGCGTTCCTCGCCGCTGAAGCCGCCTTCTGGTCCGACGAGCACCGCCAGCGGACCGGGCGGGACGGCGGAAAGCGCGGCGATCGGGCTGGCGACCGGCGCGGCCTCATCACAAAAAACTAATCGCCGTTCCACAGGCCAATCAGCAAGCAGGGCGCGCAGCGGCTGCGGTTTGGCGACCTCCGGCACCCACAGGATGTTGCACTGCTCCGCCGCCTCAATCGCATTGGCGCGCATCCGCTCCAGGTTGACGCGCTCGGCCACCGTGTAGGCCGTCATCACCGGGCGCAGCGCCGCGACGCCCATCTCAGTCGCCTTCTGCACCATGTAGTCGAGCCGGGCCTTTTTCAGTGGCGCGAACAGGTATTCGGTGTCCGGCGGCGTCTCCTGCGCGCGCAGCCGCTCGCGCGCTGCAAGCGTGCATTGTCCGCGCTTTGCAGCCGAGATCTCAGCGAGCCACTCGCCGTCGCGCCCGTTGAACAGGCGCACCAGAGCCCCGGCGCGCAGCCGCAGGACGTTGACCAGGTAATTCGCTTGGCCCCGCTCGCAAGCGACCTCCCTGCCGGGTGCGAGATTGGCCTCGACGAAGAGGCGTGGGGCCTTGGCGATACGGTTTTCGGTGTCTTGCTCGCTCACGGTCGCTCGTTTCGCGATTGTCTTCCGGTCGCAGCCGCGGGACTTGCCCAATCGCGCTTGCGAGGCCACTATCCGGCTCAGCGCAGCGCGCCACCCCGGCCGCTGCAATGTTCAACCTCTGACCGAGCCAGGCTGATGACGCAAGCGGAGACCGAATCCGTTGCCGATGCCCCGCGCGGCAACTGGGTCGATAGCTGGGCCCCCGCGCCGTGGCGGCCCTATCTCCGGATGATCCGCGCGGACCGCCCGATTGGGACATGGCTGCTGCTCTGGCCGTGCTGGTGGTCGACGGCGCTGGCGGCCGTCGCTGCGGGCGATTCGGTGCCGAACCTCTGGTTTCTGGCGCTGTTCGCAATCGGCGCTTTCGTGATGCGCGGGGCGGGCTGCGTCTATAACGATATCGTCGACAAGGACGTAGATGCCGCCGTGGCGCGCACGCGCTCGCGCCCGCTGCCGAGCGGTCAGGTGAGCGTGACGGCGG
>CAZYUT010000070.1:0-10489 GCA_964650735.1 uncultured Hyphomicrobiaceae bacterium
AACCGGTTCCCATCCCGGATCGAGCCTGGGACATGCTTTTCGGATCGCGCTCTAGGTGAGCACGTTGACGCTGAAAAGATTGGCGTCGTCAACCCAGGCGCGGGCGTGCGTCCAACCGGCGGCCTCCGCCATGTTGGTGATGTCGGCAAGCGCGTATTTGTGCGAGTTCTCGGTGTGGATGCGTTCGCCTCTTGCGAAGGCGAAGCGGCGGCCGAGCACTGTGACCTCCTGATCCGCCCGGCTGGTGATGAAGATTTCCATGCGCCCGGCATCAGCGTTGTAGATCGCTTCGTGCGCGAATTGCGCGATGTCGAAGGTGCCGTCCAGCTCGCGGTTGATGCGCGTGAGCAGGTTCAGGTTGAACGCGGCCGTCACGCCTTTGCTGTCGTCGTAGGCAGGCACCAGGATCGACTCGTCCTTCTTGAGGTCCACGCCGATCAGGAGCGCACCATCGGCCCCGAGCAGTTTTCGGGCAGTCTTGAGAAAGCCGATGGCTTCGTCCTTGCCGAGATTGCCAATAGTCGAGCCGGGGAAAAAGCCCAGCTTGCGCGTTTCGGCGACTTTGGCGGGCAGGTCGATGCGTTCGTTAAAGTCGCCCGTCACGGTGATGATGTCCAGGCCCGGGAACCGCCCGCGCAGCCGCGCCGCCGCTTCGGACAGCGCAGCTGCCGAGATGTCGATGGCAACATAGGCCCCCAACGCGCGGAGCGCGGCAATGAGGATTTCCGTCTTGCGGCTGGAGCCGGAGCCGAACTCGACAATCGCGGTGCCTGCGCCAGCCATTTCGGCAATATCGCGAGCGTGACGCTCCAACAGGCCGATCTCCGTGCGGGTGGGGTAATACTCTTCGAGTTCGGTGATCTGCTCGAATAGCTCGGAGCCGCGCGCATCGTAAAGGAAGCGGCAGGGGATGGAGCGCGGGCGCTGGCTGAGGCCGTTCAGCACTTCCGCGGCGAAATCGTCCTGGATGGCTGCCTGGGCCTGGGCGGTTGTCTGCATGGTCGGCTCTCCCGTGTCGTCTCAAGCGTTATCAGCCAGGCGCAGGCCCATGAACTGCCAGCGCTGATGGGGGTAGAAAAAGTTGCGGTAGGTGCGCCGCACATGCCCGTCCGGCGTGGCGATGGAGCCGCCGCGCAGCACGTATTGTCCGCACATGAACTTGCCATTGTATTCGCCGACCGCGCCGGGCGCGGTGCTGAAGCCGGGATAGGCGCCGTAAGCGCTGGAAGTCCATTCCCAGACATCGCCGAACATCTGCTGAAGCGCTCCGTCAGGCGCGCGCGCCGGAGCGGGGCGGAGCAGGGCGGCGCCGATCGTGTTGCCCTCTTCGCGCAGCCCTCGGCTGGCGATTTCCCACTCAAACTCGGTGGGCAGGCGCTTGCCGGCCCATAGCGCAAAGGCCTGCGCCTCATAATAGCTGATGTGGCAGACCGGTCGGGCCGGATCGACCGGCACGAGCCCGCCGAGGCCCATCTGGTGCCAGACGCCGTCGCGCTCCTCCCAATAGCCCGGCGCGCGCCAGCCCTCGCTATTCACCTTCGCCCAGCCATCGGAGAGCCAGAGCGTGGCGGTCTCATAGCCGCCGTCGGCCATGAAGTCGAGCCATTCGCCATTCGTGACAGGGCGATGCGCCAGCTTGAACGGGCGAATGAGCTGCTCGTGGCGCGGGCCTTCGTTGTCATAGGCGAAGCTGTCGCCCGCGTGTCCAACCTCGAAGATGCCGCCGTCGAAGCTCAGCCATTCGATCGGCGGCGTTTCGCCCTGCGCGGCGTTCGTTTCGGCCCGGTAGGCTGGCCGCAGCGGCTGCACGGCGAACAGGCTGAGAATGTCGGTGAGCAGCAATTCCTGGTGCTGCTGTTCGTGGTTGATGCCGAGCTCGAGCAGGTCGAGCGCTTCCTCCGGCAGGTCATCCATTTCGAACATGCGCATCATCGCTTCATCGACATGGGCGCGATAAGCGCGAACTTCGCTGCAGGCCGGGCGGGTCAGCATTCCGCGGCGCGGACGCGGATGCCGCTTGCCCAGCGTCTCGTAGTAAGAGTTGAAGCAGTAGGCAAAGCGCGGGTCGTATTCGCGGTAGCCGCTCGCATACGCCTTCAGCACAAGTTCCTCGAAGAACCAGGTCGTGTGCGCCAGATGCCATTTGGTCGGGCTGGCGTCCTCCATCGCTTGCGGGGTCTGATCCTCGTCGGTGAGCGGTTCGGCGAGGCGCGTCGAGAGCGCGCGGGCCTCTGCGACGCGATGCTTGAGCTTCGCGCAGCGGCCGGCGGGGTCTTGCTGCGCGCGCGGGATTTGTTCTGCAATGGCCATGAAAGCCTCCTGGGACGGCGTGGTCGGATGTGGCATTAGGTTGCGCTCCGGCGGTGCGGCGCGCGCGTGCGTCCGTATTGTTGGGGAGGAGTTAGCAAGGGGATGTGTCGTCGGCGCGATGATCCGTCTGATGCCGGCAAGCGGCGGCTCAGGCAAAGGGATACCTCACTCGACAGGTTCTTCGCTACCCTGGGACCAGAAAAATGTTGCTGCGAGCCAGCCGTCTGCCGCGCCGATGTCCCGTTCCGCGACGTTGCGCCGCGCCGTTGTGCCCGGCTTTTGTCCGCGCAATCGCTCAGCTCTGCTGACGTTTGGCTAGCTCCTGGGCCTGTTCGACCCATTTCTCGCGCTGGATGCGGCCGCGGAAGTTAAGTTGCTCGTCAACCTCCGCGATATCGTCATCGGTCCATTTTGCGATCTGCTCGAAGCGGTCGATGCCCATAGCTTTCAGCTTTTTCTCCAGCACTTCGCCGATGCCCTTGATTTCTTGCAGATTATCGGCGGCGGCGCTGGGCTGGGCGGCAGCCTTGAGCTCGTCCCCGCTCTTTGGGCCGGGACTTTCCTCGGCCTTCGAGGCAGGTTTCGCTGCCGGCTTGGCAGCGTTGCCGGCCGCGGTTTTCGCCGGTGCCTTTGACTTTGCGCCAGCGCCTCCGCGCAGCAGTGCATGGGCCGGACGCTTCTGACGGCTTTCCAGCGTGATCCCAGCCCCTTCATCAGCGAACGGTGGAAAAACGCGCGTGCGCAAGAAATAGCCGATCACCACGCCAATGGCGAAGGCAACCAGGATGAGAGCGATGATCTGAAGCTCGAACTGTGTCATTGGCCCTTGTTCCGCCCGCGTTTCGCGCCGTCACCCGGCGGCCGCCTGTCAGGTTTCAACCGAATACCAGCCCACGGCGATGCCCACTGCAAGGGCTAGCAGCAGGAACGGCCAGAGCTGAGCGATCAGGTATCCCATCTGTTGTCATCCTTCTTCTTCTGAGAGGCGCCGCATGTGGCAGTTTGGCGACCGGCAGATGGCTCCGTTTTACGCATAATGCGTGTGTTGGCAAATCGCTAAAGCATTTGGTGATGTGTTTGTGACGCTGCTGCCACATCGGTGCCCCAGGCAGACGCAGAGCCTGAAATTTCGCCGTTGCGCTCGATCAGGTCTCGCCGAAACCCCATTCGACCGTTCAGGATCAGAGTTGCGCCAGCAAGGCCTTGATCGCATTTGCCCGTCGCGTCGGGAGATGCGCTGGCTCGTAATGCGAGAGCCGCACGGAGCTCTTGAAGTCGAAACCGGATGGCCAGGCGTTCTTCAGTTCGGAGATCGCGCGTTGCGCGTCGACGCTCTTGGCCACGCCTTCCACCTTCACCTCTGACGGCGCCAGCGTCACCGAGCCGCTGCGCAGATGGTTGAGCGCCTGGACGGCCAATCGCGCCGCGTCCAGCCAGCCGTCCGGCTCGCCCTGCGCAATGAAAGTCTCATCGACGATGTCCGCGTTGGGGAACAGCCTCTCCGCCAGGCTCGTCATCCAGATCTTTGCGTGATCGTTCGGGACGAAGCCGGCGAGGATCACCCGATTGCCTTCGAGCTGGACAGTCCAGGTGAACGGCTCGGCCCTGGGCGGCCTTATGCGCATCTGCCGTACCGAAATGCTTGGCGGCGTCTCCTCCTCGAAAGCGCGGATAAGCGCCTCGTAAGCGCCGGGCTGTGCCGCGTGGCCTTCAAAGGACAGGTCCGTGTCGGCCAGCACGGAACGCCCTTTCGTCACGTGTTTTAGCTGGCTGAGCGCGAAGCCCACGCCGGTCATCCAGCGGTCTGTCTCGGCCATGCTGGGGTCAATGCGCAGATCGGTCGAAACATTCAGACCCGGGAAGTTTGCTTTTGCCAGTCCGAGAATGGTCTTGCGGGCGTCCTCGCTTGGCACGCTGCCGTCAAGCTTGAGGCTGCCCTCGGAGCGCGTCATCGATATTGTGTAAGGCTCTGTGCGCACCGCGACCTGCAGCTGGCTCTGCACATCACCGACGCCCCAGATCTCGCGGAGCGCCGCCTTTGCGCGATCGCGATCCTGCTCGGAGAAGACGGCCCCTTTCAGAATGACATCACGTCCGGAAACCGCGACATCGAGCCATGCATAGCCCACCTCGACCAGCTTTTCGCTGGCCCGCGACTGTATCTCAGCCTCGATAGCCGCGCGCGCGCTGAAAACGGCAACGCCTGCGATTACAGCGAGAAAAACGAAGCCGGTAAACCAGGCACGGCGTCTGACGCCGCGAGAACGCGCCTTCATGACCGCATCGCTCCGCCATCTTGCCCGAGGGATTTGTAGGCGATGTGCATTGTGCCGCGCGATCCGCGCTGTTGAAAGGAATTGGAAAACGGCAGCTTTGAAGCCGCCGACCCGCCAAAGGGTTATATCAAAATAGGGCAGTGTTTGACCAGCGCGGAACGCGCTTCGACGCAATGAGCGGCATACCAATCCACAGCTGTGTCGGTGCGGTTTTGCAACCTGGTAAGGCTCAGGACGCCGCGGTGACGCGCTCGAAGATGGCGGCGACCTCACGCTCGGTCTCGGTCAGCTTGGCTTCGAGCCGCGCGAAATCCGTTTCCCCGCCAGCCCTTGCGATTACTGATTTCAAGCCCTCCGGCGCGGTGGCGGGGTCGAACGCCTCCTCGACGCACAGGCGTATGATCTGCGTGATGTCGTGGTAGAGCGCGGCGGCCCTCTTCAAACTGTCAGCGTCCGGGCCGGCGAGGAAGCCGTGGCTGGCGAGCGCGCGAAGCACGGCCACCGTATTCCGCTTCAATATGTCCGGCGCGGCATGGGCGTGCACGAGCTGCTTGTATTGCGCGATGAACTCGATATCGAGCAGCCCGCCGCGCTCCATCTTGATGTCCCAGGCGCCGGCGCTGCCCTTGTCGCGGGCGATGCGCGCGCGCATGTCGCGCATGTCGGCAAGCGTCTTGGCGACGTCACGCGGCTTCGTCAGAACCTGGTGGATGTTGTGCTCTATCCGCTCGCGCAGATCCGTGCCGTTGCTGATCACCCGGGCGCGCGTGAGCGCCATATGCTCCCAGGTCCAGGCCTGATGGATCTGATAGTCCGCGAAGCTGTCGATGCTGACGGCCACCGGCCCGGCATTGCCCGACGGGCGCAGCCGCATATCGACATCGTAGAGCGTGCCTTGGGCGGTCGGCGCGGAGAGCGCAGCGATGAGGCGCTGCGTGAGCCGGGCGTAATATTGCTGCGCGGGTAGCGGCTTTAGCCCATTGGACTGCTTCGCGTCCGGCGCGTGGTCGTAGACGATGATCAGGTCGAGGTCGGAGGAGGCGGTCATCTCGCCGCTGCCGAGCTTGCCCATCGCCAGCACCGCGCACTGTCCGTCCGGCATCTGGCCGTGCGCCTTTTCCATCTCGATCTCGACCTGCCCCTTCAGTGCGTCGACGAGAATGGTGGCCAGGTCGCTGTAGGCCCTGGCGGCGCGGTCGCTGTCCACCGAGCCGGAAAGCAGGCCGAGGCCGATGAGGAACTGCTGCTCCTGGCCGAGCACGCGGGCGCGGTCCAGCGCGTCCTGATAGTCCACTGCGTCGCCCAGCTCCTCAGCCACCATCCGCCGCAGGCCGTCCGGCTCGGGCAACTCGCCCATGTAACCGGGGTCGAGCACGGCGTCGATGACGCGGCGGCGCTGGCTCAGCACGCGCGCGAGCCTCGGCGCGGAGCCCATGATGTCGGCGATAAGTCTGAGCAGCGTCGGCTGGTTGCGCAGCATGGAAAAGAGCTGCACCCCGGCTGGCAAGTCCGCGAGGAACTTGTCGAACGATGCGAGCGCGAAATCCGGCTGCGCGGTGTCGGCCAGCGCCTCCAGCAGCGCGGGCAGAAACTCGGTGAGCCGTGCGCGGGCGGTAGGCGTGCGGGTCGCCCGGTGTCGGCCATAGTGCCAGCCGCGCACGATCGTCGTGACCGCCGAGGGGTTCTGGAAGCCCATGCGCTCCAGCGTGCGCAGCGTGTCCGGGTCGTCGCTGTCGCCAGTAAAGACTAGGTTGCCAGAGGCGCGCGCAGAGGTCAGTTCCGGCACATCCTCGAATAGCGCGGCGTAGTGGCCTTCGACCGCGCTCAGATGCTTGCTCAGGTCATCCGAGAACTCCGCGAGCGTCTCATAGCCCGCGAAGTTGGCTACGCGCCTAAGCTGATCCTCGTCGCGGGGCAGGGCGTGGGTCTGCTCGTCGGCGATCATCTGCAGCCTGTGCTCGATGCGCCGCAGAAAGCGATAGGCTTGCGCCAGGTCGTCAGCCGCCTGCTCCGAAATCCAGTCGCGGGCCAGCAGCGCGCGCAGCCCCTCCAGCGTGCCGCGGCAGCGCAGTTCGGGCTGGCGCCCGCCCGCGATGAGCTGCTGGGTCTGCACGAAAAACTCGATCTCGCGGATGCCGCCGCGCCCGAGCTTGAGGTTGTGCCCATGCAGCGCGATTTTGCCATGCCCCCGTACTGCGTGAATCTGGCGCTTCATCGCGTGGACATCGGCGATGGTGGCGAAGTCGAGATATTTGCGCCAGACGAACGGCGCCAACTCCTCCAGGAACCGCTCCCCCGCCGCAATGTCGCCCGCCACGGGCCGCGCCTTGATGAAAGCCGCGCGTTCCCAATTCTGGCCGTGGCTTTCGTAATACTGGAGGCCCGCATCGACCGACAGCGCCACTTGCGTCGAGGATGGGTCGGGGCGCAGGCGCAGATCCGTGCGGAATACGTAGCCTTCTACGTCGCGCTCGCTCAACAGATGGACCAACTCGCGCGTCAGCCGGACAAAGAACGGCCCCGCCTCCTCGCCAGGCGCGAGCGGCGCGCGGTCCGGCTCGTAGAATACGATCAGGTCGATGTCGCTGGAGTAGTTCAGTTCGCCCGCGCCGTATTTGCCCATGCCCAGCAATATGTAGCCGCTGTCGCGCTCCGGCGCGTCCCGGTCGGCGGGCTGGAACTTGCCGCGCGCGGCGCTGCGTTGCAGGCAGAAGCGTACGGCGCCCTGGAGCATGGTATCCGCCGCCTGCGACCATGTCCTCGTCATCGTTTCAACATCGAACACGCCGCCCAGATCGGCCAGCGCCACGCACAGCGCATAGCGGTTCTTCGCCTGGCGCAGCGCGTGCATCGCCGCCTTCTGCTCGTCGGTGTCCATGGCAGCGGCGAACGCATCGGTGATCTGCGCCAGCCGCGCCTTGGGCGATTGCGATAAGGTGAGCCACAATCCCTCAGGGTCGCGCAGACACAAGCCCGAGAGGTACGGCGAGTCCGCGCCGATGCCGCGCAACAGGTCGACTGCCGGACCGCCGGCTTCGAGCGCCGCCGCGAGGTCGCTCAGACCGGCTTCGGATGCGCGCCCGGCAAGTTCGCGGATGAAATGCCCGGCGGCCTCGTCGTCGGCCGGGATAGGCGCCGCGGTGATCTGGTCGGCAAGTGGGATATTGGTCATGCGCGCGCCTTTCCTGCTTCGTCTTGCGCGGCCGGCAGGGTGATGACGACACGCAGGCCGGGCCGGTTATCCTCTAGCACGACATTGCCGCCGTGCAGCCGCGCCACCGCGGCCACGAGGCTCAACCCCAGCCCGCTGCCTGGCCGCGAACGGCTGCTCTCCAGCCGGGCGAAGCGCTTGAGCGCGCGCTCTCGCTGGTCTTCCGGGATGCCGGGGCCGTTGTCGGCGACGATCAGCCGGACCTGCGGCTCACCTGGCTTGACGCATACGGTGATCGCCCCCTCACCGCTTTCCGGCCGTGCATATTTGAGCGCATTGTCGATCAGGTTGGCCGTGGCCTGCGCGATGAGTTGCCGGTTCGCCTTGACCTGCGCCGGCTGCGGCGCGTCCAGCGCGATCGTAATTCTCTCGCTCTCGGCAACCGGCTCGTAAAGCTCTACCGCGTCGGCGGCCAGCGCGGCCAGATCGAACGTCTCGAATTCCTCGACTTGCTGCGCGCCCGCTTCCAGCCGCGCGATGCTGAGCAGCGCGTTGAAGGTGCGGATCAGCTCGTCGGCTTCCTCGATGGTCTGGATCAGCGTTTCGCGGTAGGTCCAGGCATCCGGCGCGTCGCGCAACGTGGTGTCGATACGGTTGCGCATCCGCGTCAGCGGCGTCTTGAGGTCATGGGCGATATTGTCGGAGACTTCGCGCAGGCCCGCGACAAGCTGCTCGATCCGGTCGAGCATGCCGTTGAGGCTGCCCGCCAGCCGGTCGAGCTCATCGCCCGTGCCCGCCAGCGGCACGCGCTGCGACAGGTCGCCATGCATTATGCGCTGGCTGGTGTCCGTGATCGCGCCGATCCGGCGCAGCAGCACGCGGCTGACCAGAAGCCCGCCCAGCACCCCGATCAGCGCGATAAAGCCGACGCCCCAGAGGAAGGCGGCGGCGAAGATGTCTTGCAATTTTCGGCGGTCCTCGATGTCACGGCCGACGACCAGCCGATATCCGTTCGACAGCTGGAACGTCTGACCGATGGCCAGCCGTGTTTCAGTCCCCTCCGGTCCCGGCGCGCCATAGGGGAATTGCACGCGCCCGCGCTGCTCCAACAGCGCCGCAGAGGGTTGTGCAAGGTTCCCTGAAACGCGTTTGCCTTTGGGGTCCGCGATGAGATACAGCCCGCTGCCGGGCGCTGCGCTGCGCTGCGCCACCACCTGATTGAGCCGGGGCAGCCCGCCAAGCCGGTATTGCTCGGCCAGCCCGCGGATCTCTGCCTGGATAGTGTCGTCAAGCTGGCGCGCATAGTAGATGCTGGTCTGCCAATAGACATAGCCCATCGCCAGCGCGGCCGCCGCAGCGAACACAGCCGCATAAAGCAGAGACAGGCGGAAGGCGGAGCTGCGAAAGATGTTAGGGCCCGGTTTCGCCGACCATGTATCCCGCGCCCCTGACCGTGTGAAGGAGCGGGCGGCCAAAGCCCTTGTCAATCTTGGCGCGGAGCCGCGAAATGTGGACATCAATGACATTCGTTTGCGGGTCGAAGTGATAGTCCCACACATTCTCCAGCAACATTGTCCGCGTGACAACTTGCCCGGCGTGTTTCATCAGATATTCCAGCAGCCGGTATTCGCGGGGTTGCAGGACGATCGCTTCTCCGCCGCGCGTGACCTTGTGCGCCAGCCGGTCGAGCACAAGGTCGCCCACGACATAGCGCGTCTCGGCCTCTTCCGGGGCCGGGCGCCGCGCCAGCGCTTCGACGCGGGCCAGCAGCTCGGACATCGCGTAGGGCTTGGTCAAGTAGTCGTCCCCGCCCGCGCGCAAGCCGGTCACGCGGTCATCGACGCCGCCGAGCGCGCTGAGCACGAGCACCGGCGTCTTCACGCCGTCGCGGCGCAGCGTCTCGATGATGCTGATGCCGTCCCGGCCGGGGAGCATCCGGTCGATGATCATCACGTCGAAATCGCCCGAGCGCGCGGCTTCCAGCCCGTCGTCCCCGTTGGCCTGGAGATCGCAAACGTGACCGGCTTCCTTGAGCGCGCGGATCAGATAGCCGGCGGCAGTTTCGTCGTCTTCGATGATCAGGATACGCATGGCTGCATCTAAACCGCGTGAGGGGCGTTCTCCAAAAATGCGAAGCCCGGCCATCATAAGACGGCCGGGCCGGGAATGCCAGTTATGGCAATCGGTTACCGCTGTTCGAGCGGCAGGGCAACGAAACGGCGCTGGTCGCCGCGGCGGATGCGCAGGACCACCACATCGCTCTGGTCGCCACGCATCTGGTTCATGCTTTGGCGCACGTCGCGCGGGCTGTAGACAGGCTCGCCGCCGACCTCGTCGATGATGTCACCGGCGCGCAAGCCCTTGTCATCGGCCACGGAGCCGGCCTCGACATCCTCGATGCGCACGCCCTGCTCGCCGCGGGGCCCGTCGGTCGGGGCCAGAGTGATGCCAAGGTCTTCCATCCGCATGTCGGACGGCTCGCTCGGCGTCAGAGCGGCCATGCGGTCGGAGCTCGGGAACTGGCCTAGCTCGACGGTGACGGTCTGCCGGCTGCCGTCGCGCATGACGGTCAGCTCCGCCGGCGTGCCCGGCTGGATCTCGGCAATCTTGCGGGCGAGATCGCGGGAGTCAGCCACGCGCTCACCTTGCACCTCGATAATCGCGTCACCGACCTGCACCTCGGAGTTTGCTGCAGGACCGTCATCCAGGATGTTGGTGACGAGCGCGCCGTGCGGATCGCTCGGGTCCATGC
>CAZYUT010000071.1:0-7375 GCA_964650735.1 uncultured Hyphomicrobiaceae bacterium
CAACCTTGCCAAGGTTGGGGTCGTGAGTTCGAATCTCATCGCCCGCTCCATTTTCGTACGCCATCCTTCGCCGGGGTCTAGCGCTCAGGAAATCTGAGGCGGAGCTTGCTGCGACGTTCATGGTCTCGCCTTGCGGGTGGCATTGTGCCATCTTCCGTGCGATGCGGGTCTATTACTCGGACACATTCAACCTGCCGCTGCCCGAGGGGCATCGCTTTCCCGGACAAAAATACGGGATGCTGCGGGAGCTGCTGCTGCGCGAAGGCCTGGTCGCGCCGGCGGAACTGTGCATTTCGCCGCTGGCGCGGGAAGCCGACATCGCGCGGGCGCACGACGCCAGCTATATCGCCGCCTTCGAGAGCGGCATGCTAGGCCAGAAAGCGATGCGGCGGATCGGCTTTCCGTGGAGCGACTATCTCGTGCAGCGCACCCGCGCTTCAACCGGCGGCGCGGTTGCCTCGGCGCGCGCGGCGCTCGACGACGGCATCTCCGGGCAGCTCGCGGGCGGCACGCATCATGCGCATCGGGACTTTGGCGCGGGTTACTGCATCTACAACGACCAGGCGGTGGCGGCGCTTTGCGCACTCGCTGAGGGGTGGGCCGAACGCGTTGCCATCATCGACCTCGACGTGCACCAGGGCGACGGTACCGCCGCGATCCTGGGCGATCACGCGTCCGTCTTCGTCTTCTCGATGCATGGGGAAAAGAACTTCCCGTTCCGCAAATACGAGTCCGATCTCGACGTCCCGCTGCCCGATGGTATGGAAGACGACGCTTATCTGCGCAGGCTCGCCGAGCATCTTCCGGCCGTCTTTGCGTTCCGGCCCGATCTCGTGCTGTATCAGGCCGGCGTCGACCCGCTGGCCGAGGACAAGCTGGGCCGTCTGGCGCTGACGCATGACGGGTTGATGGCGCGCGACGAGATGGTCTTGGGCGAATGCGCGCGCCGCGGCATCCCGGTGGCGATGGCGATAGGCGGCGGCTACGCGAACCCGATTGCGCCTTCAGTCGCGGCCTACGCGAATACCTATCGCGTCGTCCGGCGCATCCACGGGCCGGCGGGTGCGGTCGCCGTCAGCCGAAATACCGTTCAAGGAAATTCCGGTAGATGCCTGTGAGCTGGTGGAGGTCATCGACCGCGACGCGCTCATCCACCGCATGGATCAGCCCGTAGGTCAGACCGAATTCGACCACCGGGCAGGTGTCCTTGATAAAGCGCGCATCCGAAGTGCCGCCGCCGGTATCATAATGCGGCGTGCGCCCGGTGACGTCCGCGATCGCCGCGCTCAGCGCCTCGACCCAAGACCCCGGCTCGGTCAGGAAGCTGCCGCCGGAGAGGTGAAAGTCGAGATCGTGGGTCAGGCCGGTGCCGGCCAGAGTCTCGGCGACACCGCTCGCGATAAAATCCTGCAGGCTGTCCGGCGTGTGCGCGTCGTTGAAGCGGATGTTGAACTTGGCGGTGACCTGAGCGGGGATGACGTTGTCGGCGGCGTTGCCGGTGTCGATGCTCGTGACTTCCAGATTGGACGGCGCGAAATGAGCTGTCCCGCGATCGAGCCGCAGCTCCGTCAGCCAATTGAGCACGCGCGCCAGTCCGCGCATCGGATTGTTCGCCTGGTCCGGATAGGCGACATGCCCCTGCGTGCCGGAGATGAGGAGCCGGACGCTCAGGCTGCCGCGCCGGCCGATCTTGATGGTCTCGCCCAGAGCCATAGAGTTCGTCGGCTCTCCAAGGACGCACTGATCTGGCCGCTCGCCCTGCTCCGCCATCCACTCCAGCACCTTGCGCGTGCCGTTGATCGCCGGGCCTTCCTCATCGCCGGTGATGAGAAAGCTGATCGCGCCCGGTGGGCGGCCGCGTTGGGCCAGATAATCGAGCGCTGCGGCGATCATGCAGGCCACCCCGCCCTTCATGTCGAGAGCGCCGCGGCCCCATAACTCGCCGCCCGCGACGACGCCCGAGAACGGTGGATAAGTCCAGGCCGCCTCATCGCCCGGCGGAACCACATCGACATGCCCGGCAAAGCACAGATGCGGTCTGCCCTCGCCAATACGCGCGAAAAGGTTGTCGACATTAGCGGTGCCGGGCGCGCCGAACACCAGACGATGACAGGCGAAACCAGCGGGTTCCAAGGCGCCCTGAACCACGTCGAGCGCGCCGCTCGCATCGGGGGTCACGCTCGGGCAGCGGATCAATTCGGCGGCCAGAGCGACAGGGTCGGCGGCGCTCATCGAAATTCCTTGTGCATTTCTGGCGCTATAGTGGGCGGTGGAGGCGCTTGTCAATGCTTCAACCGCGCGAGTTGTTGGACCTCGCATCGCAACTTAAGTAACTTAGATGGGCGATGGGTCATTCGCAATTGTGTGAGGGCATGTTTTTAGACTTGTTATAAATCTAAGCTCCGGGTATCAACGTAGGACGAGTGTGATCGTGGAAGCAGGCCACGACGAACGCGAGGAACTGTGCAAGGTGGTGATGCTCCGCCCCGATGAAGCGGAGACGCCTGTGCTCAATCCGTGTGATGCATGTCCCACCTTCGACCTCGTCCAGAGGCTGAGGGAAATGTTGCGGGATAGTATGTTGCAACCACGTCAGGATTTGCATCATGCCTGCACGGTGATTGCCGCCGATCCCTCAGTTTCCGTCGAGCGCGTTTCGGCCGCCTTTTTCCACGGCCTGAGCCGCTACGCCAAGCGCCGTACGGTATTCTTCAATACCAAGGCCACCGGCGTGAGCTCTGGCGAAAGGTGGGTCGCACGCTTGCTGCAGGTTGTCGCGGACGGCGATATGGCAAGCGCGCGTTACCTCATCGAGTCGAGCATCGAGCCGGCGGGGCGGCGCTGGATGTTGTTTCTGGCCCGCGAGCTGGCGGCGCATCTGATGCCGCCCGCGAAAAACAACGAGACGTTATCGTCTGAACGGCAAGCTAACCCGAAGGAGAGTAAATGATGGAACAGACAGCTGTGGAAATCGCCCCTGATGCGAAGCAGGAGATCGTTGAGGGCCTGACCCAGGCGCTCGCCGAGACCGCTGTGCTGACCATGAAGGCCCAGAACTACCACTGGAACGTCACCGGCATGGCATTCGGCCCGCTGCACGAGTTGTTCCAGGAAATTTATGAGGATCATTTCGAGGGGCAGGACGACCTCGCTGAGCGCATCAAGGCGCTGGGCGCGCACGCGGAAGGCCGTCACTCTGAATATCTCAAGCGTAGTGCGATTGCTGAGTGCGACGGGCACAAGTCCGACAAGGAGATGTTGTCTACGCTCAAGGCCGATCAGGAGACCGTCTCCGCGACGCTGCGTGCCCTTGCCGAGCGCGCCGAAAAGCAGGGCGATATCGTGACCAACGACCTCGCTATCGAGCGGGCGGGCAAGCATGACAAGTTCGCTTGGATGCTCGCCGCCCATCTCAGCGACTAGAGCAGTTTCAGCAAAATCGGAAACCGGTTTTGCGTCCCGAGCCGGGGGCGGGCGCGAAGCGACCAAAATAAAACAAAAAGAACGAGTTGGAGCGCGTTGTCTGACCCCGAGTTATCTGAAAGCGCTCAAAATACGGCAACATCCGCTGAAATAAAAATGGCTGGCTTCGCGCCAGCCATTTTTCTGCGTGCTCCCCAACGATGCTTAACGCTTGGAGAACTGGAAGCTCTTGCGGGCTTTCGCCTTGCCGTACTTCTTGCGCTCGACCTGGCGATCGTCGCGCGTCAGATAGCCGTGCTTTTTCAGAACCGGCCGTAAATCCGGCTCATACCGCGTCAGGGCAAGCGAAATGCCGTGGCGCACCGCGCCCGCCTGTCCGGAAAGCCCGCCGCCAGAGACCGTGCACATGATATCGTACTGGCTATCGCGATTGGCCGTCACCAGCGGCTGGCGCACCAGCATCTGCAGCACCGGGCGCGCGAAGTATTCCGACATCTCCTTCTTGTTCACGAAGATCTGCCCCTTGCCCGGCTTGACCCAAACGCGGGCAACGGCATTCTTGCGCCGGCCCGTTCCGTAGGCGCGGCCCTGCGCGTCGAGCTTCTGTTCGTAAACCGGGCTGCCGCCGAGTCCCTCGCCGGGCTCCTGCGCATCGGCCGCAGCGCCAAGCTCTTCCAGCGACTTGATTTCCTGCTCGGACATAATCTCTAGGTTCTCTTGGTGTTCTTCGGATTCAGCGACGCCACATCGAGCGGCTCTGGCTGCTGAGCGTCATGGGGGTGTTCATGCCCGGCATAGACGCGCAGGTTCTTCAGTTGCTGGCGCCCGAGCGGACCGCGCGGCAGCATCCGCTCTACGGCTTTTTCCAGCACGCGCTCTGGAAAGCGCCCATCTAGGATCTGGTGCGCCTTGCGCTCCTTGATGCCGCCCGGATAGCCGGTGTGCCAGTAGTAGGTCTTGTCGTTGCGCTTGCGGCCGGTGAATACGACCTTGTCCGCGTTGATGACAATGACGTTGTCGCCGTCATCCATGTGCGGCGTGAAGGACGGCTTATGCTTCCCCCGGAGGCGCATGGCGATCAGCGCCGCCAGCCGGCCCACCACCAGCCCCTCGGCGTCGATCAGCACCCATTTTTTTTCAATGTCCGAGGGCTTGGCCGAGAAGGTCTTCATGGCCTCTGCTCCAAATTTTCGGGAAATTCGCTCGCGTGGACGCGCCCGCGTCGCCACCGGTTGCGGCGTGTAGCCCATCAGCGCTGGCGGGTCAAGAAAAAACGAGATTAAGACCAAAAAAGGCGCGAAAACATAGCCTTACGCGTACGGTATTGGGCTACCGTTTATGATTCGGGGGCAGCGCATACGTGCTGACCGCGTGCGCCACGCAATCCGCGCTGCCGGGCGTGCGCAGATAAATTTCCCCGACGGCCAGGCTTTTGCCCAGCTTCAGCAGACTGGCCTCGCCGATCAGGTCGCCTGGCTGCGGCCGGCGCAAAAAGTTGATGTTGAGATTCGTCGTGACCGCCAGCGCCGCCGGCCCGATGCTGGCCAGCACTGCGACATACATGGCTATATCTGCCAGAGTGAACATCGCCGGACCGGAAATTGTCCCACCCGGGCGCAGCATCTGCGGCTCGTAGCCAAGGCGCAGCCGCGCGAACCCGTGCGCGACCGCCTCGACCCTCAGCGTCGGCGCGGTACGCCGGATTTCGGCGAACTCTCTGTCAAGGAAGTCATCAACCTCGGACAGGCTCATCGCGCCCGGCTGGCGCTCATTCGTCATCGGCATTCCTCTGTTTTTCTGGCAGGGCGTGCAGAACCCGCTCAAATCGGTTAGCTTTGAACTCGTCCAACAGGTAACGCGAGTGCATAACCATGACCAGTGTTGCGGCCAACATCTCGGCGCCAGATGCGAACGCTGACATCCCCCTGCTGATGGAGCGGCGCGGCGCGATCGTTCTGCTCACCCTGAACCGGCCAAAGGCGCGCAACGCGCTGTCCCACGCGCTGCTGACCGCGCTGGGCGAGCGGCTGAGCGAGATCGCCGCCGACAATACGGCGCAAGTCGTCGTGATCGACCATGCCCCTCCGGTGTTCTGCGCCGGACACGATCTGCGCGAACTGAACGCCCATCGCGCCGACCCGGACGGCGGCCGCGGCTTTTACGAGGAGGTGATGCGCAAATGCGCAGAGGTCATGCAGCAGATCGTTCACCTGCCCCAGCCGGTCATCGCGGCGGTGAGCGGCACGGCAACGGCGGCGGGCTGTCAGCTTGTCGCGTCCTGTGATCTTGCCGTGGCGGCCGAAGAGGCGAAATTCGCCACGCCGGGGGTCAATATCGGGCTGTTCTGCTCATCGCCGATGGTCGCGCTGTCGCGCAATGTCGCTCACAAGCATGCCATGGAGATGTTGCTGACCGGCGAGATGATCGACGCGCAACGGGCCGCGCGGTATGGCCTGATCAACCGCGTGGTGGAGGCTGGCGGCGTCCTGGAGGCGGCGCTTGAGCTGGCCGAAAAAATCGCCGCGAAGTCGCCCGCCGTGGTCGCGATCGGCAAGGCGGCGTTTTACCGCCAGGCCGAACTGCCACTGTCGCAGGCCTATGATTACGCCGCTGGCGTCATGGTGGCCAACATGATGGAGCCGGACGCCAGAGAAGGCATCGGCGCCTTCCTGGAGAAGCGCGAGCCGAGTTGGAAAGGGCGCTGAGCCGCATGGCGCTTGTAGAGAGTGACGAGGGACTGAAGGACATTCTCACGCGCTATCGCCGTTTCGCGGTCATCATCGCCAGCCCCAATCCTGACCGGCCGAGCCATTATGTCGGGCAATACCTGCTTGAGCACGGTTACGAGGTGTTCCCGGTGAACCCTGGGCGGCCGGGGCGCCAAATCTGGGGCCGTCCGGTTGTCGCGCGGCTGACCGATCTGCCGCAGCCGGTGGATGTCGTCGATGTCTTTCGACACCCTGATGCTGTGGTGCCGATCGCGCAGGATGCGATTGCCATAGGCGCAAAGGTGTTGTGGATGCAGATCGGCGCGGTGAACCAGGCGGCCGCACGCATCGCTAGGGAGGCGGGGCTGCAGGTCGTCGCCGACCGCTGCCCGAAGATCGAACACGCGCGTCTGTTCGGCTGAAGTCCAAGCTGCGTGCTTGCGAACCGGCGGCCCGGGTCTGCCGCACGCCCAACGCGGCAGTGACCTTATTCGCCGGTGAACGCCTGCAAGCCGGTCTGCGCGCGGCCCAGGATCAGCGCGTGAATGTCGTGCGTGCCCTCATAGGTGTTCACCGTCTCCAGATTCACCAGATGGCGCATGACATGGTACTCCTCGCTGATGCCGTTGCCGCCGTGCATGTCGCGCGCGGCGCGGGCAATGTCCAGTGCCTTGCCGCAGGAGTTGCGCTTCAGCAGCGATATTGTCTCCGGGGCGCAAGTCCCCTCATCGAGCATCCGCGACGCCTGCAGGCAGCCTTGCAGCCCGAGCGCGATCTCGGTCTGCATGTCGGCGAGCTTTTTCTGGATCAGCTGGTTGGCCGCGAGCGGCCGGCCGAATTGCGTGCGCTCGAGGGTGTAGTCGCGGGCAGCGTGCCAGCAGAACTCCGCCGCGCCTAGCGTGCCCCAGGCAATGCCGAAGCGCGCCTTGTTCAGGCAGCCGAAGGGGCCCTTGAGGCCCTGGACGCCCGGCAGCAGGTTCTCTTCAGGCACAAAGACGCCGTCCATCACGATCTGGCCGGTGATCGATGCGCGCAGGCTGAGCTTGCCCTCGATCGCCGGGGTTTCGAGCCCGGCCATCCCCCGTTCGAGGATGAAGCCGCGGATAACGCCGTCGAGCTTGGCCCAGACGACCATGATATCGGCGATCGGGGCGTTGGTGATCCAGGTTTTCGCGCCGCTCAGCCGGTAGCCGCCGGAAACGGCGGCCGCGCGCGTCGTCATCCCGCCGGGGTCGGAGCCGTGG
>CAZYUT010000071.1:7475-10306 GCA_964650735.1 uncultured Hyphomicrobiaceae bacterium
TCCTCGCGGAACGCCGAGATGATGCGGGGCATCAGCTTGTCCTGCGCATAGGCGCGCGCGGTGTCGCGCACTAGGCGTTCATCCTCGCTCAACTGCTCTTCGAGCAGCAGCGGGTCCTCCCACCGGAATTGAGGCTTGCTGGACATGGTCGTGGCTTTCGGTCTTCGCAGCGGATATCTGCTGCGAAGCTAAACGCTCGCTCGCAGATGCGCAATCGCCCGCGCCTGCGACGAGACGCGCATCGCAGGCTCGCGGACCATGCTGGCCTGCTCTAGCCGGGGCTGAGGCCGCGCATCCGCTCGCCGCGGCGGCGGATCAGCTCAAGCGTCGACAGCAGAACAATCGAGATGCCGACGAGGATCGTCGCGAGCGCCAGGATTGTCGGGCTGATTTCCTCGCGCAGGCCGGAGAACATGCGCACGGTGATCGGCGTCTGCTCCGGCCCCGCGAGGAACAGCACGACCACGACTTCGTCGAGCGAGGTGACAAAGGCGAACAGCGCCCCCGCGATGACCCCGGGCAAAACCAACGGCAGGATCACCCGGAAAAATGTTGTTGTCGCGTTCGCGCCGAGGCTGGAGGACGCGCGGATCAATTGCTCGTCGAAGCTGGCGAGCGCCGCCGTCACGGTGATCACGACGAAGGGCGTGCCAAGCACCACATGCGCCATGATGATGGAAAAGAAGGTCTGCGAAAGTTCGATGCGAGCGTAAAAGCTGAACAGCGCCGCGGCGGTGATAATCAGCGGCACGATCATCGGTGAAATCAGCACCGCGGTGATGAAGCCGCGGGCGGGCATGTTGCGGCGGCTGAGGCCGAGCGCGGCCAGCGTGCCGAGGGTCGTCGCGATGATGGTTGAGCTTATGGAGATGATGAAGGAGTTGCGCACCGAGCTCATCCACTCGTCGCTGCCGAGCAGTTCCTGATACCAGCGGAGCGAATAGCCCGCCGGGTCGAAACTCAGCATTTCCCTGGTGAAGGTGAAGTAAGGCTCGGCGTTGAACGAAAGGGGCAGGATCACAAGGATCGGGAAGATCAGAAACAGAAAGATCAGCGCGCAGATCAGGTGATAAGCGTAGTACCAGACCCGCTCAAGCGTGCTTGCATAAGGTGGCAGCGCCATCGTGTTTCCCTTCCGGTCCTGTCGCAAGCCTAGCCGAACTTCAGCCGTTCCACGCCCACCAGCTTGTTGAACAGCCAATAGAAGATCATCACGAGCACAAGCAGGATCGTTGCCAGCGCGGCCGCAAGCCGAAGTTGCGAACTGGTGCCCTGCATGTTGTTGGCGATCATGTTCGAGATGAATATCCCGGTCTCGCCGCCGACGAGCGCGGGCGTGATGTAGTAGCCAATCGCCAGAATGAAGACCAGCATGACCCCCGCGGCCAATCCAGGCAGTGTGAGCGGGAAGTAGACCCGGAACCAGGCGACCAGCGGGTTCGCGCCGAGCGAGCGCGCTGCGCGAAGATAGCTCGGATTGATGGTCTTCATCACCGAATACAGCGGCAGGATCATGAATGGCAGCAGGATATGGGTCATCGCCACGATGGTGCCGGTCTGGTTGTAGATCATGCGCAATCGACCATCGTCCCCAATGACGCCAAGGCTGACAAGGAAGTCGTTAATCACCCCTTGTTGCTGTAGGAGCACGATCCACGCCGATGTGCGCACCAGCAGCGATGTCCAGAATGGCAGCAGCACCAGGACCATCAGGAGATTGGAGTACCGCAGCGGCAATGTCGCCAGCAAGTACGACACCGGATAGGCCAGCAGGATGCACAGCACTGTGATCAGGACGCTCATCCAGGCCGTGCGGATAAACAGATCGGTGTAAATCTGATAGATTTCTGCGCGCGGCGCGATTTCGCCAGTGGCCGTGTATTCGTAATCGAGCGCGAGCAGATAATAGCTGGGCGTGATCAGGCGGCTTTCGCGTTTGAGGATTCCCCAGAATTCAGGATCGGTCCACCGCTCATCCTCCGCGATGAACGCTTCCCGGTATGGCGGGGACATCTCATCGAGGTTGCGCGCCGTCCGCAGCATCAGGCTGCGCGCGCCCGGCAACTCGCGGTTGATGCGCGCGGCAACACGGCCGATGGTGCGGTCCTCCTGCCCCTTGACCATGTCTGCCGCCATGGCAGCGAAAACCGGTTCGTCCGGCACGCCGGTGCCGTCCCATTGCTGCAGCGCCTCGGCGGTGTTGGGAAGGAAGTTGACGACCTCGGGGTTGTAAACCGACCGCGTCATCATCGCGATGATCGGCACGACAAAGGTGATGACGAGGAAAGCCAGCAGTGGAGAAACCAGCAGAAAGGCCCGGACGCGCGCGCGCCGCTCCGACCGCCGGATGCTCTCTTTCAGCGGAGTGCCGTCGGCTGTCGTCAGCGTCTCGATCTGTGCCGGCGTCGCGTCCTGCATATCACCGCTTGCCTTCGTTCGTTAAAGCGGGGAAGAGCAGCCGCAATGGACAGCTCTCCCCAGAGTTTTCAGTTGCTCAGATTATTGCGCAACCCAGGCGTTGAAACGCTCTTCGAGCAGGTCGCCATAGTCTGCCCAGAAGTCGGTGTTGAACTGAATGGCGGTCTCGAAGTTTTCCGGGCTGGTCGGCATGTGCGGCTTCATGTCGACGCCGCTATCGGCATGGGTGCTGACCTTCGGGACCGAGGACTTGCGCGCCGGAGCATATGCAATGTACTTCGCCTGATCCGCCAAACGCTGCGTGTCGGTAGCAAAATACAGGTAGTCCTTTATCAGCTCTAGCTGGTCTTCGTTGCCAACAGGAACGACCCAGCCGTCAACCTCGAACATCTGGTGATCCCACATGATCTCGA